>NZ_JAELTV010000037.1 GCF_016429005.1 Pedobacter sp. ASV19
CCGTCAGTTTGGCCGAAGCAATATCATAATTGAAAGAAAAGATCTTCTTCTGCATAGAATCTGCATCCTTTTTATCTTTTCTGTCTTTTTTCAATTCATCAATTGTACTCTTCAATTCAAAAGTGATGCTCTTCTCATCTTTAGAGAATTTAATCTCTTCAATAGGTAAATGCTGTGCATCAAATGGATCCCTCATTATATTGGTGATTTCCGCAGCCAGGTTGGCCAGATTGAATATCGGCTTCTTCGTCCTGCTTGCAGGATCTACCAGATACCATTGTTTACCGTTCGGTGTCTCATAAACATACCAGAAACGATTGCTTAGCTTTAACCAATGCGGATCAACTGTGGTAGAGTAAACGATTTTTTTCAATTTATTAGGTGAAAATCTGGAGGCGAGCTGATAGTTTGCCTTTGGTGGATCAGTAGTTTTCTCCGTTAAAGTGAATGTTTTGGTTTGCGCTGAAACGTATTGCAAAGCCGTTAATGCAAACAAAGCCGAAAAGTAGAGTTTCTTCATTTAGAATAATTTATAAAAGGCCTAAATTATTGAATTATTAAGAGCCTTGAGCGGCGAAATTGTAATAAATAAGATATCTTTATAGATTTGTAGCAAATCTATATACATGAAGCAGTATTTCTTAACTATTGCAGCCGCTGCAGTTATTTTAACAGCGGGATGCCAGTCAAAATCACAAACAAATTCAGGTGCTCAAACCACAAAAGACAGTACTGAACAAACACAACCGGCTGCCTCTGCTCCGGTAGAGGGACAAAAAATCGATGTATCCAAGATAAAACCGGCCGATGCCAAAACCATTTTAGCACGCAAGCAGGTCCCTGTTCTGTGTTTTCATCAAATCAGAGACTGGAAGCCTACCGATGGAAAAGTTGGTAAAGATTATATTGTACAGATACAAAACTTTAAAGACATGGTCAAAATGCTGGCCGACAGCGGATACCATTCCATCCTGCCAGATCAGTTGTATGCTTATCTGAATACCGGTGCAGCACTTCCAAGCAAACCCATCATGTTTACCTTTGATGATACCGACATGGACCAATTCACTATAGCAGCACCGACTTTAAAAAAATATGGCTTCAAAGCCGTTTATTTTATCATGACTGTTTCCATTGGCAGAAAAGGCAAATTTGTAGACTATATGACCAAGGAACAGATCAAACAACTTTCTGACGCAGGTAATATTATTGGAAGCCACACTTACGACCATAAAAATTTCAAAAAATACCAGGGCAAAGACTGGGAAGAACAATTGGATAAACCAACTAAAAAACTGGAAGAAATCACCGGTAAAAAAATGACCGAATTTGCTTATCCTTTCGGTTTATGGAATGCTGCTGGTTTCCCTGAATTGAAAAAAAGAGGTTTCAGAATGGCATTCTCCCTGGCTGACAAACGCGACCAGAATGATCCGTTATACACAGTTAGAAGGATTATTGCCAGTGGTTACTGGAGTCCAAAAACCCTGCACAACAGCATAAAAAACAGCTTCTAAAACTTTTAGAACTTTCATAAAAAAGGCGGAACGAGTTCCGCCTTTTTTATGAATTACTGACTAAACAATAGCCTTGATCTGGTATTCCTTTTGGTTAAAACTAAATAGCTCATTGACTTTTTTCCCAGTCATCAGCTTCCCCACTGGTGACGCTGCAGATATCGCAAAATAGACTTGTCCTTCCAGGTTCAACTGTCCGGCACTGATGCTAATGTAAAAAACACCATTGGATGTATATACCAGACTGCCGTTTCTTATGGCTTCACTAACCGGAACATCCTTTATAGAATGAAGGAGCTGTAAATTTTGCTTCGCGTCCGATAATAAACTTTTATTTCTGGTAATATCCTGCTGCATCATTTCCCTGGTGGTCTCAAACTTGTCCCCCGCACTGCTTTTGGTATCATCATTGCTGGCCTCCTGAGCCTGAAGCAAGGCAGTTTCTGCCGTATGAATCCTTTGCTCAATAAAATCAGCACAAAGCTGATACAGTTTCTCTTTGATCTGATCCATATTTTACTCTTCTACCCACCTTACCTTATTTTCTATAGGCGTTCTTTTTGCAGGTCGGGCCTCTTCATTATGATACCCCATATAAAAAAGACCAAAGCACTTTTCATTTTCGCCAAGCTGCAGAAAATCACCTAAGTCTGAAATCATTTCGGGAGAACTCCAGTAAGCCCCCACATTCAGCGCCTCTGCTGTCAATGCCATATTCTGCACTGCGCAGGCCAGGGCAGCAATCTCCTCCCAGGCCGGAAGTTTGTCGGGATTCAACTGTGCATTGATCACAATAACACAACTCGACTGTCTCACTTTTTCAGTGATACTATCGTATTTTTTCTGGAGAAAAGAAGCTGCAGGTGTATTTTCTTTATACAAGCGGGCAAGCTGCTCTCCTAATTTCCATTTTCCTTCATTTCTAAACACAACAAATCTCCAGGGCTCTGTTAATTTATGAGTCGGCGCATAATTGGCACTCTCTAAAATCTGGCGGATTACGTCTACCGGTATCTCCTGATTGGTGTAACTGATTGGAAAAATACTTCTCCTCCTTTTGATAATCGCATTTAATATATCTATCTCTTTTTCCATGAACCTTTTTATACGTGTAATACGGAGCAAAAATAGCACTTATCCGGGCTTAATTGTTTGCCTCCCGTCATTGTTTCATATCTTCATCTTTGCGAGCTGTTTTTTTACCTGTTTGGCCCGGCCAAAAAAAGCAATACTCTCCTTATCTTCCAGATGATAAATTGTTTGCAGCAGTTCGTCTTTAATCCAGGGATATCTTGGGGCCAGATTCGCCAGCGCCTGCATACAGTGCACCTTTGTGGCCACCAGAACCTGTTCATCGATCAACCAGGCGAACAAAGTATCCACCAGTGGTTCCAAATCCGTTTCCTCCAATTGTCTTTCAGAAAGACCAATGACCTTCTTACCCGTAAAAAACGCTGCAATCTTTCCGTAATGACGCATACAGGATGGATTATCTTGTCTTGCAAAGCCACTAAGGAAATGATCCAGATGCGGCCCAATGCAAGGATAGTTTACAAAACTATATTCCAGGATCCAGGCAAATCGAAAAGCGACGTCCTTTTTTGAAAAGAAAGTAAGCTCTATCAGATCATCAATAGTAAAATGGCCATCAGGGTCTTTAACCAGGAATCTTTCCTCTGCAATGGTGGTAAGAATATCTACCATCCGGCTCTCCATAGACACACTCAGTCTTTCTATCAGTTCATTTTTGGTCACAGCATTAAAATTTTAAGAGATCAAAACTACCGAATCAGAATCATTTTATAAATTTATAACTACCTTTGCGGCTTATTTTTCAGTATTATGATTTCAGTTTCTAATTTATCGCTGCGTTACGGAAAACGTACCTTATTTGAAGATGTTAACTTAAAATTCACCCATGGCAATTGCTATGGTGTTATCGGAGCTAACGGAGCAGGTAAATCCACCTTTTTAAAAATCCTTTCAGGCGAAGTTAACCAAACCACCGGAAGTGTTGCTTTTACACCCGGAGAAAGAATGGCCGTTTTAAAACAGAACCATTATGAGTTTGATGAATTTCCGGTAATTGAAACGGTGATGATGGGACACAAGGAATTGTACGACATCATGAAAGAAAAAGATGCCATTTACCTGAAAGAAGATTTCACCGATAAAGATGGTGAACGTGCAGGCGAACTGGAAAACAGATTTGCCGAAATGGACGGATGGAATATGGAAAGCAATGCAGCCACCATGCTGAGCAATCTTGGAATTAAAGAAGATTTACATTATAAACAACTCAAGGAAATTGACGGTAACCAGAAAGTACGTGTTCTACTGGCACAAGCTCTGTTTGGCAATCCGGACATCCTGTTACTGGATGAGCCGACCAACGACCTGGACATCGATACGATTGCCTGGTTGGAGAATTTCCTTGCAGATTACCAAAATATCGTATTGGTTGTATCCCACGACAGGCACTTTTTAGATGCTGTATGTACGCATATTGTGGATATTGACTTCAGCAAAATGAGTATTTATTCCGGTAACTACACCTTCTGGTATGAATCAAGTCAGCTGGCATTAAAACAACGCAGTGACCAAAACAAGAAACTGGAAGAGAAAGTAAAAGAACTCCAGGAATTTATCCAGCGTTTCAGTGCCAATGCTTCTAAATCGAAACAGGCAACTTCCCGTAAAAAGGCGCTAGACAAGATTGACATTTCGGAGATCAAAGCTTCCAGCAGAAAATACCCAGCCATTTTATTCAATAACCTGGGCAGAGAAGCAGGAGACCAAATCTTACAGGTAGAAAATTTATCGCACAGTGCCAATGGGGAAGTGATGTTTAAGAACATCAATTTCATGGTCAATAAAGGTGATAAAATTGCCATTTTATCTCAAAACAGTTTAGCAACTACAGCTTTTTATAACGTGTTAACTGGTCGTGAGAAAAACTATACTGGAGAGTTCAAATTTGGTGTAACGATCAATACTGCCGATATTCCTAATGATAACTCCGTTTATTTTGAAGGTAAAGATGAGAACCTGGTAGATTGGTTACGCGAATATTCTGGTACTGATCAGGATGAACAGTTTGTACGGAGCTTCCTGGGGCGTATGTTGTTTTCCGGTGAAGAGGTGTTGAAAAATGTGAAAGTGCTTTCGGGTGGGGAAAAAATGCGTTGTATGTTCTCCCAAATGATGCTTAGACATGCGAATTTACTCATGTTTGATGAACCAACCAATCACCTTGACTTAGAATCTATTACTGCATTAAATAATGGTTTGAAAGATTTTAAAGGCACCGCGCTCTTTACGTCACGAGATCATGCGCTTACAGAATCAGTAGCTACAAGGATCATTGAGATTACGCCGAATGGTACAATTGATAAAATGATGACTTATGACGAATACATTACGAGTGCGGACGTAGCGGCATTAAGAGCAGAAATGTATAAATAGCATATATAATTTTACCGTAATGGGGATGTGTGAACAGGTAAAAAAAGACCTTTTCATACATCCCCATTTTCTTACAATACCTTTTCAAAAGGATTAAGGAAACTCAACCCTTTTTCAAATTCCAGGATTTCCGGTTCCGTCAGCAAACAGTGCTCCAGATCTCCGTTCAGTTGTCCTTTATCCAGGTCCTGCCCTATAAATACCAGTTCATTCAAACGATCACCGAATCTTTTGTCCCAGCGGGCTTCAATATCCTGCTTATTCTCAACAAAATCTACATAACTGATCCGTTCCCCAAAGGGAATGGCTGCCCACCAGCTTCCCGCATTTTCCATCCTTAACGATCCGCCGGCCTGGGAAAAATTCAGGGCATAGTCGGGCATGGAGGCCAACCAGAATAAACCTTTAGTCCGAATGATATTGGGAGGAAATTCTGTATTCAGGTAATTCCAGAGCCGTTCAGGATGAAAAGGTCTAACAGACCGGAACACCATACTACTGATCCCATATTCCTCGGTTTCCGGCTCATGTACAGATTGAAGTTCCTTTATCCAGCCTGCCCCCATAGAGGCTGCGTTAAAATCAAACAACCCAGTATTTAAGATCTCCTTAAGCTCCACTTTACTAAAAGAAGCCTCAATTTGAGTAGCCCCTGGATTGAGTTTCCCAACCACCGCGCGAATCAATTTCAAATCAGCCTCATCTATAAGATCTATCTTATTGAGGATGATCACATTGGCAAATTCGATCTGATCTGTCAGCAGATTAACTATCGTACGCTGATCTGAAGCTTCTTCTACCCAATCCCTGTCTTTTAACAACTCACTGGTACCAAAATCATTCTTAAAATTGAAACAATCCACCACGGTCACCATGGTGTCCAGCTGGCTAAACTGACTGAGGTCTATCCCCATTTGTTCATCCACATAACTAAATGTCTGGGCAACAGGAATCGGCTCCGAGATGCCTGTACTTTCTATAATGAGGTAATCAAACCGGTCTTCCCTGGCCAGCTTCTCTACTTCTGCAATCAGATCTTCCCGAAGCGTACAGCAAATGCAGCCATTACTCATCTCTACTAATTTTTCTTCTGTCCGGGACAGGGTATGTCCGTTCTCAACCGTACGTGCATCAATATTAATTTCACTCATATCATTTACAATAAGCGCCACCCTCAGATCCTCTTTATTGTGAAGAATATGATTTAACAAAGTTGTTTTACCGCTCCCCAGGAATCCGCTGAGCACAGTAACAGGCAATCGTTTCTTTTCCATTAACATATCTAATTTCAACAGTTTTTTTTTACATGCAATTAAGTTGCAAATATATGACATCTTAATTTACAAATGCAACTATATTGCTTTTATATTTGCGCTATGAAATCTATTATAAAATCCACCAGACTCGATCAACTGGGCATCACCGCTTCCATAGCCTGCGCTATACATTGCGCCTTGCTCCCTCTTTTAATCACCAGCCTGCCCCTATTGGGCCTGGAATTTTTAGCGAATATCTGGGTAGAGATCTCTATGATCTGCCTATCCCTTTTCATTGGCACCTACGCTCTAAGCACCTCCTATCCAAAACACAAACGGATCATACCCATAGCGATACTGGTTGCGGGTTTCCTCTTTATAGGATCTGGTCATTTGCTTTTTGAAACCATGGAGGCCATTCTTGTACCAGCAGGTGGGTTGATCATTGCCACTGCACATTGGATGAACTGGAAATACAGCAAAATATGCAGCCACACCCCTTCCAGCTAAGCAAACCTATACCATGTAGCACATACTTTACATTAAAAGTGAATTAATAACAATGCAATAAAATTGCATTTACTATGTTTGTATTCTAAAGACAAATCATGAATAAGAAAGTTGCCGGTTTCGTTTTCCTTCTCTTCATCAGCATGCTAAACCCGGGCTGTAAACATGAAAAAATGGACAGTAAGCAGATCTATTTAAAATATTTGAAAAGCAGAATAAAAGCCTCCTGATGATCCAATTAAAAACAGTATCCCACAGCTACCATTCCAGTCACACGATCCGGTTTAAAGACTGGAACATTGCCGACGGCAGTCAATGGCTTTTACTTGGTGAATCCGGAAGTGGAAAAACCACCCTGCTTCATATTCTGACAGGAATTTTAAAACCCAGTGCAGGCGAGTTGATTATGGACGAGGTTTCCTTGTACAAACTTTCCCCAAAAGCATTGGACCAATACAGGGGCCGTCATATCGGTATTGTCTTTCAACGCCCCCATCTGATCAAAAGTTTAACCATTACAGAAAACCTGCTGCTGGCGCAAAGCCTGGCAAAGCTCCCTGAAGACCAGCAAAGAATAGAGGAAGTACTCGAATCACTGGACATCACGGCTAAGAAAAAATCCTATCCAAGCCAATTGAGTCAGGGACAATTACAACGGGTCTCTATAGCCAGAGCTGTGATCAATAAGCCCTCCCTGCTGATTGCCGATGAACCCACCTCCAGTCTTGACGATAAAAACGCCCAGTCTGTACTTGAACTTTTGATGCAGCAGTCTGCCCTTAACCAAAGTACCCTGGTGGTGGCCACCCATGATAAAAGAGTTAAAGATGCTTTCACCCATACTTACGAATTGAAATGAGCCCACTAAAGATCAGCTGGAAAAGTATATGGTCCAAGCCCCTGTCCTCTTCCCTAAACCTCATTCTCGTTGCCTTTGGAACCAGCATATTGACCATACTTCTGCTGGCCTCTACCCAAATCAATGATAAATTAAGCCGGAATTCCAAAGATATTGACCTCGTGGTTGGTGCAAAGGGAAGTCCCCTGCAGCTTATCCTGAGCAGCATCTATTATATCGATTTTCCAACAGGTAATATCCCCTTAAAAGAAGCAAATGAACTTGCCCAAAATCCATGGGTAAAACGTGCCGTACCGCTCGCCCTTGGCGACAACTACAATGGGACCCGTATTGTAGGCACAGATTCTGGTTTTGTAAACCTTTACAGTCTTAAAGTAAAAGCAGGCAAACTCTGGCAGCAGGATTTTGAAACCAATATAGGTTCAGCCGTAGCCGAAAGCCAGCATTTAAAAGTCGGAGACGAATTTTATGGAGCCCATGGCCTTACGGGCAGTACAGACATCCATAAGGCACATGCCTATAAAGTGACCGGAATCCTTGAGCCCCAAGGAAATGTAACCGATAACCTGATCCTGACCAATATCTCCAGTGTATGGAAAATGCATGATCCAGCGGATGAAAAAGAACATGATCATCATAAGAAAAATGATGATCACCGCGCTGAAGAACCGGGTAAAAAAACAGAAACTCCGGAAATCCAGGACAAAGAAATCACCTCGTTACTGATCCAGTACCGTTCCCCAATGTCCGTGGTGATGTTTCCAAGAATGGTCAACCAGTCTACCAATATGCAGGCAGCTTCGCCAGCTATGGAAAGCACCCGTCTTTTTTCCCTGATTGGTGTAGGTGTGGATACCTTACAATGGTTCGCCCTGCTCATTATGGCCATCGCAGTGATCAGCGTTTTTGTGAACCTGTACAATTCCCTGAAAGAACGGAGTTACGATCTGGCCATTATGCGTACACTTGGTGCCTCACGCAGCAAACTCTTCCTCATTGTAATTGCAGAAGGCATGATGCTAACCTTTGCTGGTACCCTAACCGGGATTTTATTGGGCCATGCCGGCTTACAGATCATCGGCCATTTCCAGGAAAGCAGCCAGGCCAGGCTCAGTGGACTGCTCTTCCTGAACAGCGAAATATATTTGTTGGCTGCCGGTCTTGCTATAGGTATATTTGCAGCTATAATCCCCGCAATACAGGCCTATAGATCCAACATCTCTGAAATCCTATCCAAAAGTTAAGATAAAAGACAAGATATGAAACAATTCCTCCTCCTATTATTCGTACTCACCGGTTTTGCAGCCAAAGCACAACACGATCCCAACGACCAGATCATTTCTGCAAACTGGGAGGTGATCGGCAGTGTGAACTTTAAAATCGTAAAAAACAAAGAGATGGTCCCGGTATTTACCCCCGAGATTAAAAAGCATGCAGATAAGCCCTTCGAACTCGAAGGCTATATTGTTCCGATAAAAGACGGTATGAAACAAACCAAATTCATGCTCTCAACGTTACCTATTAATCAGTGTTATTTCTGCGGAAAGAATGGCGTACCTGTTATGGTCCTGGTAGAACTTGCCGAGCCGGTCAAGTTTACCTACCAGACCGTTACCATAAAGGGCATTCTGAAACTCAGTAATGCAAACGCCATGGACACCCCGCCAATATCGCTGATCAATGGAAAATCAATCTAATCTTATGCATATAGACCCGGTAAATATCTTAAAGGACCACGATTTAAAGCACACCAAACAAAGAGTTCGTGTATTGGAAGAAATTGCACTGGACACCGTTGCAATTTCACAACCTGAACTGGAAAAGAAACTTGGAAAGGAAATAGACAGGGTAACCCTCTACCGTATTTTAAACACCTATGAAGACAAGGGTATCCTTCACCGGATCATGGACATGAACGGAACGGCCAACTATGCCATCTGTTCCTCGTCCTGCACAGAACATCACCACCATGATGAACACGTGCACTTCAACTGCAGCAACTGCCAGAAAATCTATTGCCTGGACGTCAAGATACCGAATATCAAAATGCCCCCTGGCTTTACAGCCAGCAGCATCAATACCACTGCCTACGGGATATGCGAAAAATGCAGTGCCGGAATGAAGGCTGATTAATTAATACACTTAGCTCGAACACGCAGGCTAAAGCACCCAAAAAAGAGCAAGCCACTTTATCGACATCCGGATCATCCTTCATGATCCGCAGAGATAAAGCGGCTTGCCCTTTTATAATTTTAATGGGAAGAACTAGTGGCCTGAATGACCATCAGCACCGTGCGCATGGCCATGAGCCAATTCTTCCTCAGTAGCCTCACGAACAGCAAGGATCTTACCAGCAAAAATCAAATTTTTACCAGCCATAGGGTGGTTTAAATCTACAGAAACAGTCGTTTCATGTACACCAGTAACACCAGCTCTGAAGTGGTTACCTTGATTATCCTGCAAAGGAATAACATCTCCAACGTTAGGAAGATCAACATCCTTAAACATTTCTTTTGGAAGGTCAGCATAAGCTCCCGGATCGATCTCTCCATAACCATCAGCCGCAGAAAGTTCAAAACCATACTCATCACCTGCATTTTTTCCAAGCAAATGCTCTTCAAATTTTGGTAACATCATACCCACACCAAATAAAAAAACCAAAGCGTTTTGCTCATCAGCTTTTTCTACAAAAACTTGTTGTCCTTCTTCGTTAGTCGTATGCAATTCATACGTTAAGGAAACTACTGTATTAGGTTTAATACTCATTAGATTCTTGTTTAATTTATTAATTTTATTGCTTCCTCAACTGAAAGTACTGGCAGCTGACATGCTTTATTTCGGCAAATATAGATTTTTGTTTCAATGCTTTGCTTATCTTTTAACAAAGGAAGTGCAGAATTTGTTCCCGCAATAGTAATTTTATTCGGAATATAGATGCCATTCAACTCTTCCAGGGCACTTTTAACCTCATTTCCAGCTATTGCAATTTCATTGATGCCAAATACTTCGTTCAGCAATTGTATCGCCCAATTGGAATAGGCCGAGCCATAGGTCTTAATTTGTGGCTGTACCGCAGCAAGCATCGCCGCAGCCTTATCCAAATAAACAGGTTCGTCAAAAAACAAGCCTAGTGCCTGTAAATTTTGCGCCATTACAGAGTTCGAAGCCGGGATAACATTGTCCATCAATTCATGCTTACGTGCAATCAGACTCTCCCCCGTCACACTTGTATAGAATAACATTGGGCTATCCGGATCAGAAAAATCTGCCAGAACAATCTCCGTTAAACGTTTGGCTTCATTTAACCATTTATCTTGAAAATCTACTGCATATAAGGATAATAAAGCTTCGATAAAAAACGCATAATCGTCCAGAAAGCCAGGGATGCTCGCTTTCCCGCTTTTATAATTGCGGTACAAACCGCCCATAGGAGTGATCAAATGATCCGAAATGAAAACGGCCGCTTTTACTGCCATATCATAATAGGTCTGTTCCCCAAATACATTAGCACTTTCTGCCAGACCTTTAATCATCATTGCATTCCAGGCGGTAATACATTTATCATCCAGGCCCGGTCTAACCCGGCCGCTTCTGTGCTCCAGCAAGCTTTCTTTCAACAGCCTCACTTTATGCTGCAATTCAGGAACGGCGAGTCCTTTCGCCTCTGCAAACTCCTCATCCGTATGTCTGCGCAACAGAATATTGGTTTGTTCTTCTTCCCAGTTTCCTTCTTCGGTCACATTAAAATATTCAGCCAGTAAAAGATGATCGCCACCGGCAAGCACTTCAAATTCTTCAGAAGACCAGACATAGAACTTACCTTCCACCCCCTCGCTATCCGCATCCAAAGCGGCATAAAAAAGTCCTTCCGGAGAGGTCATTTCTCTTTTCACCCATTCAATAGATTCCTCTGCCACCTGTTTAAACAGAGGCATACCGGCATATAAATAAGCCTCCGCATATAAACTGATCAGCTGGCCATTATCATAAAGCATTTTTTCAAAATGCGGCACATGCCAGTCTCCATCCACTGAATAGCGGGCAAAACCACCACCTACCTGATCATAAATCCCGCCTAAAGCCATCTTTTGCAAGGTCAGCAAGACTGATACATGTGTTGCGTCGTCCTTCATCAAATGGCTGTAACGAAGCATAAACTGCCAGTTATTGGGTAAAGGGAATTTAGGTGCCCGGTTATAGCCACCTTCACTCATATCAAAATACCGCTTCCAGGGTTCAATGACCTCTTTTAGATCTTCCTGGGTATACTCCGCACTCTTTATGTTCGGAACAATTCTTTCTGCATTCCTGATGCCATCGGTTAATCGATCTGCATACTGTCTGGCCTTATCGGGTTCATTTTCCCAGAGATCTGCCACATGAGACAGGATATTAATCCAGTCGTCTTTCTTAAAATAGGTTCCACCATAAATAGGCCGCTGATCCGGCAAACAAATACAATTTAAAGGCCAGCCTCCGCTTCCTGTCATCAGCTGTACGGCCAGCATATAGATCTGATCAATATCGGGGCGTTCCTCCCGGTCTACTTTAATACAGATAAAATGCCGGTTCATCACTTCGGCAACTTCATGGTTCTCAAAACTTTCACGTTCCATAACATGGCACCAGTGGCAAGCCGAATAACCTATACTCACCAGGATCAGCTTTTGTTCATCTCTTGCTTTCTGTAAGGCCTCTTCTCCCCATTCAAACCAGTCAACCGGGTTATAGGCATGCTGTAATAAATAAGGAGAAGAAGCTTTAATTAAATGATTGGGTTCAGAATTCATACTATAAAGGTAAAAAGATATGTTGTACTTTTACGGTAAAGCAAGCCATATGAAGATTACCCACACCGAAATATACCGCTTCAGCATTCCGATGGAACCCTTTGTTATTGCCACGGGAACGATGCATTTTGCACAAAATGTACTGATCAGGGTACATACTGATGAAGGCATTTACGGTGTAGGTGAATGTTCTGCTTTTCCTATGATTGTTGGTGAAACACAGGAAACCTGTATTGCAATGGCCAAAGACTTTGCACAGATCTGGCTGAACAAAGACCCACTCGACATCCCCGAACGGATGAATGACCTGCTGGGCTATGCTGCTCATAACAGTACCATTAAGAGTGCTTTCGATATGGCCTTATTTGATATTTCGGCAAAAAACGCCAGGCAGCCACTCTACAAGTTTCTTGGCGGGCACAAACGCCCCATAGAAACCGATATGACCATAGGCATAGGAAGCCCGGAGGAAATGGTACAATCCGCCTTGAAATATCAGCAGCAAGGCTGTAACATCTTAAAGATCAAACTGGGCAAAAAAGTCCATGACGACATCCAGAGGGTAGCCAGGATCCGGGAAGCCGTGGGCCACAGTATGATACTGAGACTTGATGCCAACCAGGGCTGGAGTTTTGACGATGCGCTGCTTGCTCTGGGTGAAATGGCCCAATACAACATAGAATTCTGCGAACAGCCCATGCGTACCTGGTTTGATGATAAATTTCCGGAATTGAAACTCAATTCGCCCATCAAACTCATGGCAGATGAAAGCTGTTACAACCATCACGACGCCCGTAAACTGATCAACAGCCAATCCTGCGACTATCTGAACATCAAATTTTCAAAATCAGGAGGCATCCTCGAAGCCCAGAGGATTCACGAAACCGCCTTGCAAAAAGGTATGAAGTGCATGATCGGAAGCATGCTGGAAAGCAGAATCGCTTTAAGCGCGAACCTTCACTTTGCACTGGCGAGTCCAAATGTTGTCTTCTTCGATCTGGACACCTGCCTTTTAGGCCATCTGATCGACCCGGTACAAGGCGGCCTAACCTATGATGGTTATCACCTCGACGTACCAGATACCATTGGAATAGGTGCAGACGCCGACCCTGAATTTTTAAAAACCTGCGAAAACTGGATGGTCTAAGCCCGCAAGAGACCTAAAACTTCCCTTATCCCTTCAGTTGCCGATTTCTCTACCTTAATGATATTTTTATAACGGCCAAGCTCTGGTATTTTAGGATCAATAATATATTTAGGTACCGCAGCAGGCACATAATCCACCAATCCGGCAGCTGGGTAAACCGCCAGTGAAGTTCCAACGAGGATAAAAACATCAGCACTGGCACACAGTTGTGCTGCATGATGAATCATTGGTACAGATTCTCCAAACCAAACCACATGAGGCCTGAGTTGTGTACCAAATTCACAAAAACTGCCCATTTTGATCTCCCAGCCCTCTATAGGATAGGTCAACCCCGGATCTAGGTCCGATTGCGAACGGGTGATTACCCCATGTAAATGCGTCACATCAGAAGAACCCGCACGCTCATGCAGATCATCAATATTTTGCGTGATCACATGAACCTCGAAATCATCCTCAAGAGCAACTAAACCCAAATGAGCAGCATTCGGAACAGCCTCCAGCACTTGTTTACGGCGTTCATTATAAAATTGCTGTACCAATGCAGGATTTCTGTCCCAGGCCTCGGGTGTAGCCACATCATAAACATTATAACCTTCCCAAAGACCATCACTGTCCCTGAAAGTTTTCAAGCCACTCTCCGCACTAATTCCTGCTCCCGTTAAAACCACTAATTTCTTCTTCATAAAACCTCAATAACAGACTTAAAATTTAATCTTTAAACCCTCAAAAGCCGCACTGTCCCCTTGAAAAACATTGAAATCCACCACGTGATTGATGCCATTGATCCTGGCCCGGTCTGAATGCTGCCAGAAAACCCATTTTGTAGATTTATCCACATTCAACCTCGGTTGGTGATAGTGTGCAATCCACAATGGATAATCCTCAAAATGCCCCTGCAGGAAGTTCCTGTAAAAATCCAACCCGGAATAAATAATAGGCCGCACCCTGGTCCTCTTCTCTACATATTTAATAAAGGCCTTCAATTCCTTTCGCATCCGCTCCGGAGAAACCCCGTTCAATTGCTCCACATCCACAACCGGAGGCAAATCTCCTTTTTCAAACTGCACCGTCTGCAAAAAGAACATAGCTTGCCACTCCCCCGATTTCTGCGGCCTGAAAAAGTGATAGGCACTGCAGGCAATCCCGGTTTTCGCTGCTTCCCTCCAGTTCCTCGCAAAATAAGGGTCCACACTTAAAATCCCCTCCGTTGCCTTTATAATGGCAAAGCGAACCCGAACACTATCCTCTTCCATCGCCTGCACCTTCTGCCAGTCTATCTTACCCTGATAATACGATACATCAATCCCATGTATCTTATACTTCTTTGGTATCTTTATATTAAAACTGGTATAGGTTCTATAATTCGGATCCTGCCCTATATCCTTTACCCAGCGAATCCCCGAACTAAACATCTTCAGTACATAAGCATAATATAAAGGTGACAATAGCACCAGCAACACCAAAGCAATCAAAAACTTCCAGTGCAAAGCCATACCCGGCCCTTTCTTTTTCTTCTTCACCGGCTTCCTTCTGGGCGCAGCAGCCCGCACAGGCTTACCTGCAGCAGACGCTACTGTAGAAGCTTTAGTGGTTCTTGGCTTACGCGGACGCGGAATAACAGGTTTCTTATTGATCTCAGACACGGTGTAAAAATAAACAAACCCGGAGCTTTAACACCTAAAATCTGGCATAAAATTAAGACGTCTAATAGAAAAAAGGTCAGTAGTCTTTCTCTCCGCGGATCAAAAAGGATGCCCTGCCCTGACCTCTCCATTTTAGCTTACGCAACTCGTTTGATTTACACCCTGTAAAAAACAGCAATGGCTTTTATCGACCTTCGGATCATCCTTCTTGATCCGCGAAGATAAAAGCCATTGCTGTTTTTTCTCAATTAAGCACCCTGCCTAACTTAAACCCTTATTTGTTTAATTCCGCAAAGTACTTATGGAACAAAGGCAAAGTCTCAATACCCTTATAATAATTAAAGATATCATACTTTTCATTCGGCGAATGCAACGCATCACTATCCAACCCAAAGCCAAACAAGACCGATTTAATCCCCAGCACGCTCTCAAACAAAGCAACAATAGGAATACTTCCCCCGCCCCTTGTCGGGATCGGTTTCTTACCAAAAGAATCCACAATAGCCTGCTCAGCAGCACGATAAGCCACACTATCTGTTGGCGTTACTACAGGCTCACCACCATGATGTGCAGTCACTTTCACCTTCACATAATCAGGAGCAATACTTTCAAAATGCTTCGCAAAAATCTCAGAAATCTCTTCAGAGCTCTGGTTCGGCACCAAACGCATCGAAATCTTTGCATTTGCCTTAGAAGGCAATACCGTTTTAGCACCCTCACCGATATAACCACTCCAAATACCGTTCACCTCTAGAGTAGGTCTTGTTCCA
Organism: Pedobacter sp. ASV19; assembly: GCF_016429005.1. Taxonomy (GTDB): domain Bacteria; phylum Bacteroidota; class Bacteroidia; order Sphingobacteriales; family Sphingobacteriaceae; genus Pedobacter. The sequence continues at coordinate 15,958 of NZ_JAELTV010000037.1, forward strand.
GTGCGTTCTAAGGTAGAGTACCCTTTTTCACCCCATTCCGCCTTAATATTCAGATCTTCCTTATACTCCTCCAGATCAAAAGGAGCAGTGTTCAATGCCTTTTTCTCCTCATCAGAAAGCTCTACTACCTTATCATAAAAAGCAGGAATAGTAATGTGGTTATTTTCGTCATGCAAAGAAGCAATCAGTTTACATAAGATCGTTGCCGGATTTGCCACAGCACCACCATACACACCTGAATGCAAATCCCGGTTAGGTCCAACCACTTCCACTTCCATATAAGCCAGGCCGCGAAGACCGGTTTCAATAGAAGGATGCTCCATGCTGATCATAGAGGTATCAGAGATCAACACCACATCAGCCTTCAAACGTTCTGTATTCTCCTTCACAAACGTTCCCAGATTTGCAGAACCCACTTCCTCTTCTCCTTCAATCATGAACTTCACATTACAAGCCAGAGTACCCGTCTTCATCATCAGTTCAAAAGCCTTTACATGCATATAGAACTGTCCTTTATCATCACAAGCCCCACGAGCATAAATCTTGCCATCACGAACAGTCGGTTCAAAAGGAGGTGTTTCCCACAATTCCAGAGGATCTGCAGGCTGCACATCATAATGTCCATAGATTAAAACAGTTGGTAGTTTTTCATCTACGATTTTCTCTCCGTAAACGATAGGATAACCCGCAGTTTGACAAACTTCAACCTGATCTGCACCAGCCTCTTTTAGTTTTTGGGCCACAAAATCCGCAGTTTTTAATACATCCCCTTTATATTGAGGATCAGCACTTACAGATGGAAAACGCAACAACTCAAACAATTCATCTAAAAAGCGTTGTTTGTTTTCTTCTACATATTTTTTGATCTCTTGCATAACAAATGATTTTGGGCAAAGATATAGTTTTTGAACCTTTTCATATTAATTTGAAACTTTTCATATTAAGTACTTATAATTGTATCTTTGAGACATTAACATAAAATTTCAGGGCAAATAATATTTTTTTAATGGGATACCGGGCACTTGCTGCAGGCCTTGCACTATTTACAATTTCTTTTACTCAAGTTACCGCCCAGACCAGACCCGTAAGTTGTCCGGAAACGGCCCAATACTATGCTAAAGACAGTATAAATGTGGTTACATTTGGCGCCAGCACGATTGAAGGCGTTAAAGGACTTAGTTTTCAGGACTTCCTAAAAGCCAACTTTGAACGTTGCTACGAGGGCAAAAGTGTCAACATATATAATTATGGTATAGGGGGGCAAACCACCGGGCAGGGATTAGAGAGATTAAATATAGCCCTGGCCGGAAAAACAGGGTTTATGGTGATTGATATGGGTATTAATGATGCTTTTGCTATTATAGACAAGAAACTTAAGATTGAGGAAACCGAATCCAATATGCGCCAGATCATCCAGCGCTCACTGGCTGCAGGTCTGGTTCCTATCATTTGTACCCTGCAAACCATCAATGACACCAACAGCGGAAGATACAGAAGGGCAAATATAATTGTTGATCAACTGAACAAGATATACATCAAACTGGCCGCCGAATATAAAATCAACCTGGCCGATATCAACCGCTTCTTTAAACGCGATTTTTCACTATACCAGGACGACCTGCATCCCAATGCAAAAGGCTACAGGCTGATGTCCTATATCCTATTTGACAACATCAACCGAATTATTGCAAAACGCTTTCTGCAATTCACCGTTACACAGAACTATCCTAACCCGGCATTTAATAAAACCACAATAGATGTAATTGTACCAGATGCGCAAAACATCCAGTTAAAAATCTATGATATCCAGGGCAGGCTGGTCAGAACGGTCGTAGACGAATACCTGAACAGTGGAAAACAAAGTTTTGACATAGACCTAAGTAATATGGCTCCCGGCATCTATATTTATAGGGTAATTGCCGGTGAGGGCGATTACAAAGTCACAAAAAAAATGATAGTAGCACACTAGTTTTAAACAAAACGCTAATAATATACGGTCATTTTATAACTTCGCAAGATTAAAACATTTATCTATTTTGGATTATTTAGCAGGATTAAACCCACAACAGCGTGCAGCAGTAGAAAATACACAAGGACCAGCCATGATCGTGGCGGGTGCTGGATCGGGTAAAACACGGGTAATTACCTATAGAGTTGCCCATCTGATAGAAAAAGGCGTAGATGCATTCAATATTCTGGTGCTTACTTTTACCAATAAAGCTTCCAAAGATATGCGGGAGCGGATCATGAAAGTAGTTGGAGGAGAAGCAAAGAACATCTGGATGGGTACTTTTCACTCCGTTTTTGCGAAAATATTACGAGTAGAAGCAGAAAAGATAGGCTATCCCTCTAACTTCACCATATATGATACAGACGACAGCAAAAGTTTGATCCGCGCCATTCTTAAGGAAATGCAACTGGATGACAAACTCTATAATGCCAATTTTGTCTACAACAGAATTTCTTCTGCAAAAAACAACCTGATCTCCTGGTCAGAATACCTCGAAAACAAAGAGATTCAGGCTGAAGACAACAGCAATAAGCGCCCTCAAATGGGTGTCATCTATGAAACCTATGCAAAAAGATGTTTTAAAGCGGGTGCCATGGATTTTGATGATTTGCTCTTCAAAACTAATATTTTATTAAAAAACCATCCGGATGTGCTTAATAAATACCAGCAGAAATTCCGGTATCTGATGGTCGACGAGTACCAGGATACGAACTTTTCACAATATACCATTGTAAAAAAACTAGCAGCCGCCTATCAGAACATCTGTGTGGTAGGTGATGATGCCCAAAGTATCTATGCCTTCAGGGGTGCAAATATTCAGAATATCCTGAACTTTGAGCGGGATTATCCGGATCTGAAAGTCTATAAACTGGAACAAAACTACCGCTCTACACAAAATATCGTAGAAGTAGCCAACAGCATCATTGCAAATAATAAGAATCAGCTGGAGAAAAATGTATTCTCCGACAACGAATCTGGCGACCGGATCAAAGTTCAGCGGGCCTTTACCGACAATGAAGAAGGAAAAATCGTTGCCGAAGCCATCGTACAGGACCGCAGCAGTTACGGATTGAGGTACCATGATTTTGCCATCTTATACCGTACCAATGCCCAGTCCAGGGCCATGGAGGAGTCCTTAAGAAAACTGAACGTACCTTATAAAATATACGGCGGACTTTCTTTCTACCAGCGCAAAGAGATCAAAGATTTGATCGCGTATTTCCGCTTAACCTTTAACCCAGCCGATGAAGAAGCTATAAAAAGGGTTATCAATTACCCTAGAAGAGGTTTAGGTGATACTACTGTAGACAAAATCATTGTTGCCGCAGACAAGTACAATATCACCATGTGGGATGTGATCTGCAACCCTTCCCAATATATCGAAGGACGTATTGCCAACCAGTTAAACGACTTTGCCGTACTCATACAGAGCTTCATGGCAGAAGCCAAAAAACTAGACGCCTATGAAACTGCCCTGTATATCGCGCAGCATTCTGGCATCCTTAAAGAACTCCATACCGATGACAGCATAGAAGGAAGAAGCCGATATGAAAACATCCAGGAATTACTAAACGGGATTAAAGAATTTGCTGAACGTGAAGATATTGAAGACCGCAGCCTGGCCATTTTCATGCAGGACATCGCATTACTGACCAATGACGACAGACAAGACGACAAGGACAAAGACACCGTTTCTCTGATGACCATCCACTCTTCCAAAGGATTGGAATTCAAGAATGTGTTCATTGTTGGACTGGAAGAAAACCTCTTCCCTTCTCAGATGTCATTAAATTCAAGAACAGATCTTGAAGAAGAACGGAGATTGTTCTACGTAGCCGTAACCCGTGCAGAAAAGAAATTGACTTTAACCTATTCCACCTCCAGATACCGTTGGGGTACACTTACCAATTGTGAACCCAGTCGTTTCATCAGTGAAATTAATGCAAGATATCTGGAGATAGAAGTGGCCAAACCTGTAAAAAGCAGTTTGGGAGAGAATAGTTTTGACGATGAAAGAAGGGTATGGACACAGCAAAGGGACACCTTCAGCAAGCCAAAAATGACATCCTCTGCCTCGGCCGCTGGCAGCAGTGCCTCGGCCATGAGACCAAAAACCACCTCCATGCTGCCCAAAGCACACGTACCCTCGCCAGGCTTTGCGCCTGATGCACCAAATGCATTTCAGAATGGCATGGAAGTAGAGCATGAAAAATTTGGTTTTGGTAAAATTGTTAATCTGGAAGGTAATCTGCCGGATGTAAAAGCAACAGTTTTCTTTCAAGGCTTGGGCAATAAGCAGTTGTTACTAAAATTTGCTAAATTGCGGATTGTTAGATAAGAATTTAACTTTAGAGGACACATCTTTGGTGTACTCGTAAAAGTTATATAGATTTAAATAAAAACAAAAGGCACCAGATTCGATATCCAGGTGCCTATAGAGAAAATAGAACATGAAATTCGATTATAATACCACAAGAAACGAATTGATTCTGGCAGAATATGGTCGCAATGTGCAGAACATGGTGAAGTATATTTGTGAACTGGAAGATCGCCAGGAACGCAACAGATATGCCCAGGCAGTGATCGATCTGATGGGATTTTTAAACCCGCACCTTCGTGATGTAGCGGACTTTAAGCATAAATTATGGGATCACCTGCACATCATCTCCGGTTATAAGATCGATGTAGACAGCCCTTACCCAAAACCAACGCCTGAAGCGGCAATGGTAAGACCTAAACATATTGGTTATCCGCAGCAGAAAATCAGGTATAAGCATTACGGAAAAACCGTTGAAGCGCTTATTGAAAAAGCAAAAGCCCTGGAAGAACCAGAGCGCAAAGCAGCTATGGTACAAGGCATTGCCAACTTCATGAAAATGGCCTATGTGACCTGGAACAAGGACAATGTAGCTGATGAAACCATATTAAAGAACTTAGCCGAACTTTCCGGAGGAGAACTTCAGCTGGAAGAAAATGTAAACCTGGCCAAGGTAGAATTTAAACCAGTGAGCAACAGACCTGCCAATAACAACAACAGAGGCAGAAACAACAACAACGGAAAAAACCGTCAAAATAACAACAACAACAATAATAATCGTCAGCAACGGAACAACAATCCGAAACAGAGACATTAATTACCATCAGCATTAAGACAGGAACAGAGAGTATATGAACGCATTTGAAATTATTGGTGGCAAAAAACTAAAAGGCGAAATCCAGCCTCAGGGCGCAAAAAACGAAGCTTTACAAATCTTATCTGCCGTTTTATTAACGGAAGAGAAGGTCACCATAAGCAATATTCCCGACATCAAAGATGTCAACAAATTGATCGAATTACTAGGCGACCTCGGCGTAAAAGTTGAACGTTTATCGAAAGACACCTATACTTTTGAAGCCAAAAACATCAATCTGGACTACTTCCAGTCAGATGTCTTCAAAGCCAAAGGAGGCGGTCTAAGAGGCTCCATCATGATTGTAGGGCCACTTCTTGCTCGTTTTGGTAAAGCTGCTATCCCTAAACCGGGAGGCGATAAAATAGGAAGAAGACGTCTTGACACCCACTTTTTGGGTTTTGAGAAACTGGGAGCCAAATTTGTTTACGACAACAAAAAAGAGTTTTTTAACGTAGATGCTACCGATCTGAAAGGTGCATACATCCTTTTGGACGAAGCTTCAGTAACTGGAACAGCCAATATTGTAATGACCGCAGTACTGGCCAAAGGTACTACAACCATCTATAATGCAGCCTGCGAGCCATATTTACAGCAACTTTGCAAAATGCTAAACCGCATGGGTGCTAAAATAAGCGGCATTGGTTCCAACCTGCTTACCATTGAGGGCGTAACCAAACTGGGCGGAACAGAACACAGAATGCTGCCGGATATGATAGAAATAGGTTCATTTATTGGTCTTGCCGCTATGACTGAATCTGAGATCACCATCAAAAATGTATGCTATAACGAACTTGGTGTCATTCCTGATACTTTTAAAAAGCTAGGTATCAAGTTTGAACTGCGAGGCGACGATATCTATATCCCATCTCAAAAACATTACGTAATAGAGTCATTTATAGACGGTTCTATGCTTACGATTGCAGATTCTCCATGGCCTGGATTTACGCCAGATCTGCTGAGCATTGTATTAGTAGTCGCTACACAGGCAAAAGGATCTGTATTGATCCATCAGAAAATGTTTGAAAGCAGACTTTTCTTCGTAGATAAATTGATCGACATGGGTGCGCAAATTATCCTCTGTGATCCACACCGTGCCAGTGTAAACGGTATCGATAAGCAATATAAACTCAGAGGTATCAGTATGACCTCACCCGATATACGGGCCGGAGTTTCCCTCCTTATCGCTGCTTTATCTGCAGAAGGAACCTCTACCATCTATAATATTGAGCAGATTGAGCGTGGTTATCAGGACATTGATATCCGCTTGCGCGCATTAGGTGCACAGATCAAACGTGTAGAGGGTAACGGCCCAAGCCATTAATAACGGAATCAAAAGACATAAAAAAAGCCCCAAAAGGGGCTTTTTTTATGTCTTAAAAACAAACAAATCTCTTAACCAGAAATCGCATTAATAATATCATACTGGGTAATAATTTCAATTTTTCCGTGTTCATCTTCTACCAGTACCGCGCTATTTTCCTTGTTGATCAGTGCAGAAATCCGGTCTATTGACGTATTCATATCTACAAAAGGGAAAGTTGCCGTCATAATCTCGCTCACCGGAGCAGATTTTAAAGATGGATTTTCCAATAAAGCTTTAAGGATATCTCCCTCTGCCAGTTTACCAACCACCATCCCCTTCTGAGTCACCGGAATCTGAGAAATATTCAGGGTATTCATATTGTTAATAGCCTCCAGAATGGTCTTTTCGCAGTCAATCGTAATGATCTCAGACTGGTCTTTTTTGGCTAGAATAGCCCGTGCAGTTAGCTTTTCGTCCTGTAAAAAGCCCCGCTCCCTTAACCAATCCTCATTATACATTTTACCCATATACCGGCTACCATGATCATGAAAAATCACTACCACTACATCCTGAGGTTTTAGTCTGTCTTTCAACTGCAACAAGCCCGCAATAGCAGAACCTGCAGAATTTCCTACAAAAATCCCCTCTTTACGGGCAATATCACGGGTCATTAAGGCCGCATCTTTATCAGTTACTTTTTCAAAAAGATCAATCAGATCAAAATCGACATTCTTAGGAAGAAAGTCCTCTCCTATACCCTCCGTTATATATGGATAGATTTCATTTTTATCCATGATCCCGGTTTCCTTATACTTTTTAAACACAGAACCATAGGTATCAATACCCCAGATCTGAATATTGGGGTTTTGTTCTTTTAAATACTTACCGGTTCCCGAAATCGTACCGCCAGTTCCTACCCCCACCACCAGGTGAGTGATCTTACCTTCTGTCTGCGCCCAGATTTCCGGACCAGTCTGCTCATAATGTGCCAGAGAATTGGCCAGATTATCATACTGATTTGGTTTCCAGGAGTTTGGAACCTCACGCTCCAGACGAGAAGAAACAGAATAATAAGAACGCGGATCTTCCGGTTCGACATTCGTAGGGCACACAATTACCTCCGCACCAAAGGCACGCAAGGCATCTACTTTTTCTTTTGACTGCTTATCTGTCGTTGTAAAGATACACTTGTACCCTTTAATGATCGCTGCCATGGCCAGTCCCATGCCTGTATTGCCAGAGGTACCCTCAATAATGGTCCCTCCTGGTTTAAGCAGACCACTTTGTTCTGCCACCTCAATCATTTTTACCGCCATACGGTCTTTGATCGAGTTTCCGGGATTGGTAGATTCCACTTTAGCTAAAACAGTAGCCTCAATTTCCTTCGTAATATTGTTCAGTTTAACCAGCGGCGTATTGCCGATCGTTTCTAATATATTGTTGTACCACATGATACAAAAATACAATTTGACCCTTAGAATTCTATTTACAAATAGAAATTTAAAATATAATTTTACATAACAATAATAAATAAAATATAATTTTAATCTAGTACTCCAATAGACTTACAAACCTTTATTTTTATAGGTGAATCAAAATTTCCTAATTGAGCTGATAACGTTTTCCTGGCAAAACAGTAACGATACCCAACATCTCCAGGTTGAACATGAGGACACTTAACCTGTTTTGCGGCAGCGCAGTCTTCAGTCCTATGTCGTCAATCAAAGCAGCCCCGGTTTTCAGGATTTCAATAATTTTACGTTCCTCGGCAGAAAGGTCAGGAAACAGGCTCGCCTGATGAAATATCTTTTTCTTCCCGAGGCTTTCCCAACCCAGATTGACCAGCAAATCATCAGCACTACTGATCAGCGCAGCACGGTTCGTCTTCACCAGATAATTACAGCCTTGCGAGCACAAGTCATTTACCCTGCCAGGAAAAGTATATACATCTTTATGATAGGAATTGGCCAGCTCTGCTGTGATCAGCGCCCCGCCCTTTAAAGTGGCTTCAACCACCAAGGTGGCATCCGAGATCCCTGCAATAATCCGGTTTCTTCTGGGAAAATTACCTTTTTCAGGTTTTGTATGTATCGGAAATTCGGTTAATAAGCCGCCGTTTTTAAGCATATTATAGGCTGTTTCTTTATGAAGATGGGGGTAAATCCGGTCTAAACCATGCCCCAGTACGCCTACTGTAGGAATCTGATGCTTCAAACTCTCCCTATGCGCAGCCACATCAATACCATAGGCAAGCCCGCTCACCACTACCACATTATAAGGTCGCAATGCTTCTGCCAGTTCCGCACAAAGGTTCTTCCCGTAAGCGGTAGCCATCCTTGTTCCCGCTACACTTAACATCCTTTCATGGTTAAGGCTGGCAGTGCCTTTATAATAGAGCAATACAGGTGCGTCATGACACTCTTTTAAACGTGCAGGATACTCAGGATCTGTAAAAAACAGCGGTCTGATTTTGTTTTTTTCGATAAATTTAAGTTGCTGTTCTGCAGCAAGTAATGCTTTGCCACTCAGAATTTGGGCAGTCATTACCGCCCCGATGCCTTCTATAGCAAGCAAGTCATTTTTTCCTGCACCAAATACGGCTTCAGCAGTACCAAAATGTTCCAGAAGAATTTTCGACGATACAGGGCCTACTGTATCAATAAAAGAAAGGCCTATTTGATGGATTATACTCATAAGCTAAATTAGAATTCAGCTTTTGAAAAATCACCATCAACAGGCGCTAAAAGAAAAATTATTGTGGGATATACACCACATATTTAGTTTCAAAGAAATCTTCCTCAAAGTATTCCGCTAATGGATACAACTCTGCCTTCAGCTTCGACTCTTTAATCTCCTCCTGTAATTCCCCACCTTTTAAATATAAAATACCGTTTGGAATTGCATTTTTAGAGTCCTTTTTAAACTTTCCTTTCACCCATGGATAGAAATCTATTAAACGCGTTACCGCCCTGGACACCACAAAATCATACTGATCCGTGATCTGTTCTGCGCGCAAATGACTGGCTTTTACATTTTTTAAGCCCAATGCCGAAGCCACTTCTGTTACCACTTTAATTTTTTTCCCTATAGAATCTACCAAATGGAATTCCGTATCCGGAAAAAGAATGGCCAGGGGAATACCAGGAAAACCACCACCTGTACCCACATCCAGAACCTTCTCTCCCTTTTTTAAACTGCAGAACTTAGCTATTCCCAGCGAATGGAGGATATGTCGTTCGTACAACTCTTCAATATCTTTTCTGGAGATCACATTGATCTGGGCATTCCAGAAACTGTATAAAGGATAAAGCTGATCCAACTGCGCAATTTGCGTTTCAGTCAGATCTTTAAAGTATTTTTGAATGATTGTTGATTTTATTTCCACTGGGCTTTTTTAACAAATATAGACAGAATGCCGTTAAAGATTAGAAAAATGAACAGAAGTATATCCAGAATCGGGAACCACCAGGCCAGACCAGGATAGTTTAAACGCCTTAATAACTTAGGGTACACAAAGCACCTGATCAGAATACTCAGGCCAAAAACACCTGCTGCAGGATACCATAACGCTTTAAAGAAACAGGCCGCAATAAGCATCATATAGAATAAAAACTGGATCAATGCCTGGGCCGTCAAAATAAACCGGTGTTTATCTTTATACATTTTACCGGCTCCAAAATGTCTCTTTTTCTGCCTCAGATAAGCCGAAAAACTAGTCTTAGGTAGACTCCACACCTGCGTATCCGGGTGTATACGAATCGCTGTATTTCTAGCTGTTGCATGTGCATTTACAAAAAGATCATCATCACCCGAAGGGATGTGCATATGGGCAGCAAAGCCTTTATTTCTAAAAAAAAGAGATTTTTTATAAGCCATATTACGGCCTACCCCCATATAAGGCATACCTTTTAAAGCAAAAGAAAGGTAATTTACCGCCGTAAAAAAGGTTTCAAAACGGATCAGCGCATTCAATAAACCTCTTTTTCTGGTGTAAGGTGAATAGCCTAAGAGGATCTCTTTATGGTCTTCCGGAGGTTGTTGCATGCCCAGCAACCAGTTTGGAGAAGCCGGATAACAATCCGCATCCGTAAAAACAAGCCAGTCATTTTTCGCGGCCTTAATACCCATGGTCACCGCAAATTTCTTTCCTGCAATAAATTTTCCGCCATCAGCAACCGTCACGACCTTCAGCTTTTCATACTTTTCTGAAAATTCTTCCAGAACAATCCTTGTACCATCCCAGGACCGGTCATTGACCACAATCACTTCAAAATCAGGATAATTCTGATCCATGATTGCCGGCAAAAAGGTTTTCAGATTCTCCGCTTCATTACGGGCACAAATCACGACACTTAAGGGCCTTATGCCATTAGGGAGCGGTTCTTCAATAGAGACAGAGGCTAATCTCTGATGTACAAAAAGCGTAAAATACAGCTGTACGACGAAACAAAAAACTAATACGCCGAGCAGGCAGATTTCAATTAAGGTTAATTCCACGATGGTATTTCTAAAAGCTGTCAAATTTCTGGTTTTTAATCTGTAATGCCTCTGTATGTTGATAAAAAATTTAGCGCTTAAATCCCTCCTTTTTTTGCTATTTTTGACGAGATTTTTTGGGAAGCTATCAAAACAGCGCACAGGCGCAATTATTTGAACGCCTTTTGACCCCAAGGGAATAAAAAAACATAGATGAAATTTACTTTAGAGGCCCAGGACGCGCAGTCGAAAGCAAGAGCAGGTGTGGTAAGCACTGCACACGGAGACATCCAAACCCCCATATTTATGCCGGTAGGCACCGCAGGAACGGTTAAAGCAGTTCATCAGCGGGAATTGAAAAACGATATTGATGCACAGATCATCCTCGGCAATACCTATCATTTATATCTTCGCCCGGGTCTTGGTATCCTGGAGCAAGCCGGCGGCCTGCACAAATTCATTGGCTGGGACCGCCCTATTTTAACCGACAGCGGAGGTTACCAGGTCTATTCATTAAGTAAAGTACGTAAAATTAAAGAAGAAGGTGTCACCTTCAGGTCGCATATAGATGGTTCCAAACACCTCTTCACGCCAGAATACGCCATGGACATCCAGCGGACTATTGGGGCAGATATTATTATGGCCTTCGATGAATGCACTCCTTATCCATGTGATTATAAATACGCTGCAGCATCCATCAATATGACACATCGCTGGTTAAAGCGCTGCTGCACCCGTTTTGATACGACAGAACCTAAATATGGCTTTGATCAAACCCTCTTCCCTATCGTTCAGGGTTCGGTATACAAAGACCTGAGGGTAAAATCCGCAGAATTCATCGCCTCCATGGGCAGAGAAGGAAACGCCATTGGCGGCCTTTCTGTTGGAGAACCAGCCGAAGAAATGTATGCCATGACGGAAGTTGTTTGCGACATTTTACCAGAAGACAAACCCCGTTACCTGATGGGTGTAGGTACACCCGTTAATATCCTGGAAAACATAGCCCTCGGGGTAGATATGTTTGACTGTGTAATGCCTACAAGAAATGCCAGAAACGGTATGCTTTTCACCAAAAACGGCATTATCAACATTGGAAATAAAAAATGGGAAAATGACTTCTCTCCTATTGAAGCCGACAGCGACCTGTTTGCAGATCAGGTTTACACCAAAGCCTATCTAAGGCATTTAATGCACTCCAAAGAAATCCTTGGCGCACAGATTGCCACCCTGCACAACCTCCATTTCTACCTGTGGCTGGTAAAAGAGGCCCGGGAAAAGATCATCAGCGGTGAATTTTATGCCTGGAAAAACAAAATGGTCACTATCTTAGGCAATAAATTATAGATGAAGTTCCTCAGAAGCAGATTTAAGATCATTGACTGGTATATTATCAGTAAATACCTCGGTACATTTATTTATACCCTAACGGTGTTTATTGTCATCATCATTATATTTGACCTTTCTGAGAAACTAGATGATTTCCTGGGTAACCACCTCACCATCTGGCAGGTATTCACTTTATATTACGCGGGATCGATTCCTTTTTACGTGAACATGCTCTCCCCACTGATCAACTTTATTGCCGTGATCTTTTTCACCGCTAAAATGGCCGATCAGACGGAGATTGTACCGATATTGAGTGGCGGAGTAAGCTTCAACCGCTTTCTGCGCCCTTATTTTATTTCCGCATCCTTCATATTTGCGGCCAATTTATTGTCTAATTTATTTATTCTTCCCTACACCAATCAGATCAAAAACAATTTTGAGAACGTGTATATGAAGAAAAATGACCCCACCAGCAAGCAAAACATCCATATGAAACTGGATGACAACACTTATATCTATATAGAAAGCTTCGACAGCAAGAGCAAATCCGGCTTCCGTTTTATGCTGGATAACTTTAAAGGGGATGTACTGGCTAAAAAACCTGTCTCTTATACACATCTCCGAGCCCACGAGACAGGCAGCTCTATCGCGTATGCCGTCTTCTGCTTGAAAAGGGGGGGGGGGGGGGGGGGGGGGGGGGGGGGGGGGGGGGGGGGGGGGGGG
>NZ_JAELTV010000380.1 GCF_016429005.1 Pedobacter sp. ASV19
CCCCCCCCCCCCCCCCCCCCCCCCCCCCCCCCCCCCCCCCCCCCCCCCCCCCTTTTCAAGCAGAAGACGGCATACGCGATAGAGCTGCCTGTCTCGTGGGCTCGGAGATGTGTATAAGAGACAGGTTACAACACTATTATTTCAGCCTAATTTGTTAACATTGTTTGTAAATCCTCCCAAATTAGAATAATAGATAAGTCTCATGGTTGTTTATAGTGCACTTCCTGATCCCGAATTGACTGCTTTGCTGAGAGAAGGAGATGAGGCTGCATTTACAGAAATTTACAACCGGTACTGGAAATTGATCTACGCTCATGTTTATAAAATGATCCGCGAGGAGGACGATGCCAAAGACGTTGTTCAGGAAGTTTTTAGTAATCTATGGTTAAAAGCTGCGGCGATAAAGAACAACACCAATATTTCCGGATTACTTTATACCGCTGCCCGGAACCGGGTCTTTGACCTGATTGAAAAAAATAAAGTTCGAAGCGATTATATTGGGGAGATTGCAGCCTTTCTTTCTGATCCCAGAAATGACCAGGTAGATACTATCGACGAGAAGAGGATCCTCGAAATTCTGGAAAGAGAAATTCAGAAACTTCCTCCAAAAATGAGGGAAATCTTTGAGATGAGCAGGAAAGAAGACCTGTCTCACAAAGAAATAGCATCTAAGCTTAATATTTCAGAACAAACGGTCAAAAAACAAGTCCAGAATGCCTTAAAAGCTATAAAACCAAAACTCAATGATGTCGGTGTTGGCATTTGGATTTTGCTGTTGTTCCGCTAAGCTGAAATTATTTTCAAAATCTTCTACCCCCAAATTTACTTTCACCCGTTTACCTGTAAATTAACCTCGAAAAATTATGGATAAGCAACAGGCAAAAGAATTGATTCAGAAATATAACCAGGGTTTGGCAACTGCAGAAGAGCAGGCCAGACTGGAAAACTGGTATATGCAAAAATCAGACAGCCTTGTTCTTGAAGAGGATGAAATCAATTTTGACCGGATCGAAAACGAATTGCGGGAACGGACCTTCAGTCGTGCAGGCCTTGGTCATCCAACTCAAGCGGAATTACCATCCAAATCCTTTAAATTATGGCCCAGGATCGCCTCAGCAGCAGCAGTAATTTTAATAGGTGGATCTGCGTTATTTTATTATAGCCAGCCGTCTGCAGATCAGCATACCATCCTGGACCGCAGCAAATACAGCGATATTAATCCGGGATCCAATAAAGCCATTTTAACTTTAGCCAACGGGCAGCAGATCAGCCTGACCGATGTTAAGAACGGAGATCTGGCTAAGGAAGACCATGCTCTGATTAAAAAGACAGCCGAAGGAGAACTGGTTTATCAGGAAGAGGCTGGAAAAAGAGCGGAGTCTGTTTATAATATGATGTCTACCCCAAAGGGTGGTCAATATAGTTTGACGCTCGCAGACGGGTCGAAAGTATTTCTGAATGCAGCGTCTTCTTTGAAGTATCCAACCCGGTTTAAAGGTAAAGATAGAATTGTGGAGTTAACAGGAGAAGGATATTTTGAAGTAGCACACAACAAAGACAAGCCATTTAAGGTGATCAGCCGGGGGCAGACTGTTGAAGTGCTGGGAACACATTTCAATATCAATGCCTATGCAGATGAGCCTGATGTGAAAACCACGCTTCTGGAAGGCCGTGTAAATGTAAATGGTACATTGCTTAAACCCAATCAACAGGCTGTTTTAGTACAGGACCAGCAGATCAGCGTAAGACAAGTCGATGCAGATGAAGTGGTGGCCTGGAAAGATGGTCTGTTTAAATTTGATCATACCGATATCCGGATCTTAATGCGTCAGATTGCGCGCTGGTATGATGTAGACGTAGTCTATGAAGGGCCTTTAAAGGAAGAACAGTTTTATGGGAAAATTGAAAGAAGTTATACCCTTTCGGAAGTATTGAAGGTGCTGGAATTAGGTAAAGTCCATTTCAGGATAGAGGGAAGGAAAATAATAGTCATGCAATAACGCTGAAAAAGATAATCAACTAAATAATCAACCAAAAACCAACCAACCAAAATGAAGAAATTTTTACAACAAAGCGGTTAGCTTTCTAAAGAGGTAGCTCTGCAACACAAAATCCGGGGAAGGCTTCGACACTTTTCCCCGGAATTGCGCCTGGGTTACCCTTATCCGATAAAATCGGACTGATGAATAATTCTTGAAAATTAATCCAAACCCAAACAATACAAACGTATGAATTTATACTCATATGCGAAAACCCCCTGGCTCACCGGGCGGTTGAGGCGTAAAACCATTTTGGTCATGAAACTGATTTTTTTCATCATCACCATCGCTTGTGTACAAGTGTCGGCTGTTGGATACTCGCAAAATGTTACTATTCAGCAAAATAATGCAGCGCTCACCACTATTTTTTCAACTATAGAAAAGCAGACCGGTTATAATTTCTTTTGGAAAGATGCTGATCTGACTAAAATTAAAGTGGATGTAAAACTTCAAAATGAATCTTTGGACAACGCCTTAAAAGAAATTTTTAAAGGACTTCCCCTAACCTATTCCATCACCAAAAAGTCTATCGTTGTACAGGCAAAAGCACCCTCTATTTTCGAGAAGATTGCAGGTGTTTTTAAAGATACAGATGTTCGCGGACACGTGCTGGATGCAAATGGATTGCAATTGCCCGGGGCAACTGTTTCGGTGAAAAACGGAAAAGCCCGCACCATAACCAATGCACGCGGAGAATTTATTCTAAAAGATGTTCCTGATAATGCCATTTTGCAGGTTTCTTTTATGGGCTATGTCACCAAGGAAGTTGGAATCGGTGACCGTGTACTGGAGATCAGATTACAATTGAGTGATTCCAAGTTAGATGAAGTACAGGTAATGGCCTATGGGAAAACCAGCCGCCGCTTTTCAACAGGTAATATCGCTTCAGTTACTGCAGAGGAAATTGCAAAACAACCCGTAATGAATCCACTTCTGGCTTTGGTGGGAAAGGTACCCGGGATGACAGTCACACCAGCTACAGGTTATGCCAGTGGAACAGTAAAGGTTGAGATCCGTGGCCGTGCTACCATTAGTCCGGATTATCCTTCAGAACCATTGTATATCATTGACGGCGTCCCGCTTACTTATCTTAATGTTGGCGGTAATGCCAGTTATGAAAATGGATCCCCGGGGATCATCCAAAACGGGAGTTATACAGCAGGAAATGGACAAAGCCCTTTGTTTAACATTAACCCTCTGGATATAGAGAGTATTGATGTATTAAAAGATGCCGATGCTACAGCAATTTATGGATCCAAGGGTGCTAATGGGGTGATTTTGATTACGACAAAAAAAGGAAAAGTAGGACCGACACGGATTAACGCAGGTATTAGCCATGGGATTTCTGCAGTTACCCGTTACTGGGATATGCTGAACACTAGGGACTATGTGAAAATGAGGAAAGAAGCGTTTAAAAATGATGGAATTCCATTGACATTACAAAATGCTCCTGATATTGTTGGATGGGACACCACCAGATATACCAACTGGCAAAAGGCATTGTGGGGAAGTACGGGGCAGATGACCAGGACTTATCTGTCGATTTCCGGCGGAGATGAAAATACACAGTTTAGCATTAGTCCAAGCTATACGCGTTCAACCTCTATACTTACGGTGAGCGGATCTGATCAAGTAGCCGGGGTAGCCTTCAGTATTAATAATAACGCCCTTAACAAAAGGCTAAAAACGGACCTATCGGTTAATTATACTTACTCCAATGTGAATATCAATTCTACACCTTCGGTTGCCACTCTTCCCCCAAATGCACCACCAATCTATGACAGCAATGGGGAATTGAATTATAAAGAGTGGAATGATGTTGGACTTTCATATAATTATCCCTTTTCGACGCTTAAGGCTTTAACGACTTCAGCAACAACTTTAGCAATGGGCAAACTAAACCTTTCCTATGAATTGTTCAATGGTCTTCAAATTTCCAGCCTCTTCGGTTTTAATACCACCAGTCAGAAGAGCGAGACCAAAGGGCCAATTTCGTCACAAAATCCAATATTTAATCCAACGGGAGCCTTGAATATAGGAACGAATAACAATCAGACCTGGAGTATCGAACCGCAAATCAGCTATAATACCACCATAAGTAAGGGTGATTTTTCGGCATTTTTGGGTGCTGCAGTTAGTAAGACGGTAACCTCAGGACAAAACACTTATGGCTTAGGCTATACAGATGATAATCTTTTAGGTTCCCTCCAGCTTGCGCCTACCATTATGATTACGGGTGATACCTACGGACAACTTAGATACGCCGCTGTATTTGGACGCCTTAATTACAACTGGGACCGAAAATATATCATTAACCTCAGTGGAAGGAGAGATGGCTCTTCACGTTTCGGGCTGTCTCTTATACACATCTCCGAGACCACGAGACAGGCAGCAAAAGGGGGGGGGGGGGGGGGGGGGGGGGGGGGGGGGGGGGGGGGGGGGGGGGGGG
>NZ_JAELTV010000381.1 GCF_016429005.1 Pedobacter sp. ASV19
CCCCCCCCCCCCCCCCCCCCCCCCCCCCCCCCCCCCCCCCCCCCCCCCCCCCCCCCCCCCCCCCCCCCCCCCCCCCCCCCCCCCCCCCCCCCCCCCCCCCCCCCCCCCCCCCCCCCCCTTTTTCATGATACGGCCACCACCGCGATCTACACCGGCTAACGTTCGTCGGCAGCGTCAGATGTGTATAAGAGACAGATTGTACACAGTCTGGCCGTTTCTATAGCCATTGTAGACAAATGCCTGTAAAATGCTTTAGAGATCTGCCTGATTTCCGAGTAAGACCTGTTAGGCAAAGATCTGGATAGATTTTGAAGGACCACTTCGTATCTATATCGCAGCAAGTTATATGTAATAAAGTAAAAAGTATTTCCAAACACCATTTTTGAGATCGGGAAAGGTAACAGACCAAACAAGACCAGGAAAGCATACAGCAAACGATAATACAGGATCTCAACAATTTTTAGCGGCTTCATAAAGAATTTTATAAAATGACACCCTGATCTACTTTTACCCCTACGTTGCAGACGATTAAAATTTTAAATCTTGTATATTTAAATTCAAAAACTCATTTAGCTTATCCTCTATGAAAATAGCAACATATAATGTCAATGGTGTTAATGGGCGCCTTCCTGTATTACTTCGCTGGCTGGAAGAAACAGCTCCAGATGTAGCTTGCTTGCAGGAATTGAAAGCACCACAGGAAAAATTTCCGGAACAGGCCATAAAAGACGCAGGTTATCACGCCATCTGGCATGGACAAAAAAGTTGGAATGGTGTTGCTATACTGTCCAGAAAAGATAATATTAAAGAAATCAGACGCGGTCTTCCAGGAGATCCTGAAGACCTGCATAGTCGTTACATCGAAGCCTTAATCGACGGAATTGTGGTGGGCTGTCTTTACTTGCCGAATGGCAATCCTGCTCCCGGACCAAAGTTCGATTATAAACTACATTGGTTTGAAAGATTCAGGCTCCATGCAGCAGAATTATTAAGTTCCGGCCAACCCGTGGTATTAACCGGAGATTACAATGTAATGCCAACCGAACTTGATGTTTATAAACCAGAACGCTGGGTAGATGATGCTCTATTTAGGCCTGAAACCCGCGCGGCCTTCCAAAAACTAATAGACCAGGGATGGACAGATGCCATTCGCAAACTATATCCAACCGAGATCATATATACGTTTTGGGATTATTTCAGAAATGCATATGGAAGAAATGCCGGTCTACGTATTGACCATTTTCTACTCAGCCCGCAACTGAAGGATAGTTTAATCGCTGCCGGAGTAGACCGTCAGGTGCGTGGTTGGGAAAAAACGAGTGATCATGGCCCAGTCTGGATAGAGTTAGAGAACTAAACATCTTCCATCATCTTATCTTTGTTTAAACAAGAAAGGAATTCTGCTGTTGTAACTTACATTAGGCAATATCAAAAATACCCAGCATATGAAAGCCATCCAATTTTCAAATTATGGTGATTCCTCCGTTTTGGAACTCCATCAAACAGATCAGCCCAAACCAAAACCAGGAGAAGTACTGATTAAAATCTCTGCTACAACTGTCAATCCATGGGATATCAAGGTGCGCTCAGGTGCCATGCAAAAAATAGTCCCTATTTCTTTCCCCTATACACCTGGAATAGATGTTGCGGGCACTGTTGAAGCCGTTGGAGAACAGGTAAACAGATTAAAAATTGGGGACAAGGTATTTGCCAATCCATCCAGCGGATCCTATGCAGAGTATATTTCTATAAAGGAACAGATTGTTTCCACCATTCCAACTAATGTTACACTGGCCGAAGCCGCAGCACTTACCATTCCACTAACCACTGCTTACAGCCTGCTAATCGAAGCCGGTGATTTGGAATCTGGTCAAAAAATATTGATTCATGGTGCATCAGGCGGTGTAGGAACCATTTTAATACAAATGGCCAAAGCGCTGGGCGCCTACGTAATTGGAACAGCCTCAGGTAAGGGTTTAGACCTGATTAAGTCATTAGGTGCAGATGAAGTCATTGATTACAAATCTCAGGATTTCAGTCAATTGGTTTCCGATATCGACCTGATCGCAGACCTTGTCGGTGGTGAAACACAAACAAAATCATATCCCCTGGTTAAAAAGGGAGGTAAACTATTAAGTCTGGTTATGCCAACCTCTGATGAATTGGCCAAACAACATGGCATAACAGCAAAATTTGTAAACTCAACCCCCGCGTATGAAAAACTGGCTTTTGGAAAAGCACTTGTTGAAGCCGGAAAAATCAAAGTACAAATTGCAAAGACCATGCGGCTGGAAGAAGCAGCTACAGCCCAGGACCTGATATCCTCCGGAGGTGTTAACGGAAAAATTGTTCTGGAGGTCAGTTAATTTTCTTTATATCCTGGAAACTGATCAAACAACAATTTCAACTCATGCGCAATATCTGCATGATCATCAATGACATTCGTTCTCTCTCCAGGATCAAAAGCAAGATTGAACAATTCAGTCTTGCTTTTCACATTTTTATCAAGGATGCCGTTTTTAATTTCCCCACCCTTTACTTCTCTATATTTCCAATTGCCTTTCCGTACAGCCTCACAAATACCGTTATTTACAATGTAGATTTCTCTGTGCGCAGGATGTTTACCACCCTTTTGCAATAAAACCTCAGAAATTGCCTGACCATCAAGTGTTCGTCCTTCGGGCAATTTTGCCCCAGTCCACTGTGCAAGTGTGGGCAATACATCCAGGTTGCTGATCATATTGGTTAAAGTAGTACCTGGTTGAGTATGGTTTTTCCAGTAAACAATAAAAGGTTCACGTATACCACCTTCATAACTCTCTCCCTTACTTCCTCTAAAAACACCAGCCGTTCCTGCATGCCAGCGTTTTGTTTCGCCATCGCCCGACATACGTTCAGGATAATCTATCCATGGTCCATTATCGCTTGAAAATATAAAAATTGTATTGTCAGCCAGTCCACTTTTTTCTACAGCAGCCCAAACTTCAGCCAGGCTGGCATCCAGTTGCTCCACCACATCACCAAGAGGCCCACCTTCAGAACGCCCCTTGTTTTTTACCGAAGAAGCAAAAGCCACAGGCAAATGCGGCATATTATGGGCCAGGTAAAGAAAAAAAGGTTGTCCCTTCTTTTGCTTGCTAATATAATTCACAGCTTCAGTTTTATACAATTCTGTAAGCGATGAATCAGCCGGCCTAAGTAGCTCAGGTTTATGATTACGGAAAATTTTCAATGTTGTATCCGTTTTAACATAAGGTATTCTATAGTCGTGGCTATAGAGCATTCCATAATAGGAATCAAATCCCTGGGACATTGGATGATTATAAACTGTATGGTCACCAAGGTGCCATTTACCAATCATAGCTGTAGTATATCCCACTCCTTTAAGCATTTCCGCTATAGTTACTTCCTGATCAGGAATTCCCAGAGAAGATCCCGGACCGATTACAGATCCTAAATTCATCCGGGAAGCATACCTCCCGGTTAATAAAGATGCCCTGGAAGGTGTGCATGCCGGACTTGAAACTATATAATTCGTCGCCCTAACACCTTTTTGTGCCATCATATCTAAAAATGGTGTCATAATTACCGGGTTTCCATAACAACTTAAATCTGAATACCCCATATCATCAGCAAGCACGAAAATGATATTTGGGCGCTGTTGCGCATACAAACCGGTACTAACTAATACCAGTAAAACAACCATAATTCTTTTGATCATATACAAACCCTTTATAAACTTAAATTTCTTCCCTTTTATACAGCCGCAGATATGGAAATACCAGATCTCAGCATGTGTATATGATCAATACCATCTTCGTCATAAACCTCTCCTGTTACTTTAAAACCAAATGATTCATAAAAAGACTTCAGGTACAGCTGAGCTCCAATTTTAATATCCCTGTTTCCGTGCAACCGGATACAATTATCTATGGCCAAACGCACTAATTCCTTTCCAAAACCAGTTCCTCTCACCCTCTTGCGACTTACAATCCGACCAATTGACGCCTCTTTAAAAGAAACACCTGGCGGAACGATCCTTGCATAAGCAACAAGCTCCTTTTGATGATATAACATTAAGTGCTGGCAGGACAGATCTTTCCCATCTGCATCAAGATAAATACATTGTTGTTCTACAACAAATATTTCACTTCTTAATTTTAAAACATCATAAAGTTCTTTAGGCTTAAGCGCGTCAAAAGGCTTACATAATTCAATAAATTCCATAGCCAAATATAAGTTCATTTGGCCAGCCTTAAGGCTAAAATAAAAAAATGTATATTGTACTAAACAGAGCCTATAAGTATTACCTCATCATGGATATCAAAAAAGACCTAAAACTCGCTGTATTAATTGATGCAGATGGGAAAGATCTGTCCCTGTCTCTTATACACATCTAAAATGGGGGGGGGGGGGGGGGGGGGGGGGGGGGGGGGGGGGGGGGGGGGGGGGGG
>NZ_JAELTV010000382.1 GCF_016429005.1 Pedobacter sp. ASV19
CCCCCCCCCCCCCCCCCCCCCCCCCCCCCCCCCCCCCCCCCCCCCCCCCCCCCACTTTTAGATGTGTATAAGAGACAGTCTCTGAACCACCCCTCATAGAAACATGATGATTCTGCTGAACACCGGTTTTCAGCGTTTCATCCACCCAATCGATCCAACGTCCTGCATTCACAGCATCCCGTTCTGCCGAGGATAAATCAAGATCTAAAATACTGCTGGCCTCTTTTCCATTGGTTGCGAAATACCTGTCATTTTTATACTTAAGCCATTGATCGCCCATTAACGGCTTGGGATAAGATGCAAAACCATTGACCCCATAGTAGCTGTCTACATCAATCTGAATCTTACCCACGGTGCCTTTTTTGGTGGTGACCATAATCACACCATTCGCTCCTGCAGATCCGTAAATGGCAGTAGAGGATGCGTCTTTTAAAACATCAATAGATTCAATATCATTAGGATTTAAGCTTGTGATACTACCAGGAACACCGTCAATAATATAAAGCGGGTTCTGATCTGCTTTAAATGAACGGTTTCCACGCAATAATACGGATGGTGCAGCCGCTGCACTGCCACTAGAACGTTGAATATCTAAACCCGCTACCCTTCCTTGCAATGCTTCCACAGCATTACTTACCGGACTTAAAGCAATATCCGCTGCTTTTACACTGGAAACCGACCCTGTTAAATCCTTTTTCTTAACTGTACCATAGCCGATAACGACCACCTCATCCAGCCCTGATGCTGCCTCTTCCAAAACCATATTAATGGTCGTTTTACCACCGGCCACAACTTCTTTAGTCTCGAAACCAATATAGCTAAACACAATAGTTTCATTACCTATAGGCAGGGCTAACTTATAAGCCCCATTTGTATCGGTACTGGTCACTACACTAGATCCTTTAATCCGTACACTAACGCCCGGGATTGGCTTTCCTTTGATGTCTTTTACCGTACCATTGATCACAACCTGTGCAGTTTGATCAGCATGTATTGTTAAATGAACTGAAGAGAAACCAGGCGTATTGGCACCATACACCGTTGCTGATATAAAAAATGCCATCAGTAATGGCAGGCCAGCTACCCTGGGGATCTTCATTAATAAATGGGTGGTTTGTAAAATTAGGTTCATGTTTCTAAATGAATTAAGCTATGCCCGAAATTCACCCAGGCATAGTTCAAAGGATTACGATAAATAATTTTTTCTATGGTTTCACTGTTTTAACGGGCACTACGCTATTTAAATAAACTTCAATATTGGAGTAACCGCTTTTACTGATTTTAGCCGCATCACTTGCATCGTTTGGATTTAAGCCATTTTTAACTTCATAGCTGTCCGGCATGCCATCATCATCAGCATCTTTGTATGCTGTCCCTTTATAATCCGGATAACCACCCACCTGACTGATGTCTGTAATAATTCCCTGCTTATAAGAGTCTTTTGGTAATCTTCTATGCTGAAAATCAGGCTTATCAGACAATTTAACATGATCAAGAAAAGCAATTTTACCTGTTTTAACCTGCTCGATTACCCGGGTATCAACGGGGTCGCGTTTAGGTAACGTTGCACCAACATTGGCTAGCACATACTTATGAGCATCCATTGTAGGTAAAATTGTCATCTCAGCCATTGGAAACGGCTTTTTAACGCGCATAGCTGCAAAATAAGGCTTAGCCTGATCAAAAGTCATCAGATTTCCTTTCTTATCTTCCAGCTGTATACCGCCATCCCAGTTATCTTTGGTTACTTTTTCATTACCTTCAATAATATTCCCCTCTACATAAGCCCTTCCAAAAACGACATAGGGCAATTTACTACGTCCTGATTCAGGTTTTAAAATACGATAGCTGATCGGATCTTTTAGTGAGGTAACCGGACCAGGTTTGTAATAATTATTAATGATATTGTAAAGTGCCGTGTAATCACCACCATCAGTGGAGCGGTTGTTCCAGTTAAAAACAACATTATTAGCAAAATTAAATATACCATTCCAACCTATCGATGGATTGCGGGCACCATTATCTGCCCATAGGTTACGCATGAAACTGCAATTTTCTCCACCAAGCGTGCTGCCGAAAGCGTGGTTCCAGGTATCCAAGGCTTCAGAAAAGATGGAGTTTTGGATAGCAATATTTACAGTAGCCAGTTTAACTTCTGGCTTGCCTGTACTATCGTTATACATGTGACGGTACATCGACATGTTTTCATCTAATCCCCAACTGGCTGATACGTGGTCGATCATAATGTTCCCTACAGGGTTTCCTCCAATCGCATCATCTCTGCGTCCAACAAAGGTTTCTCCTCTTCTGAAACGCATAAAACGCACAACCACATCGTGTGTATTTAACCAAACAGACTCTCCTGCCACACAAACACCGTCACCCGGAGCCGTCTGACCTGCAATAGTAATGTAAGGCGCACGAATGATCAATGGCGTTTTGATCCGGATCACACCAGAAACGTTGAAAACAACGATTCTGGCACCACCTTGTTCGCAAGCATCCCGCAAAGACCCTGGTCCGCTATCGTTTAGGTTCTTAACCACGATCACCCTGCCGCCACGACCACCAAAACTGTGTGCACCGCCACCCTCTGCACCAGGAAAGGCTATTAAATCGGATTGTGGCAAATCTGTTGGTCTTCCGGCCCATGGAATATAGGGTTTACCTTCTTTTTCTTCTTTTTCAATAATCGGAAGTGCCTTCTGCCAGGCAATATCTGATTGTCGATAAGCTTCCTTCATCATATCCTCGGATTCTTTTTTGATGTCAGGCGGTATGTTTGGATATTGAGCGAAAGCTGAGGGCGCTGCAACAATTAGAGCTGCAGATAGTACGAATTGAAAAAATCTTGTTTTCATCAGTGTCTCGGTAATAGATTATACCAAAAGGCAAGCGATTATTGGATATCTGTAAAATTCGATATGAACAGGTAAAGGCAAACTCTTTATAATTGGTATTTCAGGTTTATAATATTTGGTTGGATGGTATGTTGTTTATTCAAAAATGCGATCTAAATAAGGCTCTTTGTTGTAGAATTTTTTCAATCTATTGTAGGATTTTATCTGTTCAGCTTTTACACGTCAGAATGACGTTTTATGTCGCATAGATGTTACATCAAGAATCATAATCTACACTTTTAAACCCTTAAAACCCACAAGAACCGCCCCAGCAAATTGACTAAAAGGCAGTTCTCAGGGTTAAACAAAATCTTAATTCTGAATCTTGACATCAACATTGAGAAAAACTCCTTTTTCAGGATTATTTGACGAAATAGAGTTGACGTAAAAAGCACCGTATTTCCCTTCCGGAGTTAGAAAATAAAACAAACTCCCAGCCGCCAAACCTGTTGTTATGGCCTTTAAGGTTGGTTTAGCACTTTTCCCTGCCGTCAGAATTTGTGCGCCTGTTCTCAAAGCCAGAAATGCAGCAGACTGGCCTGTTTTTGGAGCAGCAAATAATGTTCCTCGTTTCGTCCAGGAACTGATGTCATAAGAAGTAAACGGTAGAGGATTGGCGTCAAGCGCATAAATATTATACACATAACTGACCACCCCATTGGTAGCAACGACAGGCACCCTATATAAACCGAGATCAATTTTGTCTGAGTTCGCAGCACCGTTACTATAACTGTACAATGCTCCAGTATTCAAAGAATAATAGCAGTTTTTCACTTTAGCTACGGTATCCGGTATATACAACTCTCTTGAAGTCCAATATTTATAGTCCGACCTTACATCTATCGTTACTGATTTATATCCATCACCCAGATATATTCCGGCACTGTCTAAAGCCCAGATCCGGTAAGAGGTTTTTCCAACTCTGGTATCCATTTTCAGTTTTACAATCCCAGAGTAACTTCTACGCTGGCTGCTGTTTAGAAAGATTTTTGATGGAATTGCCGCAGAGGTTTCAAAAATGCAAACTGCATACATCCCCTTTTTAGCCGATTCAATAGTATATTCCAGATATACACTATCACCCGGATTTACTTCCTTGTAATCCGTTACCGCATAAGGGCTATTGGCACGATAGGTCACTTTTACATCCTCAAACATATTAAAGATGTTCGTGGTTTCCTTTTTACAGGAGCAGAGAAATAAGACTGCAACTAAAGCACAGCCCAGATAATGTTTAAATCTTTTCATTGTCATGTTTTTTATATAATGATCAATAGCTATTTACAATGGATCAAATGTGCCACCATCCCAACCGATCGTCTGTTCCAGTAAAGGACTGGAATTCATAAATGTAGAAGGCAAAGCATAGAAATAATAGGTTTCAGGAATACTAAATCCGGTAACACCTACATTATTGCTGTCTCTTATACACATCTAAAAGGGGGGGGGGGGGGGGGGGGGGGGGGGGGGGGGGGGGGGGGGGGGGGGGGGG
>NZ_JAELTV010000383.1 GCF_016429005.1 Pedobacter sp. ASV19
GTAATTTGAATTTGAAAACGGTAATGCAAAATTGCTTGTACGGTTATTGGTATAATTGATGTTACTACCGCTGGTTGAAGTACTCACGCTAAACGGAGATCTGCTTTCTACCTGGTTATAACGAATATTAAAGTGATGGTCTTTTGAAATGTTCCAGTCTAAACGCGCCAATAACTTGGTGTTATTTGTCTTGTTGTCATATCCTTGATAATCTCCCGGATCATAGTTGTATTTACTGATCAGGTAACTTTTTACTGTATTCATGAAATCTTCAGTAGGTCTTGCTACATAAGAAGGCGTATTCGCACCACCATAAGGTAATGCAGCAGTAGAAGCAATATTAGCGGTACCTGGAGAAATTTGTTTACTCCACTCTGCATTAACAAAGAAGAATAATTTGTTTCTAACAATTGGACCACCTAAACTGAAACCATATTGTTTCTGATCAAATTTCTGTGGATTTGTAATGGTATAATCGCCAACTTTCGTTCCTTGTTGATCATCATTACGCATCAAATAAAATGCTGTACCTGAGAAATCATTTGTACCTGAACGGGTAACTGCATTGATTGCACCACCAGTAAATCCGGATTGTCTTACGTCATAAGGTGTAACGTTTACGGAAATCTGCTCCAATGCATCAAGAGAAATCGGAGAACCACCAGCAGGAACGTTTGCACCAATACCAAACTGGTTGTTAAAGTTAGCTCCATCTACTGTAAAGTTGTTGGAACGTGAGCTTCCACCAGCAAGCGATCCATTTGGACCACCACCCTGAGGAGTTAAGCGGGTAATGTCGTTCACACTTCTTGTGATCGTTGGTAAATTCTGAATCTGGGCTCTTGTTACTACGGTCGAAGTTCCGTTTTTGTTAGAATTCAGAATAGAATTACGTTGGGTACCTACAATAGTTACCTCATTAAGGTTAGAGGCATTGTCTGAAAGAAGTACGTTTAAAACAAAAGGTTCACCTAATTTTAAGTAAACATTTTCGATTTTTTGTGGCTTATATCCCACAAAACTAACTTCGATCACATAGGGACCACCTACACGCATGTTACCGATCGTAAAACGACCATCATTGTTTGTTGTTACGCCATAAGTAGTTCCTGTTGGCGTGTGTGTAGCCTTAACACTTGCACCAGGCATAGGACCTTTGGAGTCCTTAATTGTACCTGTCGCTGATGAAGTGGTTACTTGCGCCTGGGCCACAGTAAACACACCAACAAATGCAAAGACAATTACTACGATTTTAAATAGTAAAGATTTGTTCATACTTTTTAGATGAGTGAATAATTTTTGTTCTGATACTGAATAACATATCTGCAGCAAAGATAAATATTCGTTGACCACAGATTTTAATATTCAATGTTAAATAATCATTAACAATTTAGGTATTTTTCAACAATTAACATAAATTTTAGATTACCTAAA
This sequence comes from Pedobacter sp. ASV19, assembly GCF_016429005.1. Taxonomy (GTDB): domain Bacteria; phylum Bacteroidota; class Bacteroidia; order Sphingobacteriales; family Sphingobacteriaceae; genus Pedobacter. Next base: position 1,435 of record NZ_JAELTV010000383.1, read on the forward strand.
CAGCAGAGTAGCAGAAATTTGTTGTTACGTGCTATAAAGGGCGAGATTTGTTAACACTAGGGCTATGTTAAATTAATTTACCCAAATGTGAAACACAAAAATCTTACAGGCCCGGATATAACCAACATTTTTTTTAATTTTGGCAAGTACTTAAGTTTTTCCTTTTATAAGATATGAACTACGATGTAATTGTAATAGGCAGCGGTCCTGGTGGATATGTAGCTGCAATCAGAGCTTCCCAGTTGGGTTTAAAAACTGCAATAGTGGAGCGAGAATCTTTAGGCGGAATCTGCCTGAACTGGGGATGTATACCAACCAAAGCCTTATTAAAAAGTGCCCAGGTATTTGAATATATCAATCATGCATCAGAATACGGTATTAAAACCGCTGAAGCTGAAGCAGATTTTGCTGCTGTGGTTAAACGCAGCCGTGGTGTTGCCGAAGGCATGAGCAAAGGTGTTCAGTTCTTAATGAAAAAGAACAAAATTGAAGTGATCATGGGCACAGCCAAAGTGAAACCAGGTAATAAGGTAGATGTAAAATCTCCGGATGGTTCACAAAAAGAGATCACAGCTAAACATATTATTATTGCTACTGGTGGCAGATCAAGAGAATTACCTAACCTGAAACAGGATGGTAAAAAAGTGATTGGCTACAGACAGGCAATGGTGTTACCTGAACAGCCAAAATCTATGGTTATAGTAGGTTCTGGTGCAATTGGTTCTGAGTTTGCTTATTTCTATGCAACTATGGGCACTAAAGTAACCATTGTAGAATTTATGGATAATATTGTTCCTGTAGAGGATGAGGATGTTTCTAAGCAATTGCTGCGCAGCTTTAAAAAAGTAGGTATCGATGTAATGACTTCTTCAAGTGTGGAATCTGTAGACACCAGCGGTGCGGGATGTAAAGTACAGGTTAAAACTGCTGCAGGTATGCAGACTTTAGAGTGTGATATTGTACTTTCTGCTGCTGGAGTTGTGGCTAACATTGAAAATCTGGGTCTGGAAGAAACTGGCATTAAAACCGAAAAAGGCAAAGTGGTTGTTGATGAATTCTACAATACTTCTGTTAAAGGTTATTATGCGATTGGAGATATCGTTTCGGGACAGGCACTGGCACACGTAGCTTCTGCCGAAGGGATTACTTGCGTAGAGAAAATTGCAGGTCATCATCCTGAACCTATTGATTACAATAACATCCCTGGATGTACGTATACTACCCCTGAGATTGCTTCTGTAGGTTATACTGAAAAAGCAGCTAAAGCAGCGGGTTATGAATTGAAGATTGGTAAATTCCCATTCTCTGCATCTGGTAAAGCAAGTGCTGCCGGAGCTAAAGATGGCTTTGTAAAAGTAATTTACGATGCTAAATATGGTGAATTGCTAGGTGCACACATGATTGGAGCCAATGTTACGGAGATGATCGCAGAGATCGTTGTTGCCCGCAAACTGGAAACCACAGGTCATGAGATGCTGAAATCCATCCACCCTCACCCAACCATGAGTGAAGCGATTATGGAAGCTACAGCTGACGCATACGGCGAAGTGATCCACTTGTAGTGGATTAAAAAAACCATAATAAAACTTAGAGAGGTAGCGATGAGCTACCTCTTTTTTTATGTTTATATTTACAGCATTAACTTATTCTGAAGATGAATTTACATACGATTGAGACAGGCTTATTCAAATTGGATGGTGGCGCCATGTTTGGTGTTGTACCTAAATCTATATGGCAAAAAAGCAATCCGGCTGATGAAAACAATATGTGCAGCTGGGCTATGCGGTGTTTATTGATTGAAGATGGAAACCGGCTGATCCTGGTAGACAATGGTATTGGCGACAAGCAGGATGCGAAGTTCCTGGGCCATTATTATCTTCACGGCGACGATACATTAGACAAATCTCTTGCCGCAAAAGGCTTTAGCCGGTCTGACATTACGGATGTATTTTTGACCCATTTGCATTTTGACCATTGTGGAGGTTCTATTGTAAGGGAAGGCGATAAATTACGTCCGGCATTTAAAAATGCGTTTTACTGGAGCAATAAGAAACACTGGAACTGGGCAGTGGAACCAAATGACCGTGAAAAGGCTTCTTTTTTGAAAGAAAACATATTACCTATCCAGGATAGCGGACAGTTGCGCTTTATTGAAGATCAGGACGGGATAGAATTTCATCAGGGCATTAACATCCGTTTCGCCTATGGACATACTGATGCAATGATGCTGCCCCAAATTCAGTACAAAGATCAGACAATTGTATACATGGCAGATCTTCTGCCTTCTGTAGGACATATTCCCCTGCCCTACGTGATGGCTTATGATATGTTCCCATTGCAAACCTTAACAGAAAAAAAGGCCTTTCTGCAGGAAGCTACAGACAGGAATTATATCCTGTACCTCGAGCACGACCCCATCAATGAATGCTGTACGCTGCAGCAAACAGAAAAAGGGATCAGGCTGGACCGCACGTTTAAACTCAGTGAAATCTAATTCACATTTGTGAATTAAAATAATTGATTTTTTAGGTTAACTGCCTCAGTTTTTATAAATTGGTATAAATAACATCCATCTGTATCAACCTAAAAAATCGATTATGGGCAAATTTGAAATCACAACAAGAAAAAACGGAGAGTTTCAGTTCAATCTTAAAGCAGGGAACGGACAGATTATTCTGACCAGTGAAGGCTATTCCAGTAAAGCGAATTGTCTGAATGGTGTAGAATCTGTTAAGAAAAATTCGCCGGATGATAGCAAATATGACAGAAAGACTTCTACCAATGGAAAACCTTTCTTTAATTTAAAAGCAACCAACGGACAGATTATCGGGTCAAGTGAAATGTACGAATCTGTATCCAGCAGGGAAAATGGTATTGAATCGGTCAAAAAGAATGCTCCAACTGCGGAGATTTCCGATCTGACTTAATCCCTGTATTCTAAAATATCTCCAGGCTGGCATTCCAGTACCCTGCAAATGACCTCTAAGGTTTCCAGACGTACGGCCTTAGCTTTGCCTGTTTTGAGAATGGAAAGGTTGGACATGGTAATGC
>NZ_JAELTV010000384.1 GCF_016429005.1 Pedobacter sp. ASV19
CCTACACCGACTAACGTTCGTCGGCAGCGTCAGATGTGTATAAGAGACAGATGCAGATAAGATCCGAGGATTTAAACAAACCCATCAGCCATCACCCTGGATGAATGACTACGGACAATTCGCTATTATGCCAGTTACCGGAAGCCTGAAATTTAAAGAGGATGACCGCGCCAGTTGGTTTGGACATAAAGCCGAGGTTGCAAAACCATATTATTATAGTGTTTACCTGGCTGATGCCGATGTAACCACAGAGATAACACCGACAGAACGCGCAGCTCAGTTCAGGTTTACTTTCCCAAAAACGGATAGTGCATTTGTTGTTGTAGATGCCTTAAATAAAGGTTCGTACATTAAAATTTTTCCAAAAGAAAGAAAGATCATTGGTTACTCGACTAAATATGCGAGGGGACCCCTGCCTAAAAACTTCAAAAATTACTTTGTCATCTATTTTAATAAAGACTTTACTTTATCCAAAACCTGGAGTGATAAAACCCTTAAAGATGGCTTAGAACTGGAGAGTGATCACAGCGGTGCGGTGATTGGTTTTAAAACTGCTAAAGGCGAGCAGGTTATTGCAAAAGTAGCTTCTTCTTTTATCAGCTTTGAACAGGCTGAAATCAGTTTGAAAAGGGAATTAGCCAATGATACATTTGACGCCACCAAGCAAAAAGCTAAAAATATATGGAACAAAACATTGGGCCGTATTAGTGTAGAAGGTGGGACGATTGATCAGGCACGTACATTCTACTCGAGTTTGTATCGTACTTTGTTCTTTCCAAACAAACTATATGAGATTGACGCCAACAACAAAATTGTACACTGGAGTCCTTATAATGGAAAAATCCTGCCAGGTTATATGTTTGCAGGTACAGGTTTCTGGGATACTTTCCGGGCATTATATCCTTTCCTGAACCTAATGTATCCATCCATTAATAAAGAAATGCAGGAAGGACTGGTTAACGACTTTAAAGAAGGCGGCTGGTTACCAGAATGGAGCAGCCCGGGGTATGCCAATATTATGGTCGGAAACAACTCCGCCTCTGTAGTGAGTGATGCCTATATCAAAGGAATGCGTGGTTATGACATTAACACTTTATGGGATGCAGTAACCCATGGTGCCAATAATGAAGGTCCTATGGAGGCTGTTGGACGTAATGGTGTTGAATATTATAACAAACTGGGTTATGTTCCCTATGATGTGAAAATCACCGAAAGCGCAGCTAAAACGTTGGAATATGCTTACGATGATTTTGCTATTTATCAACTTGGACGTGCCTTGGGTAAACCGGAAAGCGAGATTGGAATTTATGCCAAAAGAAGTATGAACTATAAGAATCTTTTTGATCCTTCTACGGGTTTAATGCGTGGAAAAAATCAAGATGGTACTTTCCAGTCGCCGTTCAGTCCATTTAAATGGGGTGGTGCTTTTACAGAAGGCAATAGCTGGCACTATACCTGGTCTGTTTTTCATGACATTGCAGGCCTGTCTAAACTAATGGGAGGAAGTGAGAAATTTGTTCAGAAATTAGACTCTGTATTTAGCTTACCTCCAATCTTTGATGAAAGTGCCTATGGTGGTGTGATCCATGAGATCAGAGAAATGCAGATCGCCAATATGGGGCAATATGCGCATGGAAACCAACCTATCCAACATATGATCTATCTGTACAATTATGGTGGAGCTCCCTGGAAAACACAATATTGGGCAAGAGAAACCATGAACAGAATGTATAAAGCAACCCCAGACGGCTATTGCGGCGATGAAGACAATGGCCAGACTTCTGCCTGGTACGTTTTTTCTGCCTTAGGGTTTTACCCGGTTACGCCAGCAGTAGATCAGTATGCACTTGGTGCACCCCTGTTTAAGAAGATCACCCTAAAGCTCGAGAATGGTAAAACAGTAACCATTAATGCACCAGGTAACAGTGAGGAAAACCGGTATGTACAGTCTCTGCAGATCAATGGAAAACCCTATTCAAAAAATTGGATCAGCCATTCCGGATTGCAAAATGGAGGCGTACTGAACTTTAATATGTCTGCTGTTCCAAATAAACAAAGAGGATCAGACCCGGCAGATTTTCCTTATTCCTTTTCAACTGAAAAGGCTAAAAAATAAAAATTCATATGCTCAATGCCAATTGGGCTGATGAATTCGCTAAAATAGATCTATAAACTGGAGCAATTTTTTAAGTACTTGCAGCCAAGTAATCAGAATTTTAGTGTAGTGTTTATGTTTGAATTGTATCAGGAGGCCCAAAAAGGCCTCCTGATTTTTTATAAGGCATTTACAGCTCAATTCCAGATCTTCAATAATCTCCTGATCAGAATGATTTCTCCGGTGTGGTATGCTGTATGGTCAGCAATCAATAAAGCTTCTCTAAGTAGATTCTGCCCGCTACCATGTGGGAGAGGTTCGAAAAGATCAGTGTCTGTTGCTTTCAGAAATTGAATGAATCTTTCCCTGTCTCGTTTGATTTGATGTAAAATATCATCCCAGGTTTGTCTGGAAACCGTATAATCACCACTTATCCAGTAGCCCTCAGGCCATTTTGGAGAGACATGATGTGGGTTGATACAAAATTCAATAATATCCCATTGTGCTATTCGAATATGTTCGGCCAGCTGAAAGATGTTGTATGGCAGGTCGTTCGGTGTTAACATCAGCTTATCTAAAGAAATATCTTTAACTGCCTCTTCAAATGTGACGTGAGCATTTCCCTTAGAAAGCAAATCACAAAGCTCTTTTATCAGTAATGACTTCTTTTGTTCCTCGTTCATAATGAAATAACATAAAGCAGAAATTTTAGTTTTCAGTGAAGGGGTTATTCTTTTAGATAGATAAAAAAGTATTAACTTGAACCTCCGTCTTGGAATTTTAAGACAACGCTTATCCACGCTCATTATGAATCAAAAGAAGAACCTTCTGTCTCTTATACTCTTATTTATAAGTTCTTTAGCCCTGGCACAGGCGCCACTGGCGCTCCCGCAAATTGTAAATTATAGTTATGGACAATATAAAGGAGGAATTCAGAATTGGGATGTAGCCCAGGATCAAAATGGAATTCTTTATTTTGGTAATAATGATGGTCTGCTCACATTTAACGGACGTTTCTGGAATATTTACCACTTGCCAAATTTTACTGTGGTGCGCTCGGTCAAGATCGATGCGAAAAACAGAATATTTGTTGGAGGACAAGATGAAGCCGGCTACTTTTTCCCCAACGAAAATGGAGTGCTCACTTACCACTCTTTAATGAATTTGATCCCGGAAAAGGAGCGAAAATTTGCAGACATCTGGAATATTGTTATCCGGGGAGACGAGGTATTCTTTCGTTCATTGAGTAAGATCTTGCATTTTAAAGATAACCGCATCCGTATTTACAAGCCGGAAACGCAATGGGAATTCTTAGGAGCCGGAAACAAAGAAGTGTATGCGCAAGTGAAAGGGAAAGGGTTAATGATGTATAAGAACGGCATCTGGCAGCCTTTATATAACCCACCTGAATTGAATCAGGCGGAGATCACTTCTATACTCCCTTTTCGGAGAGACACTTTGCTCGTTACAACACTGAAAACAGGACTATTTAAGATGTCATCAAAAGCACTGGCTCCATTTGTAACTGAAGTAGACAACCTGTTCCATAATGACCGGATTTATTGTGCTACCCAGGTCAATTCCGAATGGTATGCATTTGGGAGTACCTCAGCCGGAATTTTGATCATTAACAAGAATGGAAGGATGATCCAGAAATATTCCTACGAAGAAGGACTTCAGAAAGACAACATCAGGGGACTCTTGATCGATCAAAACAAAAGCCTTTGGGTTGCACTTGATGATGGTATAGATCTTATAGGGATCAACAGTGCGATCAAAACGGTATTCCCGGATAAGAATAAACAAGCGACCGGCTATGCCATTAACCTATTTAAAGACGTATTATATGTTGGAACCTCTAATGGTCTCTATGCATCAAAAGTTGATCCTGATCAGAAAGATATCAGTTTATCAAAACGGGCATTTTATGAAGTGAAAAATGCTAAAGGCCAGGTGTGGGGACTTCAGGAAATCAATGGTCAGTTACTGATGGGACATGAGGACGGTATTTTTCTTATAGAAGGGGCCGAAGCCAGGAAGATCACTTCCTCCGGAACCTGGTTGTTCCAGCCGGTTTCCTGGGTTTATCCTGCTAAAGATATACTTGCAGGAAATTATTTTGGATTGCTGCACCTCCGGTTTAACGAAGGAAAATTTGAGAATAAAGGGCAGCTATCTGGTTTTACAGATTCCTTCAGGTTCCTGGATTTTGATGCCGAAGAAAGTACAGCATGGATATCTCACCCTAACAGAGGGATTTATAAACTGAAAATAGCACCCGATTATAGCCCTGTCTCTTATACACATCT
>NZ_JAELTV010000385.1 GCF_016429005.1 Pedobacter sp. ASV19
AGATGTGTATAAGAGACAGCACCAGGATCTTGTAATGTACTGATGTCACCAAGATTAGAAGTGTCACCTTCTGCAATCTTTCTTAAAATTCGACGCATGATTTTTCCTGAACGTGTTTTAGGCAAGCCGGACACAAACAGAATTTTATCAGGTTTGGCTATAGCACCAATGACACGGGTTACCGTTTGTAAAATATCTTTACGGCTCAGATCAGCATCACTGTGTGGATTTGGAAAGATCACAAATGCGTAAATTCCCTGTCCCTTAACATCGTGAGGATACCCCACAACAGCACTTTCTACCACGCCAGCATGCATGTTAATTGCATTTTCAACTTCCGCCGTACCGATCCGATGTCCGGAAACATTGATCACATCATCTACTCTACCGGTAATCTTATAATAACCATCTGCATCTCTCAAACACCCATCTCCTGTAAAATACAGGTTTTCATAAGTAGAAAAATAAGTCAGCTTACAGCGTTCATGATCGCCATAAGTGGTACGGAGCATACCTGGCCATGGGAATTTAATGCATAAATTTCCACTCACATCATCGCCCTCAATAATATGGCCTTGTTCGTCTACAAGAACAGGCTGTACACCAGGTAAAGGCAGCGTAGCATAACTTGGTTTGGTTGGCGTCACAAAGGCGATAGGTGAGATCATAAGCCCTCCTGTTTCTGTTTGCCACCAGGTATCTACAATCGGACATTTCTTTTTGCCTACATGCTCATCAAACCAGTGCCAGGCTTCTTCATTAATGGGTTCTCCAACTGAGCCCAACACACGTAGCGAACTCAGGTCTGCCCCGTCTACAGGTTCATTGCCAAAACCCATTAAAGACCGGATTGCTGTAGGTGCAGTGTACAAAATATTGACTTTGTGCTTATCCACAACTTCCCACAACCTGGCTGGTGTTGGATAGGTTGGTACGCCTTCGAACATCAGTGTGGTTGCGCCCTGCGATAATGGCCCGTAAACGATGTAAGAATGACCGGTGATCCAGCCAATATCTGCAGTACAGAAGAAAATTTCTTCCGGCTGATAGTTAAACGCTGTGGAAAAAGTATAACCGGCATACACCATGTAGCCCCCAACAGTATGAACAACCCCCTTAGGTTTACCTGTAGAGCCTGAAGTGTATAAAATGAAGAGCATATCTTCTGCGTCCATCTCTTCTGCCGGGCAATGGGTATCGACAAGTTTGATTTCATCTTCGAACCAAAGATCCCTTCCTTTCAACATAGAAACAGGTGTACGGGTATGGGTCAATACAATAACTTTCTCCACGCTTGGGCAGCCAATCAGTGCATCATCGATCACTTCTTTCAATTGGATCTGTTTTGCACCTCTGAAAGCACCATCAGCTGTGATCACCAGCTTACACTGGGCATCATTGATTCGGTCTGCAATAGACTTGGCAGAAAAACCTCCAAAAACTACGGAATGCACAGCACCTATACGGGCACAAGCCAGGACAGCAACCGCCAGTTCCGGAACCATAGGCATATAAATACAGACTCTGTCCCCTTTTTTGACCTGGTTCTTTTTAAGTACGTTGGCAAACCTGCAAACCTGCTCATGCAATATTTTATAAGTGAGAGTAACGCTGTCTTTTTCGGGATCGTTCGACTCCCAGATGATGGCGGGTTTATCCCCGTTCTTCTCCAGGTGACGGTCCAGACAGTTTTCTGTAATGTTTAGTTTTCCGCCTTCAAACCATTTAATATTGGGTTCTGAAAAATTCCAGGACAATACTTTATCCCATTTCTTTCGCCATTTAAAAGTATCTGCTATGCCCGCCCAGAATTCTTCAGGTTGTTCAACGCTTTGTTTGTAGGTTTTTTGATATTCATCAAATGAATTAATTTGCATCATGTGGTTCTATATTTGTTTCAATTACTGGAATTCAAATATAACTTTATTGAAAAGTTATCGGAAGTGATCGGCATTTTAAATTTTCTTTCGTACTTTTGCACCCGTTCTTCGGGGTATCAGACAGATATCTCAATAATTTTTCAAAAATATCGAACACCCGCTTGATGGTTACAAATATTATTCTGATATTTGCACACTCTTAAAAAATTAAGCGACTAATAATTAACAATATATATTAAAAGGCATGTCTAGAGTTTGTGATTTAACCGGAAAAATGGCGATGACAGGTTTTAATGTTTCTCACTCGAACGTTAAAACTAAGCGTAAGTTTTATCCCAACTTACAACTTCAGAAATTTTATATTCCTGAGGAAGATCGTTGGATTACACTGAAAGTATCTACTTCAGCTATTAAAACCATCAATAAAATTGGTATTACAGAAGCAATCAACCGCTTCGTGAAAAAAGGATTTTTGTAACAACTTCGGCTGGTTTTTACTGGCTTCAATTATAATAAAATGGCAAAGAAAGGTAACAGAGTACAAGTTATTCTAGAATGTACAGAGCATAAAACTAGTGGCATGCCTGGTATGTCTAGATATATCTCTACTAAAAACCGTAAAAACACTACAGAAAGATTAGAGTTGAAAAAATTCAATCCAGTGTTGAAAAAAGTAACTGTACACAAAGAAATTAAGTAATACATTTAGTATCTCACTAAATACAATCTATTTAGATCATGGCAAAAAAGGTAGTTGCAACCCTTAAAACGGGTAAAGGAAAAGAGTATTCGAAAGTTATTACAATGACTAAATCACCTAAAACAGGTGCTTATTCTTTCAAAGAAATCATTGTTCACAACGATCACGTTAAAGATGCTATTACTGCACCTCAAGAAGGTAAGTAATCTCAATATTCTATAATATTAGAGCCGTCCCTTCAATATGGGAGGGCTTTTTTTGTTTTGTTAAACATTCGTATGGGTTTATTTGATTTTTTTAAGAAAAAGGAAACTGCTCCTGAGGCTCAAGAGGCTTTGGACAGGGGACTAGAGAAAACTAAAGAAGGTTTTTTAAGTAAGATCACCAAAGCTGTTGCTGGTAAATCAACGGTTGATGATGATGTTCTGGATAACCTTGAAGAAGTATTAGTAACCTCCGATGTGGGTGTTTCCACTACACTCAAAATTATCGAACGTGTACAGAACCGGGTTTCAAAGGATAAATACCTATCTACATCAGAGCTCAATCACTTATTACGTGATGAAATTCAGCTTCTGCTTGCGGAAAACAATAGTAATGATTTCCGTAAATTTGAATATGGCGACCATAAACCCTATGTGATTATGGTGGTGGGTGTTAACGGCGTTGGTAAAACAACGACCATTGGCAAACTGGCAAACAAACTAAAAAACGAAAACCTTAAAGTTGTACTCGGTGCAGCAGATACCTTCAGGGCAGCAGCTGTAGAACAGATCAAACTTTGGGGCGAACGGGTTGGTGTTCGTGTAGTAGCCCAGGCTATGGGTTCAGATCCCGCCTCGGTTGCATTTGACACCCTGCAATCCGCGGTAGCGAATAAAGAGGATGTAGTGATCATCGACACCGCCGGTCGCTTGCATAATAAGATTGGCCTGATGAATGAGCTGGGGAAAATCAAAAATGTAATGGAGAAGGTAATTCCGAATGCACCACATGAAATTTTGCTGGTACTGGATGGCTCTACTGGCCAGAATGCTTTTGAACAATGCAAACAGTTTACTGAAGCAACAGATGTAAATGCTTTGGCTATTACCAAACTGGATGGAACAGCTAAAGGCGGCGTTGTTATTGGAATTTCAGACCAGTTCAAGATTCCTGTAAAATATATTGGTGTAGGTGAAGGTGTAAATGACCTTCAGCTATTCGACAAAAAAGCTTTTGTAGACAGCTTGTTTAAATAAGGATCTGCAATACATATTAAATTGACTAAAAAATAAATGAATACTAAGACCACTTCCAAAATCATTACCGCTAAAAAACCTAAGATCAATGTCATTACCTTAGGCTGCTCTAAAAACATCTATGATTCTGAAGTTTTAATGGGGCAGTTACGCGGCAATAGCATGGATGTGGTTCATGAAGCAGGCAAAGTTGGCAAAGACGATATCGTGGTGATCAATACCTGTGGATTCATTGATAATGCGAAACAGGAGTCTATTGACACTATTTTACAGTACAGTCAGCTTAAGGATGAAGGTAAAGTAGCTAAAGTTATCGTAACCGGATGTCTTTCGGAACGTTATAAGCCAGAATTGGAATCTGAGATCACGAATGTTGATGCTTATTTTGGCACCAACGATTTGAACAATATCCTGCATTCTCTGGGGGCTAATTACAAACATGAGCTCATCGGTGAGCGCTTATTAACCTGTCTCTTATACACATCTAAAAGGGGGGGGGGGGGGGGGGGGGGGGGGGGGGGGGGGGGGGGGGGGGGGGGG
>NZ_JAELTV010000386.1 GCF_016429005.1 Pedobacter sp. ASV19
GGTCCATGCCGTTAATGTCTGGCATTTTGATGTCCAGAAAAATTAAGTCAATTTTATTTTGTTGTAAGTAACGGATGGCATCAAAGGCATTTGTGAATGTGGCTTGTAAGGTAATAAAAGGAACTTTAGCGGCGTGTGATTTTACTACATTAAGGGCAATTGGTTCATCATCTATTGCAATAGCATTCATTTGTTTAAATTTTATAGCTGCAAGGTAAGATGTATAAAGAACTCTTTTGCATTTTCTCTGATAATGAGCTCGTGCTTTTCGGGGTATAGCAATGCCAGGCGTTGTTTCACATTCTGTAAGCCAATTCCGCTTTTAAACTTCTCCGGGTCATTGATTGATTTTAGATGAATGCTGTTGTATACATCAAAATATAAAGTATTTGAACTGGTTTGCAGTGTAATTTTGATATGGGAAGGATATTGCAGACTAATTCCATGCTTAAAAGCATTTTCTACAAAGGGAATAAGCAACATAGGCGCTATCTGAAGCTCGTTTAATTGCTCTTCGATCTGGGTTTCTATGGTAATATCTGTTGAAACCGAAGTTCTGAGCTTTTGCAAATCAATGTAGTTTTTTAAGTATTCTACATCTCTGGAAAGTGAAATTTTATCTTCCAGATTTTCCTGAAGCATAAAACGCATCATATCGCCAAGTTTTTGTATTCCTTCGCTGGTACGTTCAGCATTTTCTTGAAGTGCTGTGCCGTATAGTGTGTTTAAAGCATTAAAGAGGAAGTGAGGATTAATTTGTGACTTCAAGAAATTAAGTGTCGCATCTGATTTGCCCAATTCAGTTTTTAGGGTAGCAATTTCTTCAATGTTTTTTCGGTTTCGTGATTTGTAGATATTCCAGGCGAATATAGGAACCAGGAAAAGCTGGATAGGAGGATTGACTGCCATTAATAGTTCTATAACATTGCCATTGTTTATGGAATCAAATATGCTAAACAAAAGCACCAATATACCTAAAGAAAGAATCGTGGTTAACAATGAATAGCCCATAAATTTTAATATCCTGTATTTTTTATGGATCAGATTTGGAATTACGGCGAAAACCAGGATGGCATAATTTGCTATAGCAATGGGTAAGATAAAGCTGAACGCGGCACGGAAAACTATTGGATTGTTAAGCAGTGCGGAGCAAGCCTGAAGGAACATGCTAATCGCAAGTAGCACCGTTATGTCGCTGTGAAGCTGGTTTTTTTTATTTTCCAGATCTCTGCTGAAATAGTTTGCAATCATCTTTACAGATAATAAAATCAGCAGATAGGAGTCAATAAGGTTTGCGAAAACACAAACCTGAATCAATATATAAACGAAGAAAATAGCATTAGAGGGCCTGGTGTCTCTTTTTTCCAGCTCGGGCTTAACGAATAATGCAAGCAGGAAGTAGCAGGTGGCAACAATGATATATCTAAACAAAGTATTTAACCAGAAGTTAGGTTGATAAGGAATAGCGTTTGGGAAATTATGGATACTGACGGCTTGAATTGTTGAGAATATAAAAATAATGACAATGAGCGCCGTAGCTACCCATAGCTCAATTTTTGTGGATTCGTTTAGCTTCTTCATTTAATGATGGCTGATTAATTTTGATACAGCAATACTACAAAGGCTTTTTCTTTTAAATTATAAAATGTGATGAAACCCTAAAAAAAAGTGACAGATTAAGCATCTCGTCTGGGTAATCATGCGCAAACGTTTGTGTCCGGCATTCAATGTACGGATAAATATATTTTGTTGAAAAGGAACCGATTGTCAGGCTCAAATGGCCTATAGCCTAAATTAGGTTTGTAAATTATTGATTTGTGCAACGGAAATCGACGCAAACGTTTGCTTGGTGTTTTTAAATAATCTGAAGCCCTTTTACTTTAATTTAGAACTTAGACATACTAGCCATTAAATGAAACCAAACAGAAGAAAATTTTTACAGCAACTGGCCATTGGAACCGGGGCGTTAACGCTTGGTTTGCCAACTCTTGTACAGGCAAACAATGAAAGCAATTCGGGTGATTCAATTGATGAACCTCTACCGGGCGCTGCAAGAGGCAGCAATTCTGCATCCAGATTTAATATGAGCGGCTATGCAGCACCTAAGATCGATAAAGTTAAAATAGGTATCGTAGGACTCGGTATGCGGGGACCAGGCGCGGTAAGCAGAATGTCTTTGATTGAAGGCGTAGAAATCAAAGCCCTATGTGACAAATTGCCTCAAAGAGCCACTGCGGCACAGAAATACTTAACAAGTAAAGGTTTACCAAAGGCAAAGGAATATTCAGGAGAGAACGGCTGGAAAGAGATGATTGACAAGGAAGGCCTTGATCTGGTTTACATCTGTACGCCCTGGTACCTGCACACGCCAATGGCGGTTTACGCTATGGAGCATGGTTGCCATGCAGCTACCGAAGTTCCGGCAGCGCTGACCATTGAAGAATGCTGGAAATTGGTGGAAACCTCTGAAAAGACGCGAAAACATTGCATGATGCTTGAAAATTGCTGCTATGACTTTTTCGAAATGTTGACGTTAAATATGGTTCGCAATGGTATGTTTGGAGAATTGGTTCATGCAGAGGGTGCCTATAAACATGATTTGCTTGACTTGAATTTTGATAAAAACGGTTATGCCGACATGTGGAGGCTGAAGCAAAATATTGGTTCCAGCGGTAATCTATATCCTACCCACGGACTTGGACCTATTGCACAATGTCTTAATATCAACAGGGGAGATAAAATGGATTTCCTGGTTTCCGTTTCAAGCAACGATTTTCTGATGGGGCCTGAAGCAGAAAAAAGGGCTCAGAAAGATGATTTCTATAAACAGTTTGTGGGCAAAAACTATCGTGGAAACATGAATACCACCACCATTAAAACGGCCAAAGGTAAGACCATCATGTTACAACATGATGTATCTTCACCACAACCCTATTCCAGAATTCATTTATTGAGTGGTACAAAAGGCCTTGCCAGTAAATACCCTGAACCAGAGCGTATCGCTTTTGGAGAAGAGTGGATTAAGGATGCAGAATTAAAGAAATTGTATGAAACCTATAGCCCGCCAATTATCAAACACGTAGGTGAAATTGCGAAAAAAGTGGGTGGCCATGGTGGAATGGATTTTATTATGGACTGGCGCTTGATTGATTGCTTGCGAAATGGCTTACCATTGGATCAGGATGTTTATGATGCTGCAGCATGGAGCTGTATCGTTCCATTGAGCAAGAAATCTGTTTCTAAAAGATCGTCAAGTATCGATATTCCAGATTTTACCAAGGGTGATTGGGCAAATAATAAGCCCGTAAACTTAACACTTGATGGTGGGGGAAATACTACGGTTAGAAATGTGAAATAGCAGATTACCGTTTTGTCATCCTTGACACGGGTGAAGATTACTTGACAAAGTATCTGCTTAATGGTTGAAAATCTGTTTTCTTTAGACTCAGACAGGCAAGGATGGGAAAAGAGAAGGATGATATTTGCAAATCGTCTTTACAAGAAAGATAATTATACTTATAATCGTCTTTCTTGTAAAGACGATTGTGTATATTTGACTTATTATGAAAGAGATTTTAAAGGAGATTTTGGTTCAAAATCAGGAAAGAAACCTTTCCAGAGGGCTTAGAGTGCGCAACACAGGAATGTCTTTGGATCTTGAAAAGATACAGGCTATTATCGGACCTCGTCGTGTAGGCAAAACTTCAGCAATGCTTTTAGCTATTGAAGAATTGAAAACCGTCCGTGGAATATCTCCCACGCAGATTATCTATTTCAATTTTGAAGACGAGCGTATACAATTTGAGCCTCATCAACTCGATTTAATTCTCCAGGCATGGCAAGAACTCTATCCGGAAAGTACATTGGAAGATGCCTGGTTTTTCTTTGATGAAGTACAAGCCGCGCCCGGCTGGGAGCGTTTTTTAAACCGGATCAACGAAACATGGTCTAAAAAAATATTCTTTACCGGTAGCAATAGTTCGGTTCTGCATACAGAACTTAAATCTGTGTTACGGGGGCGGAGCATTGCTATCGAATTACTACCTCTTTCTTTTAAAGAATATTGCGAATTCAACAATTTTAAACCTTCAGAATACGGCTCGGGTAAAAGCAAAACAATGGCGTTGTTTCTTAAATATCTGGTTCATGGAGGATATCCCGAGACCATTAACCTTCCTTCCATGCAAGTAGGCTTGGCTTATTTACAGGAATATTATAATGCCATGTTGCTCCGTGATATTGTAGAATACAACCAGTTAAGCAATTATACCTATTTAAGAAGCTTGTATCGCCAGGCAGCCTCTACTATAGGTAAGACAGTCAGTAGCAGACGATTATATAATCAGCTCAAATCACAACAATATAGTGTTGGAGTGAATAGTGTCTATGAAGCAATGGATATGGCCGAGCAAGCCTATCT
>NZ_JAELTV010000387.1 GCF_016429005.1 Pedobacter sp. ASV19
CCCCCCCCCCCCCCCCCCCCCCCCCCCCCCCCCCCCCCCCCCCCCCCCCCTTTTAGATGTGTATAAGAGACAGGATTTTGTGCCACCCTATGAAGACACTTTAAAGCCTGACATCAGGCCAAAGTATAACTTTTCAAGTGGATTCCTTTCTTTTTTTAGACCTTGGGAGGGATATTACATAACGCCCATTTTAATAGATCTGAACATTTTAATTTTTCTGATCATGGTTTGTACGGGCGTATCAGTATTCGAACCAACTGGTCAAAGTATGGTTGATTGGGGTGCAAATGCCACGGTTGCCACGCTCAATGGACAATGGTGGCGGCTTATAAGCAATTGCTTTATCCATTTCGGCATTATTCACCTGCTGATGAATATGTATGCGCTTTTTTTCGTGGGATTGTTACTAGAGCCTTTCCTGGGCAAAGCAAAATTTATCACTGCCTACTTGCTTACTGGCATTATTGCCAGTCTGACAAGCCTTTGGTGGCATGATAATACGGTAAGTGCGGGCGCGTCAGGCGCTATTTTTGGACTTTATGGTGTGTTTCTTGCTTTGTTAAGCACGAATCATATCGAACGTTCCATGCGTAATGGATTGTTAGCCAACATTGGTGTTTTTGTGATTTATAATTTAGTGTATGGTAGTTTTAAAGGTGGAATAGATAATGCGGCACACCTGGGCGGCCTGCTTAGTGGCATATTAATCGGTTATGCCCTTATGCCCTCCTTGCAAAAACCCGATAGTATCAAAATAAAAAGGCTTACTCTGATTTCAATACCAGTTATTGCGATTATTTTTTCTGTTATAACTTATAACGTTTTGTCGAAAAGTGATCGGCTTATCTACCAAAAACGAATAGTGGAGTTCTACGATATGGAAAACACGGCGTTAAGCGCCCTCAAAGACTCAGATAATAAATCCGAGCAGGTACTTCGATCAGGCCTGAAGAAAGGTATCGACTACTGGAAGCGCAGCATTAATTTGATCACAGAATTAGATCATCTTACGCTTTCTGAAAAATTGCACAAACGTAATAAGAAACTCATTCATTATTGCCAGCTCAGGCTGCAAAGCTATCAGTTAATAGATCAACATAACCATACTGACATCCCGCAAATACAGCAAATTAATGAAAAAATAAAATCTACAATCGAAGAATTATCATCACAATAGATAACCACGAATAATCCTGTGATTGCCATCAATATTGTATTGCTGTTTAAATGATGAGTGTGTTACTTTGTAGAATACTTTACTTAATAAATTGAACATGCGAGTAGTTACGTTGGAAGAACATATCTCCTTTCCGGAAATGACCGGGAAAATACCCAAAAGTGCCTTGGGTGGATTTGGTCAATCAGAAAGGATGCAACAGCTTATAGCCAAACTGGCCGATATAACCGGCGAGCGTTTAAATTCTATGGATGCCAACGGCATTTCCATGCAGGTACTGTCTGTGGATAGCTCAGGCGCTAATCTTTTGAGCCCGGAGGATGGTCCGGCCTTTGCCACAATGTACAATGATTTGATCGCTGAAAGGATTTCAAACCAGGAAACCCGTTTTAAGGCTTTTGCTCATTTACCAATGACAGCCCCTGGGGCCGCTGCCGATGAGTTAGAACGGGCGGTCAAAAAATACAATTTTTGCGGAGCAATGATCCGGGGACTCACCAATGATAAGTTTTTAGATCAACCTGAATTTGCACCTATATTTGAACGGGCCGAAAAATTGGACGTTCCAATTTACCTTCATCCAGGCTTACCGCCAAAGGGAATAGCGGATATCTATTATAGCGGATTACCTAATCATTCAGGTATGGCCGAGGCCTTAGCCTGTTATGGCTGGGGGTGGCATTCAGAAACCGCCTTACACGTTTTACGTCTTTTGTATTCAGGAATTTTTGACAAATACCCCAAGCTAAATCTGATCATTGGACACATGGGAGAAATGCTGCCAATGATGATGGCAAGGTCAGAGAGGGCTTTCAAACCTGGTAATGGAGGTGCCAATCAGCGTTCGCTTACCGACACTTTCCATCAGCAGGTTCATATCACGACCAGCGGTTTTTTTACGCAGCCGCCCTTAAAAATTGCTTTAGATACTTTTGGTATTGATAATATTATGTTTTCTGTTGATTATCCTTTCAGTACGAATGAGATGGGTATGGAATTTTTGAACGCAATTGAGCTTTCCGATGAACAAGTAGGAAAGATTGCCCATGGAAATGCAGACAAACTATTGAAGTTGCAGATATAATTGTAATTTAGTGTTGATGAAGCATTCCGGTAGATCAGTTGCAAAGTAAAACAAGTACGGGCCTGCAGATCAAATTCTTCAGACCAGACGACAACCGCGACGGTATTGCGCAGATAGCTCATCGGGATGATCATTATATCTTTTTTCTTCTTAAGACTGGTTCCGGAAATTTAAAGGTCGATTCGCAGGATGTTATAGTAACCGGGAATCACCTTTATTATATATTACCGTGAGCACCGGCAACAGGTCGATAAAAATAGATCGGAAAGAAACTGCCTTGTAGTTTTTGTTAAAACAATTTCTAATCTAGCATTGTTCATCAGGCTCATTACTATTGCCTATGCATGAAACCCATATTTCCAGCAAGAAACCAATTGTTTTAAAACTCCTGCTGATTTTCGGACTCGCAATTTTATTGTGCACTGAAGGTTATTTTGGTTACCATTTACACCAGCTTTCTGAGCGGCAGGAAGAAATAAAAAAAGATTATTCCAACGTGAATAGTATCAGTTCGGGATTGTTCTCTGTAGACCAGTGGAGAGACAAAGTCTCCGGAATTGTAAGTCACCAGATCCGCGATTTTACCCTTAGTCCGAAACAAAAGAAAGATCTTCAGAAAGAAGTTGAACAGATCATCATTGCACTTATTGACAAAGCTGAAGCACTAATAAATAAACCAAAAAAAACGATAGATGGAAAGATCAAGAAGTTTATAGTCAAAAATTTTGTAAACACAGATAACTTCCGGGAAAAGGCTCCTTCCTTAGCCAAAGACATTATTGCCAAAGTTTATAATCCTAAAAATAAAAAACAGTTGAGCAATATGGCAATGTCCAAGTTTGATGCCCTGGAACGTGCCGAATACCTTGATAGCACTGTAGCCGCGACAAAGGCTGCAACCGATAAAATTTACAAGAAATATCAGGCAACTTCCAAGGAGGAATTAAACAACAAACTGACTTCCTCACTGTCACAGATCAGGACATTAACTTACAATTATTCATTTGCCATGTTGGGTTGCATCGCGATCGTTTTATCATTATGGTGGATATTAAGAAAGCGGGTTGATCTCCACGCTACCCTTTTCATCATGTCGTTGATGTTTGCGTTTATTCTTCTTTTTATAGGTTTAACGGCCTCTATGATAGAAGTGGATGCACGAATTAAAACGCTGGATTTTATGGTATTGGGCGAACATGTGATTTTTGAGAATCAGGTATTGTTCTTTCAAAGCAAGAGTATTCTGGACGTTGTAAAAGTGTTAATCGGACAGCCAGGAATGGATGCGGTGTTGGTTGGGATTTTGATACTGGTTTTCAGCATACTCTTCCCTGTCATGAAGCTTAGTGCTACCGGAATCCACCTGCTAAGCAAAAGGAAAATCGCTAAGAACAGGATCATCAGATATTTTGCCTTTCAATCCGGTAAATGGAGCATGGCTGATGTCATTGTTATTGCAATATTGATGGTTTATATCGGTTTAAATGGATTGTTAGACAGCCAATTAAAAAGCTTGAATATAAAAAGTGATGATTTAAACGTCATTACAACCAATAATACTGCCCTTCAGCCCGGATATATCATATTCATCAGCTTCGTACTTTACGGACTTATTCTGTCAACCATACTAAAATTCATTTCTCCACATGAAAGCCACTAGAAAAACAATCATGCCCAACATTTTGCTCACTGTAGGCCTGAGCCTGTTGCTTTGCGGGGAAGCCTGGTTTGGTTATCGTATATCTACACTTTCTAGCCAGCAACAGGAAATAAAAACAGACTATAGTGTTTCCAACAATATCACCTTTGGAATATTGTCTGTTGACCAGTGGCGGGAGAAAATGGCAGCCGTGGTAGATGAAAAAGTCAATCAGTTTAACATGACGGCCTGGCAGAAAAAAGAGTTGCAGAAAAAAGTAGCAAAACAATTGAACACCCTTGTTGATAAAGCCGTGGCTGAAGTTAACAAGCCTCAGAAAAGCATTGGCGGAAAACTAAAAAAGCTTGCTTTCAACGCAGTCGTGGATCCTAAAGAAATCAAGACTGAAGCTGTCTCTTATACACATCTGACGCTGCCG
>NZ_JAELTV010000388.1 GCF_016429005.1 Pedobacter sp. ASV19
CCCCCCCCCCCCCCCCCCCCCCCCCCCCCCCCCCCCCCCCCCCCCACTTTTTAGATGTGTATAAGAGACAGACGTAAATGGAACTGCCCAAAGTCTGTATGAGCAAGGTATCAAAACTTCATTTGCTCAATGGGGTGTGAGTTCGAGTACTTATTTAGCTGACAATACAAGCGTTCCTGCTGCATATGTAGATCCGTTAAACACAAAAAATAATGCCCCATCTCCTTCTGCCATTACTATAAAATGGGATGAAGCCGCAAACGCTGAACAAAAGCTTGAGCGCATCATCACTCAAAAGTGGATAGCGAATTTCCCTGAAGGACAAGAAGCCTGGAGTGAGTTTAGAAGAACAGGTTACCCTAAATTAATTCCTGTAGCGAACAACAATAGTGGAGGAACTATCAGTACTGATATTCAGATACGCAGGTTGCCATTTAGCCAAAATGAATACAGTACAAATAATGCTGAAGTTCAAAAGGCCATTCAAATGCTAACCACACCAGCAGACAATGGAGGAACAAGACTCTGGTGGGATGTTGCCAACAAAGGTAATTTCTAACAAACAAATTAAAATAAGCGGTCTCTAAATTGACCGCTTATTTTATTAAATGCCCTAAGTAAGAATAACACACGAATGATACACGCACACAAATATCTAATCATGCTGGCCTTTCTTTTTTTTGTGGGAGCAGCAAAATCACAAACTAAACTCACCCAATATGTAGATCCCTTTATAGGAACAGGTGGTCACGGCCATACCTTTCCTGGCGCAACCGTACCTTTCGGAATGGTACAGCTCAGTCCTGATAACCCTAAAAAAGGAACCTCTGCATGGGACTGGACCAGTGGATACAACTACAGTGACCATACCATTACCGGATTTAGCCATATGCATTTAAGTGGCACTGGAATTGGTGATTGGTATGACATTTCAGTTATGCCCCAAATCAAACTTACTACAGATACAGCCGATCACGGACAAGTTACTTTTGACCATAAAAATGAAAGCGCAAGTCCTGGATATTACAGGGTAAAGATGGACAATGGCATCAATGTGGCTTTAACTGTATCAGAGCGCTGTGGATTCCATAGCTATACCTTTCCAGCCCATGCACAACCTGTGATCAAAATAGACCTTGGCTATCACATTAACTGGGACAAACCTACGGCAACCTACATCAAAAAAGTAAATGACTCTACCCTGGTGGGTTACCGTTATTCAACCGGATGGGCAAAAACACAAAGGGTATATTTCGCGGTAAAAACATCTGTTCCTTTTCAGAAATTCTATCTGAATGTAGATGGGACTGCATACGATGACACAGAAGCTAAAGGAAGTTCTGTTCTGGCTCAACTCCTGTTTTCTGAAAACAAAGAGATCAAAATGAAAGTGGCCTTATCAACTGTAAACACAGACAAAGCACTCTTGGCTCTGCAGGAAATCAAAGGTTGGAGCTTTGAACAGGCCAGGCAAAAAGCAGAATCCAAATGGGAACATGAACTTGCCAAAGTTCAAATTAAGAGCGATGACCTAAAATTAAAACGTATTTTCTATACTGCACTTTATCATACTTGTATTGCCCCCACCATATATTCTGATACTGACGGGACCTATCAGAATGCAAAGGGCGAAATCCATAAAATGCCGGCTGGACAGCAACGTTATACCGCCTACTCCCTTTGGGATACATTCAGGGCATTAAACCCGCTTTTTACCCTTACCCAAAACGAAAGATATCTTGGTATTCTGAACTCTATGCTGGCCTTCTATAAAGAAAATGGCCTGTTACCTGTTTGGGACCTCAGCAGTGATGAAACCAACACCATGACAGGTTACCACGCGGTTCCCGTACTGGCCGACGCCATATTAAAAGACATCAAAGGAATAGATGTTAAACTTGCCTATGAAGCGATGAAGAAAAGTGCCATGCAAGACATTAGGGGAAGCAATTATTACCGTCAATATGGTTATGTTCCACAAGACAAATATGGAAGCAGCGTAACCATCACCCTGGAATATGCTTATGATGACTGGTGCATTGCGCAAGTTGCAAAAAAATTGAATCTTCGAAAAGATTACGATTACTTTATGAAACGTTCTACTTTTTGGCAACCTTTGTTTGATACCCGTATTGGCTTTGCCCGCGCAAAAAATGCGGATGGTAGATGGGTTATCCCTTTCGACCCTTACTATTCTGAACACGATCCGGATAAAGCTATGTTTACAGAAGGCAACGCCTGGCAGCATACCTTCTTTGTACCACATGATGTTAATGGGCTTGCCAAAAAATATGGCAGTAATGAAAACTTCGTTAAAAAACTGGATTCCCTGTTTAGTGTCAGTTCAAAAATGACTGGCGAAAATCAATCACCGGATGTTAGTGGAATGATTGGTCAGTATGCGCATGGCAACGAGCCAAGTCACCATATTGCTTATCTATACGATTATGTTGGTCAATCCTGGAAAACTCAAGAGCGGATTAGAATGATTGTAGATTCTATGTATCATGATCAGCCGGATGGCATTGCAGGAAATGAAGACTGTGGCCAGATGAGTGCCTGGGCGGTATGGAGTATCGCAGGAATGTATCCTGTAAACCCTGCCAGCGGACATTACATGTTTGGCAGTCCATCTGCCGACGAAGTAAATATCGCTGTTCCGGCAGGAAATTTTACCATCAAGGCAAAAAACAACAGCAAACAAAATGTATACATCCAAAGTACCAGATTAAATGGCCAACCCTATACCAAAAATTACATTACACACCAACAACTCTTAAAAGGTGGTGTACTTGAATTTGTAATGGGCCCCAAACCTCATAAATAATAAAAAAAATGCCCGTTGATATTCTTCAACGGGCATTTTTTTTATTCAGGAACTACAACTGGTGGCAATAATTTATACATGACAGGTGTAACCAAACGGGACAGTAAGGTAGAACTGATCAGACCACCAATCAAGACCAGTGCAAGTGGCGAATACAATTCGCTATATTCAATAACCAATGGCAATAACCCACCAATTGCAGTTAAAGAGGTTAGCAAAATAGGGATAAACCTAATCTCACCTGCTTCTACAATCGCATCTTCTATACTTCGTCCCTGTGCTCTGAGTTGATTGGTAAAATCTACTACAAGCAAGGAATTTTTGACCTCAATACCTACCAGGGCTATAAAGCCTATTGTGGCAGTAAACGACAACGTTTCTCCAGCAAAATAAAGCATAATCAAGCCCCCAACAATTCCCAAAGGGATTACCGAGAGCACAATCAGAATGCTCTTAAAGGTTTTAAACTCCAGAATCAGTACACCTAAAAATCCAAATACCGTAACGATTAGAATGATGCCCAGGTTTCCAAAACTTTCTTCCTTACTTTCATTCTCGCCCGCAACTTTAAAGGAGAAACCTTTGGGGAATTTAAACTGGTTTAATTGCGCTGTAATCTGCTGGTCCAGTTGCTGTACATTATAACCTGGCTTTACAAATGCGGAGATGGTTACATACCTGTCTTTATCGTAATGCCGGATCTGATTAGGGGAACTTTCAAATCCAACAGAGGCTACATTTTTAAAGGGTATGTTCAGACCCGAAGCAGATGGGACATACAAACGGTCAAATATGCTCACATCCTGAATGTCCGCATTTCTTGGAATAGAAACATTCACATTATAGTTATCTGCCTTCCCTATATCCTCCCGGTAAGTGGCTACATTTAATCCTGCAGCTCCAAGCCTCACTGTTTTGTCTATATCTGCAGAAGCAACACCAAGTATTCCCGCCTTCTCTTTATTGATGGTCACTTTAAGATCAGTTGGTTTGACTAATAAAGGATTATTCACATAAATGGTCCCATCAACCTTGCCGATCAGGGCAGCCACATCAAAAGCCGTTTTGCGCAAAGCAGCCAAGTCGTCTGAATAGATGCGGTAAGCTAACGGCGCTTCTACAGGCGGCCCTTGTTCAAAGTCCTTCACCTTGATTGTAGCCCCCGGATAATCCTTGAGCTGTTGCCTTAATTTCTCTATCACTGCAACCTTTTCCCTTGTCTGCAAACCTTCAACCTGGATAAAGATTTCTGCATAGTTTTCACTCTCGTTATGCTGTCCAACATTATAATAAATCCTTGGGTTTCCCTTTCCAACGTTACTGGCAAAAGAACTGATTTCAGGTACTTTCTTTAGTACAGATTCCACATAACGGGTTACTTTATTGCTGTCTCTTATACACATCTAAAAGAGGGGGGGGGGGGGGGGGGGGGGGGGGGGGGGGGGGGGGGGGGGGGGGGGG
>NZ_JAELTV010000389.1 GCF_016429005.1 Pedobacter sp. ASV19
CGATAAAAATCGAAGCATACCGGTCCGTTTTTGGTAACCATTCTTTTGTTTTCAGGAAGTACCGTTCAAACTGCAGTGCCGTTATTCCAACCAGGGGAGGGAAAATAAAAGAACTATAGATCGCCAGCCAGCTTAATCCAGGCCATAAATATTTAAAAGTGAAACCTTGTATACTAGCCTGAGTTAAGATCACCATGATCAGGTAAACCACATAATAAAGATAACTCTTATCTCTTACGGTAAAATAGATAATGAGGTTGTACAACAGCATGGAAAGCATGATCCCCAGATACAATCCCGAAATCAGTTATTTATTTTTTGTGGATTCTATGATATTTCTTTCTTTTCCAATGAAAATGGGGAGCTGGATATTATCACTGCTCTCTATTCTCATATAGTACACTTTCTCCTGTTCTTTTGGAACATCCAGCTGGAAAATAAAAGACGGATCGTTATAAATTCTTTGTTTAAAAGGATAAGCCTCACCCAGTTTCTTTACCGTAATTTTATTGTTTAGATCTGAATATAATTCAATGTTGTCCAGTACCGGGTGATCGATCTGCAAAGTCAGATTGGATTCGTCACTCTGATTTAATACCGAGAATCTGATCCAGATGGTATAATCCTCCACGCCAAAATTAGGAACTGATTTAGTACTGCGAATAAAATCTGTCCTTTTCCGGATATCCTGAATATCAAGTTTCCGGGTCTTGTCCACATAGATGAAAATGTCCTTTCCGATACTCTTTCTGGAATCATTATTTTTAATTACAATATCAGCACCCGCTGCATTAAAAATATAAGTGAAGGAAAGAATAATAATTAAGAGCCAGTTCTTCATACTGAAGGATTAACATTAGGTGGAATGATCAGGTTATAATCAACATTGAGGTCTCCAATTTTCGATTGTTCAATAAATTGCTGCACCGGATTATACCTCAAACTTAACATCCGCTCTCTATCGTAATCCTCTGCTGTTTCCAGTTCTTTGGCATTTAAGATACCCAGTACCCAGGCTATGTAATTTTCGTTCGGATAGACAAATTCTCCACCATTTCCCAAGGTGTTATCAATAACAAATCCTACTTTTTTAAACATTTTGAGGGTATATCCTGCACAAATCCCCATTAATGTTTTGCAGGTGACCTGGTTGGTGATCGATATCCCGGCACGGGTAAGTAAGATACTAATCCCAAGTCCCGCCACAGATTTGGCATTCCATAGAGCGCAGAGTTCACCCACACCTTCCGGAATATACTCACGAACCAGATCATATAGTGTAGGATCCATATATCCAACTGCTTTTTCTACAGGTAAGGGATGAACACCATCGGCAAGCTGTATACGGATACCGCCAACCATTTCCCCATCTTCCGTTTCTGCAACTACACCATACACACAATCCATATGCATCCATTGGTTGTTATTGGTGGTAATATTGGTAATTCCGTAGTCTTCCAATACACTCACATGCCCTTTCAGGAAACGCTGACAGGTATCGGGATCCTCCGTTGCTTTAAAGGCTCTGAATTTAATCAAGATCATAATTCTAATTAAACTGAAGTACGTTCGACAAAGGCTTTCTGAATGATCTTACGGACGCTTCGTCTGCATAGGACAACCTGAACATAAATATACCTTGCTCTTTTTGCAATACCGGAAACACTTTAAATAGGGATTCCTGTAAACCCGTAAGCTCTTCAATCATTTTGGAAGACATTTCTACTCCATTGCCCTGATTGAGACGTGCGAACAGGAATAATGGTGCTGAAATAGGATGGAAGGAGAGTCCCTTTAAATTAGCATCTAACCAAACCCGCTGAACAGCCTCACCACCAAGGATAAAGTTTTCCTGGCTGTATTCCGGCATGCTGATCAAACCAATCCCTGAAGAGCTGATGATGGCATTT
This sequence comes from Pedobacter sp. ASV19, assembly GCF_016429005.1. Taxonomy (GTDB): domain Bacteria; phylum Bacteroidota; class Bacteroidia; order Sphingobacteriales; family Sphingobacteriaceae; genus Pedobacter. The sequence continues at coordinate 1,911 of NZ_JAELTV010000389.1, forward strand.
TTGGAGAGCTTTTCGAAGGCAGCACCGCCACCCCATTTATTCAAAAGTTTAATGACTTCAGGATTTTTAGCTACGTTCAAACCTGCTTTATCACTTTCTGAAAGTTCAAGGCTCCTGATATCCAGTCCCGTTCTGGTTTCCAAAACCTCTTTCTCCGTCCACCTCATCTCCTGGGTATAGAAATCATGGTGGCCCTGAGGGTACAGGAAGCGAATTCTTTCTACTTTTGAAACCACCTCAGCGATCTGTCTGATCTGATCTTTATCCTCCGTTACATGGAGTACCGCAGGGCTTCCACTGCTGGCCGAGGCTTTCAGAGAGGATAGTGTTTCCACACTGATCTTTTGTCCGTTACCTGTTTTACGGTTGGTTAATCTCATCTGGATTCCAGCTTCAAGTTCCTGGCCATAGGAGGTTTCTTTGTCTTCTGAAAAAGTAAAGGCAGCAACCAGTCTCTTATTCTGCGCATTAGGAAAGAGATCATAGCTCACTTTTAATCCCATTTTTCCAGCCGCAATTTTTAGGTTTTCTATAGCCGCACCAAAAGAGATATTGGAGGTAATATTGTCAAAATCTCCCCAGGAAACTGAATGCTTTTCATCATGAAAAAGAAAGAGTCTTCCTTGTTTGGAAAACCATTTCCAGGGTTGATTATTTCCGGCAGAAGGCGCCTGGATGGCTGTCGTAACCAATTGCTCCAGTTGCGGCTGATCCAGTGTTTGACCGCTCAAAGTAAGACCTTCAACAGCGGTATCCATTTCTTCTGCCGAAAGTGCATCGGCCGTATAGTTTTTGACCACATAATCTGTATCCGTAACAGGTTTTTTATCGCCGATAAGTTCTTCAAGATCAATAAAGTACCTTCCTGATTCATGATATTGGTCGAGAATGATCCTTCGCGAAACATCCGCACAAAGAGCGCCTCCAAGGGTAACTCCCGAAGCCAGTTGTGGCCAGGTCGTAATGGATTGCCCCACTTCGCACATGGATGCCTGCAGCCTGTTTGAGAGGGTTTCAACACCAATCATAGCCAGCAGGAACGGGATTTTTTCTTCATTGGTTTTTAAATGTTTAATTCTGGAGGGATCAAGATGGTCGATCATTCCGTGGAGTATTGGCCGGTCTGGTTCAAGATCGAATCTTTCCACATCCAGCGTTCCCCTGTCACTCATATCCATCACCACCGGAATACGTAAGGCTTTGGCTTTATGACGGAGCCAAATTTTAATATCCAGACCATCGCATTCATCGACAACAAGATCTAAATTACCACCTTCACTAAAGAAACGATCCATGTTTTCTTCCGTAAGACCATCTGCAAAACAGGTTACCTTTAAGAATGGATCAATCTCTTTAATCTCTCTGGCTACAATAATGACTTTAGGCAATCCAAGATTTTGAACACCTGTTCTGATCCGGTTGATATTAGTGAGTTCCAGTACATCAAAGTCAGCCAGCCGGATCTCACCAAAACTTCTTTCCATAGCCATGGTCACAGACACAGATTGGCCAACAGAAAGTCCTACAACACCAATTTTTTGTTTACCGAGCAGATCGCGTTCAGCTCTGGTTATTTTATAAATATTTCTATTGGTCCTGACCTCAATAAATTCTTCCTCATCCAGTAAATGAACCAGTCTGTCAGACCAGGGATAATAGACCCATACACCATATTCCTGTTTGCTCAGGGCACCTATATGTTCCAGCTTAAGTGCTTCAAGAACATCAGGTTCCGGCTTCTTTTTAGGGTGCTTAGATTTAATCAGATCGTCCAGCTGCGTTTCGATTTCATCATGAATTTTTAGATGTGGTTTGGCTTCTAATAAAGCTTCAAGTTCACTCTTTTCTGTAGCATTATAAATTCTAAAGAATTGTGGTTCGAAAGAAAGATCGTTTGCCTGTAATTGGTTGCTGAATAATAACATGTAAAATATCTAAAATTTGCCTTAGTTTATGTGTATTCACTTTATACAAATTTAGCTATATTTAACAGATTATTAGCATTTGCGCCTGCAATTAATCTGTTTTGTTTAATTTTGACTTACAATGGGGGAAGAAGTAATTAATATTTTATACGTAGATGACGAAGTCCACAATCTGAATGCATTTAAAGCATCTTTTAGAAGGGGCTTTAATGTGTTTACTGCAGAGTCGGCTAAAGATGCTATTGACATATTAAGCCGTCAGGAAATTAATATTATCATCACAGATCAGCGGATGCCGGTGATGACCGGTATTGAATTCCTGGAGACCATCATTCCGGATTATCCCTGTCTCTTATACACATCTCCGAGCCCACGAGACAGGCAGCTCTATCGCGTATGCCGTCTGCTGCTTGAAAAGGGGGGGGGGGGGGGGGGGGGGGGGGGGGGGGGGGGGGGGGGGGGGGGGGGGGGGGGGGGGGGGGGGGGGGGGGGGGGGGGGGGGGGGGGGGGGGGGGGGGGG
>NZ_JAELTV010000038.1 GCF_016429005.1 Pedobacter sp. ASV19
ACGTTCGTCGGCAGCGTCAGATGTGTATAAGAGACAGCCATGGAACCATACTCCAGGAAGGCATTTTCAAATACCCGCTCTTTTTTAGCTCCGTTGAAGTATAAAGGTTCCCTTGAAGTACCTGTCCAGACCTGCGCAATATAACCATCCATTCCTTCCAGATTGGCCAGGCTCGCTTCCGGACTAACAATTTCCCATGCAGAATAATTCAATAATGAATGTGTCGGTACATAACATTTAACTCTTTTCCCTTTACTTTCACTATAAGCCTTCACGTAACTAAAAACCTCTTTCAGTGCATTAAAATACAGCTGATATTTCAATTTTGAAGACAAATAGGTCGCCCCGGGAGACTCATGCTGTGCCTGCCAGGGGAAACCATAGAACTTTACCCATTCCTTTTTGAATACTTCACTATAACCGGCTCTCGCCCAAAACTCGGGTTCTTCAAGATAAACTGCGGTTACACCCGCATCGATAGCCCTCCTGACATGAGACTTCATATAGTCCAGGTAAGATGCAGTAGGAACAATATAAGGAACGTCTTTTCCATGCCAAATGGTTTCGCCGTTTCTCATCATCTGTCCCTCATCCATATGGCTTTTCCCATCCAGTTTTCCTGTAAAATAATCCTGGTACTGGCCCCAGGCAATCCCTGTCATAAACTGGACCTCATAACCTTTATTCCGGTATCCCTTCACCCTTTCTTCAAAATCCCCACCAGCATCATTAATACCATATACAATAGCTACGTCCGAACGGACGTCATAAGTCGCTTTCCAGGGTGCAGCAATTTGGAATGTTGTCTTTTCTTTAGATAAAACCTGTGCTGTAGCATCCTTCCGGTTCATCGCGGTTAGTGCTGTACAGCATACAAGGGAAAATAATATATATTTCATCGCCAGATTACTTAATTATAGGATCAAATAATTGCATAAAAGCCACTCCACTGCTGGCCTCATAAGATTGTACAAGGCCGGTAGGGCAAGCCACTTTATAATCTCTGAACATAATTCCCCTGCTCTGGTCACGATTGCTCCAGACCAGATTGATATTGCTGTAAATCCATTCTTTGTACTGGTTTTGTCCGGCATCTTTAATCAACAATTGTATATATTGCGCAAAAATGGCTTTTAAAACTCCCTGTTCATTCCAATCCCCCTCTGCAGGCAAAATCCCTTTACTGTCGCACATTTTATTTTTGGTATAATCCGCAGCCAGCTTTGCATCAGCAAGATAAGCATCTTCTCCTGTCGCTTTATACAATAATGTTGCAGCACCAATACAAGTCCCCTGGTTATAAGTGTAATCTTCATATCCTGCCGGATTCTGACCTACTTTATGATCTGCAACCCTTCCAGTTGAGGCCTCAAACAAATTGTCATGAGACCACTTGTAGATATTTTTTGCTTTGTCAAGATAGCCGGGATCCTTCGTGATGTTATACAACGTTACCCCTGCAATCACCGTTGGATAATTAATACAGGCATTCTTCCCTTCCACTTTCCAACTCCAGCGCATCCCCCCGTCAACGGGATCGTGAGAATTCTCCCATACATATTTAAAGCCAGCAACCGCAGCGTCCAGATACTTTTGTTCTTTAGTGATTTCATAACTCCGCGAAAGAGAAATAATCCACCACATCATATCGTCATAGATAAAATCATTCACCTCCTTAACCGCTTTCCAATCAAAATTGGAATAGGCATTTGCCGCGCCCTGGTACATGTCATTGATCTGTTTCAAATACACAGGATTGCTGGTTCTTTTATAAGCATCCATCGTAATGTCCCAAAACACTGCCTGTGGCCAGCCAACAGCAACATCCTTACGGTCACTTTTGCTGTAAAACAATTTCTGATCTGTATTGTAAAAAATACGGGTAAAATCATCAAATGCCTTATTGGCATCTGACGCAGAGAAATTCACTTCAGCTGTTAAAGAAGGAGAAGGCTTTCCAATCTCATTTTGACCTTTGCTACACGCAGAGAGTCCTACTGTCAGCAGCAGCAGATAAGCTTTTTGTTTGATGTTTTTCATAATTTGAGGGCTCTAAACATACATCGGGCAGTACAAGATGCACTGCCCGACAATTAAACTATATTAAATTACCAGCCTGGATTTTGGACCAGTAGTTTATCGACATTCACATCTTTAGATGGAATTGGCCACAAATAATGTTTTTTCTGGAATACCCTATTTTCAAAAGGAACCACATTTAAGAAATCGGGAAGATCAGCGGTAATATTTAAACCATAAATAGGTCCATTATCTGTCTGTTCCGCAATTTTCCACCTCCTGGTATCAAAATAACGTACATTCTCAAAAGCAAGTTCCACGCGACGTTCTTTCCTGATGGCGAGTCTCATTTCTGCCTGTCCAGCGGGCACAGTCAATCCGGAGGAACCATACAGAGGTATGCCTGCTCTTTCCCTAATCAGATTCAGGTACTTTAAGACATCAGCATTTCCCGGTTCGGCTTCATTTAAAGCTTCTGCATAATCCAGATAAATATTGGCTAAACGATACAATATATCCGTACGGTTATTAATGTCCCATTTACCAAGGCCCATAGCTTTACGGACAATATAACCTGTAGTAGAATGGTCACCTCCACCCGTTGCATTTCCAGAATTGCCATGGTTATAAAGCTCGGTTGTAATATTGCCATTATTTGTATTCAACCATGTACTTCCGTTATAGGTGATATTCACATAGAAACGCGGCTCCCGATTTACCCACTGATTATATATACTGGCCGTAACCGGTGAACCCGGAGCCTTAAAATTGGAGTATCCGGTTTTAACATATCCAGAACCCTGGTCGTCTATGCTCTTCCCATTTGACATAAAAAATGCATCCACCTGATTCTGCGTTGCTCCCAGACCACCGGATCCCCTGGAATCAGAATTCTGGCCACTATGGTAAGGCGTCAGCTCATATTGTCTGGGGCCGATAGAGCTTTGAGGACGGGCAAATATGACCTCACTGTTCCAATCGGTCAGAAATATATCTCTGCAAGACAGATAAGGATCAAAATTACCTGAAGCATCATTCTTTTTAAACAGACTGTATGTACCTGGAACAAACTGATCAATAAAAGCTTTATAGGCATCCGCAGCCCTTTTCCATTTACCAACATCCGTATTCTGTGCAACAAGCTGCTTCCCATCTGAATTCTTTAGGGCGGCAAGTTCGCCATTGCCATTGTACAGTGGACTTGCTCCAAGCAGTAAAGTTTGTGCTTTAAAAGCCAAAGCAATTCCCTTGGTAATCCTTCCATAGTTATCATCGTTACTTGGAACAACAGGTAAATCTGCCGCCGCTTTGTCAAGCTCTGAGGTCACATAGTTAACGCATTCATCAAACGAACTTCTCGGCAATTGAACTTGTTCTGCTGGCGCATCCGGTGCGATTACGTCTTCCCCCAAAAGGATGACCGGGCCGTAAAGACGCATGATATAAAAGTAAAACATGGCCCTAAGTGCCCTTGCTTCTGCCTTATACTGTATCCTTAACTGCGGGGTAATGTCTTTTTCCACCTTATCAATATTCGCCATAAAGAAACCAGCTGACCGGATCCCCCTGTAATAATTATTCCAGAAATCACCAACAAAACCTGTATTGGCATCCCAGCTTCCTATGTTCATCGCATTCGACTGAACAAAGCCCCACACATAGTCTGCTTCATCAGAGCCTCCAGTCCATAAACCCGCATTCCGGCCTCCGCCAGGATTACGCTGACCAAACTCGTCGGGGATGTTGTTGTAAACATTCGCTAAAAATTTCTCCGCTGTTGCACGGTTAGAAAAGGTCTCCTCCAGTGTCAGCCTGTCATTGGGTACCTGATCCAGAAAACCTTTTTTACAGGATGTTGCAAAACTTAAACAGGCAACTAAGGATATATAGATATACTTTTTCATAATTATTTCTTCAAAAGGTTAGAATTTAACATTTAAGCCCAGTGAGACATTCGCCGTCATCGGGTATTTTGTTCCATTGGCTCTGCTTTTATTTACCGGATTTGTATTCAGCTCCGGATCCCAAAGCTTGAACTTGCTGAATGTTAGCAGATTTGTACCAATCAAATACACGGCAACATTACCAACCTTTAGTTTTGTAGCGACACTTTTGGGTAAATTATAACTTAGCTGCGCACTCTTTAATCTTAAAAAACTGACGTCTTTTACCCACCATGAACTCTCCAGCGCATTATTGGTATTCTGTGCTTCTCCGTAACTCAATCTGGGATAAAATACATTCTGACTTGGATTCTCCGGTGTCCACCTGTCGGTAATGTTACTAAACACATTACTGTCTCCGCCGTTAAACGGAATGATCCCATTTCCGCCAAGCATCACATCTGCATTTTGCAAGGACTGAAAGAGTGTACTTAAAGCAAATCCTTTATAAGAAGCTGTAAAACCAAAACCAAGGATTAAATTAGGAACATCGCCACGTCCGATCTTGGTCTTGTCATAATCATTGATCACCCCATCTCCGTTGAGATCTTTATACTTTATATCTCCCGGCTTTATACTCCCTTTCGAACCTGGTACAGCGCTTGCATCAATTTCTGCCTGAGAATCGAATAATTTTTCAGCCACATAACCATAACGGGCCATCACATTATCCCCAATGTGACTCATCCAGGGATAAGGCTGTGCAGGACGGTCGTCATTTAATAATTTATCTTTGTTATAAGTGACATTTCCCCTCAGGCCGAGATCAACTTGTCCGATCTTCACATTATATTCGAGGGTCGCATCAATCCCACGATTGTCCACAACACCAAGATTTCCATAAGGAGAATTGGTTAAACCTATGAAACCCGGAATAGATTCCCTTTGAAGAAATATCCCGGTCCTCTTTTCTTTAAATAAATCTACGATAAGATAAAGGTTGTCGTTCAAGGTTCTGATCTCCATCCCTAAATCTTGTTTCTTAGATTCGGCCCAGGTAATGTCTACCGCATAATCAGTTACATTAATTCCTTTTACAGAATTGAAACTCTTTCCGAACTGATAACCATTATCATTTTCAGATACCAATGTCAAATAAGCAAATCTTCTCCCGTTAATCTGACCAATCCCGGTTACACCATCCGAATACCGGAATTTCAGGAAAGAAACTGCACTTTTTAGTGGCTCCCAGAACTTTTCATTGGATGGAATCCATCCGATGCCAAAGGCAGGAAATGAACCATAACGTTTATTAGGAGCAAACAGTTCCGAACCATTGTACCCGAAATTAAATTCAGCAAAATAACGATCATCATAGGAATAGGTCGCTCTTGCCGCTAGTCCAAGCATACGTTTTGGTATAGAAGCCGTAAAATCTCCAGCAAATGGTTCAGTTCCGTCACTTGCATAGCCTAAAAGCAAACCTCCAATGCGATGTTTACCAAATGCCCGGTCGTAATTCACTGCAGCCTCAGAGTAGGTCTTCCTGTTTCCGTTACGAGAGGGGTCAAAGCTCAGATAGTTACCACCGCTGGTATAAGTTTCTTTTAAATTTAGTGTACCATCTGGTTTATAAGGTGAATTTGTTCCAGGCAGATTCTCTATAAAATAGGTGCTTTCTCTCTTTGATCGTTTTATAAAATTTTCATTATAAGAATCAAAAGAGAACATTCCTGTAGCCATTAAGCCCGGAGTGATCATACTCAGGTCTTGTGTAAGCCTCAGGTTAGAATACAATTGATTTTTGAATTCTGTTCTATACCCCCTTCTGGTTAAATCAGCATATGGATTTCTTTGTCCTCCGTTAGATGCTATCCCAGGAATAAAATTGCCAGGATACATCACCGGATAAACTACCGGAGAGATGTCCATCGCTGTTCCAAAAATATCCTGGGTATTCTCACCTGGATAATTTCCGGTTGAGGCATAGCCCTGTAAGCCCAGGTCCAGTTTGGTTGTCTTGGTCAATTGAAGGTTCAGATTGCTGGTAAAATTATACCTGTTGTAATCCAGGGCAGAATTGTATTGTTGCAGATCATTGGTTTTAAGAAACCCGGATTCATTATAATAAGCAAGCGACACGTAATACTGAGCCTTGTCTACACCACCGCTTGCATTTAAATTCGCTCTCCTGTTATGGCTGTATTTATTCAAAATCTGGTCCATCCAGTTCACATTCGGATAGAGCAGGGGATCCACTCCCGATGCGGTTTTATTGATATAATCCTGCGTATATTGAACAATTCCTCCCCTACCTACGCTGGCCTCATTTGCCATATTCATATAGGTAAGACCGTCGGCCATTTCGGGTCTTTTGGTAAATGTGCTGATCCCTTCATTATAGTCAAACAAAATGGTGTTTTTTCCCACCTTACCGGTCTTGGTCTTAACCAGAACCACTCCGTTAGCACCCCTTACACCATAAACTGCCGTACCAGAAGCATCCTTCAAAACCGTGAAAGATTCAATGTCTTCAGGATCAATATTATCAATAGAACGTTCAACTCCGTCTACCAGAATCAAGGGATTACTGGTATTCCCTCCAAATGTCGCAATCCCCCTGATCCAGATATCTGCTGTACTTCTCCCGGGCTCGCCACTTCTCTGTACACCTACCACACCGGCAATTCTTCCGGCTAAAGATTGTGTAATGCTTGCAACAGGCTGCTTCAGTTCTTTAGGAGATAATGTTGATTGTGCGCCAATCAGAGACACTTTTCTCTGCGTCCCAAAACCAACAACGGCAACCTCTTCCAGAGCGTTGCTATTAGGCACCAGCTGAATTGACAATGTTTTCTGTCCGTTTATACTGATTTCTTTGGTATCATAACCCACATAAGTAACTACAAGTACAGCCGATTCAGAAGGTACACTGATGCTAAAACTTCCGTTTACATCTGTAGCCGCAGAAATCAGGGTTCCTTTTACTTTTACACCTGCTCCAGGGATAGGTAAACCATTCTCATCTTTTACAATACCACGGATTACAATTTGCTCCGCTTTCGTTGAGGCAGGAGCTATTTTAGTTAACAAAATCGTTTTATCAACAATGTTATAAGTAATATTCAGTCTTTTAAAACAGACCGTCAACGCATCTTCAAGTGAAACATTCGTTACATTCACCGACACAGTCTCTTTTGCCGGATCAAAATCATTACTTAAGAAAACATAACCGGTTTGTTTTTTAATATCGCGCAACACCGTTGAGAGCGGTTTGTTCCGTTGGTTCAGGTTGACTTTCTGTGCCACCACCGCAGCGCTGGCCTGAACAAGGGCTATCATGAGGATGAAAGTGGTTAATTTCATTATCAATAGCAGTTTATGGCGTATCTTAAAAGACACGCCTCGGTTAAAAGCATTTATTTTCATACTTTTGAGTTGATTTGGGTTAAACAGAAATTAGTACAGATTAATTTTCCGATGTATCATCGGAGGGTTAGCTCAAATCTTTAGCCGGTCAATGGGTCCAAGCATTGTCCGGTTTTTTATTTAAGTCCCTTCACAGCCTAAGTGTGCCTTCGTAGATGTTTGTTCATGTCAGTCTGGTTTATTTGGTTAAATTTATATTTGCTCGTTCGGGTTTTACAACCCTAAAACATGGATAATTTGTGATCTAATTTCCAGTAATAATTATTTTCTTCCGGGCAGTTGCTTTACTTGGTGCTTCTACTCTAAAATTGATATTGGCCAAACTCAAAATCTTAAATGCCTTTGATGCATTCATGTTCCTGTAAATCTCTCCGTTAAACTTATTACCCGGAATATTACCTACATATTCTACGTCGACATCATACCACCTGGATAATTGGTTCATTACGACACTTATACTGGCATTATCAAATTTAAAAAGTCCATTTTTCCAGGCCACTGCATTTGCTGTATCTACTTTAAAGATCTTAATATTGTCACTCACTCTTGATTGCTCACCAGGAACAATAACTTTTTCAAATACCCCAGCACGACTCACTTTAACACTTCCTTCTAAAAGAGTGGTTTCTACACCATCACTTTCTTCATAACTGTTAATGTTAAAATGCGTACCCAATACTTCAACCTCCTGTTGATCGCTGGTTACAATAAAAGGCAATCTAACTCCACGTGTCTTTAGCTTTGAAACTTCGAAATATGCCTCTCCTTTTAGCTCTACTTTCCGCTCTTTTAAATGGGCAAAAGAGACTGGATATTTCAAGGAAGAAGCGGCATTGAGCCACACATGGGTTCCATCGGGCAAGATGACCTGGTATTCTCCGCCAGCCGGAGTAGAAATCGTATTGTAACGTATTGTATGATCTTCTACAGCCGGGTTTGCTGTTTCATATACCAATTGCCCATCTGCAGTTTTCCTTATACTCACACCAGCCTGTTCCGCAAGCTTTCCATTGACCGCATCCGTTAAAGAAACCTTTCTTCCATCGGCAAGAACAAGTGTTGCCTTATTACCACCCGGTGCAAGCTCTCCGTTATATCGCATATAAGTAATACCTTCCGTATGCTTTCGCATCATATATAAACCTGTAAACACCAGACACAGAACAGCGGCCACAGAAATCCAGGAAGTCCATTTAGATACAATTCTGTGTGAACCTTTCTTATCCGCCAAAACAACGTTATCATCGCCGGAAAAAATATGCTGAAGTATATCTTGTTTCCGTTCCGCTTCCAACCCATTCACAAAATTTCCCTGCAAGAGATATTCCTCCATCAGTTCCTGTACAGTATCCTGATGTGCGGGATCGTTCACCAATACAAAAAACGCATTCGTTTCTTCCGGTGAGGAAGTTCCTTTTACATATTGATCAAATAGTTGTCTTAAGCTCTTTTCTGTCTTCATAAATGCACAGATGCCGCAGCATCCATTTCTTCACTGACGCATGAAAACCCAGGCCGGGGTAATGGAAATAAAAATATTTTTTATTCCCTCTATTTTTTGAAGAAAAACAAGACAAGGAACCACAATTCAAGTCCTGTAAAATGTTCCCTGATGGTCTTCAAAGCCAATTTCATATGCTTATGGACCGTGCCGGAAGAAATATTTAATTTTTCAGCCACTTCGTCATATTTTAAGCCCTGCTCGTGGCATAATTCGTACACCAGTTTACGCTGCGGTGGCAGTTTATCTACAACAGATTTTAATATTCTTGCAGATTCATTGTATAAAACCCGATGTTCAGCATTCGCTCCTCCAGGTATACCTTCTTCTGTCAATTGCATTTCTCTTACTGCTTGCGCAGCAATTTTTCTTAAAGCAGAATAACTGTGGTTCCGTGTAGCCCGGTTTAAATAAGCTCCGAAATTTTCAATATCCAGGATTTCCTCCCGGTTTATCCAGATTTTAATAAAAATGTTTTGGACAATCTCTTCAGCCTGGGTTTTAGAGCGCGTTAGTTTCATAGAATAATCATAAACCATCGCCTGATAATTCTCGAATAATTCAGTGAAAGCTTTCTGATCTCCACCAGCAATCCTGCCAAGGAGTTCTCTTTCCGACGAATTTAAGGGAGATTTATCGTTATACATCTAGATCCGGTTAGATTAAAGTTAATATTAACCGCATCAATATTATGTATTTATTTTCAAAATTCACTGATCCTGATCTATAAACAGGGATAATCAGTACTTATGCTTAATACAGTCAAAAAAGGGCAGTCACCGATAAATATCAGTAACTGCCCGGGCAGCGCTAATAAATTACACTTGGAAGTATAGGCGTCACAAATCTTTCCACAACATGCACCGTACCATTGGTGGCCAGAATATCTGATGTCCGCACATTATTATTATTGTCATTAATCAAGATCGGATAATCCTGGGTATTTCCATTTGATCCATTTGACACCCTTAAAAACATCTTTGAGTCAGGATTAGCGACAAATCCGTCCAAAGTAATACCCGCAGGTAATGCGTTCCAATATCCTTTTGGAGATAGAGTTTGTACCTCTACTGATTTGATCGGAGGCAATGTATAGTGGTTATATTCACCAGGGACGATCAGATACAAAAGATAATTTCTCACAAATTCCTTTGGATAGGCCGTCCAGTCAGCAGGTGCTTTACCATTGACCAGAAAATTCTGAAAAACTCCATTTGGAGCCTTTCCGGTAACACTTACAGCATCCTTATTCAGCACAATAAATGTTCTTCCAGGCTTCATGTACTCCGTCGTATCAATTTCTGAATACTTAATACCAGCCAACAGCCGTTCAAAAGTTTTATCACCTGAGGTCGCTCTCTCCTTAATAAAGGCCCAGGCGCTCTTGTTGATATGTGGATCTAGAGTATGCGGTGTGCGGTTATAGTCTTTCTGTAAATCCAGTCCAGCCAAAGAACAACCTGAAATAAAAACAGTTGCACATAGGAAAACCATTATTTTTCCTTTGATAAGATTCATCTTCTTCATAATAATTAATTATAAGGCTGGTTTTGAACTAGTTTTGAGTTATCTTCTAACAAAGTTTTATATAATGGCCAAAGCAAGCGGCCCATATTACTGCCAAATCCAAGATTCGAAGGGATTTTTGTAGCATAGAACGTTCTCCTGTTAAGGATTGGATCCATAATTTTATTAACATGATTGGTACGCACCAAGTCAAACCACCTCTTTCCTTCTCCGAAAAGTTCATATTGTCTTTCCTTCAGAATCGCATCTTCCAGCTTCACCGCATCCAATGCCCCTCCCGTTGAAACCAGTGGATCTGTTGGCAAAATTGCCGGCAAACCAGCACGCTGATGAATTAAATTCAACATAGCAAGTGCTTTCGTCTGATTACCTGTCTTATTCAAAGCTTCTGCATACAACAAAAACATATCTCCCAGACGATACATGACCAAATATACCGTGAGCTCTTCCGGTTTTGTTGTTGTAGGAACAGAACTCAGATTATAGTACTTGAGCAATTTATCCTGATGATTGGTTCCGGTCAACGTATCGATCGTCTTGGTTACCCGCGTATCCAGTTTATTTTTTTTCCAGTCAGCATGAATTAAAGAATCAACCGTTACAGGATTATTACTTTTCATCTTTGAAACCGGAATACAAGCACAGCCGTTATTTGCATTGTCCCAATGAATACTCCAGATGGCTTCCTTTGTAGTTGCCGGACTTAAGAAAAGATTCTTCCAGGTAGCAGTGGGTTCTAAATTTGCAGCCCCTTCACCATATGCTGCCCCGGTTGCTCCTTTGGCCGCAAACAATTTCTGAAACCAGGTAACCGCGTTCGTATAATCACCGCTATTGTTGGTGGTACCAGCTTTCCACATATAAACATCTGCAAGCATGGCCGCAACTGCTCCTTCGTTAATATTCCAGATATTTGCCGTCTGCCCTTTTTGAATAATATCATAGGCATTTAGAAGATCAGGAATAATGATCTTATCCATTAAAACTTCTTTAGAAGTTCTTTCCAGCTTTGGTTCCTGAGCCAGGTCATCATAAGGAGCTGTGCGCATAGGGGCATCTCCCCATAAGCGGACAATATAAAAATAACACATCGCCCTCATCGCATAAGCTTGTGCCAAGCCATTGTTTACAATGGTTTTGGTTGCTGTGATATCATACTTCGGGATCTCAGGGAAGTATTTAATCGCATTATTTGCAACTGCAATTGTTCTGTACAAGCCCTCCCAGTTCGAGTTAATGTTTCCAGAAGTCAGTACGTTAAATGCCAGCTGGCTCATTGTCGCATTGGTATATCCCGACTCATCAAAATTATCAGACCTTCCCTCTCCCCAATAATGATATTTCCCTCCATACTTGCTTACTCCATCTCCGATCATCTCCAATTGAAAAGAACCATACATCCCTGCGAGAGAAGCGTTGATATCTTTTACAGACTTAAAATAATCAGATACCTGCACCTGACTTAAAGGTTTTTCTTCAAGAAATTTTTTACAGCTACCCAGCGACATCAGTGCTACAAACAGCAGGGCAATTTTATTTATCTTTTTCATTCCCTTAAAAATTAACATTAATACCAAACCCTATTTCTCTTCTTCTTGGATATTTACCACCATCTACTCCAGGAGTCAGCACATTAGAGGTAAATTCAGGATCATACCAGCTGTAGTTTGTCCAGGTAGCCAGATTGGTGCCATAGACAAAGACAGTTGCCGAACTCAGCTTAATTCTACTCATCAACTTTGGATCGAAAGTATAAGCAAGCCTGGCACTCTGCAACCTGATAAATGTTCCATCCTCGATATATAAACTGTTGTAACCATTACGGATATTCCCGTTATCATCCTTCTTTGCAATATTAGGATACCTCGCAACATCACCTTGTTTCCACCATGAATTTTGGGTCATTTCATAAGTTGGTGGAGAATAGGTTGAACTGCCTGTATTTTGACCATTTGCAACCGCATTATAAATCTGGTTTCCTACCTGGCCATTAAACAGCAGATTCAGTGAAAATTGTTTATATCTGAATGTATTGCTGAATCCAAAATAATATTTAGGAACCCCATTTCCACCGATAATAATATCCTTTTCATCAATAACTCCATCGTTATTGGTATCCTGCCACTCCGTATCCCCTCCGCGGAGAATATAATCGCCGCTCTTTTTCTGATAAACCGTGCCGCTATATTCCTGTCCATTTAAAGTATACCTCTTTGCTTTTCCCAGACCCGTTGCCGGATCAATATATAAAGTAGCCAGATCAGGCGTTAACTTTTGACCCTGCTGATTGTAAGCATTCGATGCATCATAAGAATAGACCCCAAGGTTTTTATAAACGTACATATCCCCAATTTTACCCCCCTCATACACATAGAAAATATTTCCTGCCAGATAAGGCACATGGTTCGCGAGTTCTTTAACTTTTCCCCTTTGAAAAGAGATATTAAACGTGGTATTCCATGAAAAATCTTTCTTATTAATTGGTGTTGCCCCTACAGCAAATTCTAACCCGCTGTTCTCTATGGTTCCCAGATTGACTGTCGATTTTGATTTGCCGGTTTCCTTAGGAATCTCATTTCCATATAAAAGATCAGAGGTAGTCTTTTTATAGTAATCCGCCGTCAGATTCAGTCTGCCTTTAAAAAAAGTAAAGTCCATCCCAACATTCCCTGTATTTACAGTTTCCCATTTAATTTTAGGGTTACCCATGGTTAGACTTTCGGTTGCACTCAGCTGGCCATTATAATAATAGTTACCAAACTCCATCACATTGAAATAACCGTATGGGTTAATGGCGTCATTACCTACCTGTCCGTAACTCACCCTAAACTTTGCATCTTCGAGAAAACCCTTGGCAAAAGTCATGAATTTTTCATCTGAAAAACGCCATGCTGCAGAACCAGAATAAAAGTTACCCCATTTATTAAGATCACCGAATTTTGAAGACCCGTCACGGCGATAATTGACCTGTGCGATATAGCGCCCTTTATAACTATAATTACCCCGTATAAATGCCGCAGCACTGGCTACAGCTGAAGCCGTAGTCCTGGTCCGGAGCAGATCAATCGTTGCCGCATTGGAGGTATTGATCTCTTCCGACAAATAATTTTTCATCCCTATCGTATACCCGTCATTCCTTGCTCTGTCGGCTGTCAATCCAAGTACTCCGGTAATCGTATGATCCTTACCAAAGGTTCTGTTGTAGTTTAAATAAGTCTGACCTTCCCAATAAAACCGTTTGTTAAATGTATTGCTTCCAGTTGCATCCCCTGTCCCGCCGCTGGTTAATGAAGCAGGAGAAAAAGTCTTGTTGGTTTTGTTATCCAGTTGTGCATTAAATACACCGGTCAGCGTAAAATACTTCGACAATTGATAATCCGCTTTCGTATTATACTGGACCGTATAGTTGTTGTCAACATCACTGACCAGCAAAGCATAGGCAACCGGGTTTCGCTTAGATTCTATATAACCCGCCAATGAGCCATCGGGCCGGTAAATCGTGGTCCAGGGGTTCTTCTCAAACACTTGCTTTGCGCTTGTACCAACAGGAATTTCATTTCCTGTTTGCCAGGCAAAAGCCAGGTTATTGCTCAGCTTTAACCTGTCGCTCAACTTACTTTCCACATTCAATTTCGTTTGCAAACGTTTAAGTGTACTGTTCAGCACAATGGATTTGTCATCCGTATAATTTGCACCTGCATAATAAGTAGATCCTTTTTGTCCGCCACTTACTGTTAAAGCGACAACCTTCCTGTTGGAGGTCTGGAACAATAGGTCCTGAAAATCATTATCGGCATTGGTATATGGATTTAACGAATCTGGATTAGCACCATTTCCCCCTCCTCCTCTCATAGAACGATATTTACGCAATTCATCGGCACTTAAAGTATGAAGCTTATGCGCAAGCTTTCCAAAAATATTATTATAGCTCGCATTAACAGAAGCCTTTCCTTCTTTACCTCTCTTGGTCGTAATAATGATCACGCCGTTAGCTCCCCTTGCACCATAAATTGCCGCCGAAGACGCATCCTTTAAAATCTCCACAGAGGCAATATCCATCGGATTAACGAAATCAGCATTTTCACTGGTGATCCCATCGATAACATACAAGGGGCCATTACCTGCATTAATACTAGATGCGCCACGAATCTGAATAGTGCCCTGCCCGGAAGGATCTCCACCTTCTGTGGTCACCATTACCCCGGCTGCTTGCCCTTGTAAAGCCTCAAATAAAGTAACAGGCTGCCGCTCCTGAATCTGTTTATCTGTTACAGATGCAACTGCTCCAGTCAGATCTCTTTTCTTAACTGCCTGCCCAAATCCTGTAACGACGACTTCATTCAAACTGCTCATGTCTTCTTTCAGACTCACATTGATCTCTGTTTTACCTCCAACCGGTATTTCCTGAGTCAAATAACCAATGTAAAAAAAGGTAATTACTGCAGCGTTTCCATTTACATCCAGGCTATAGTCGCCATTTTTTCCGGTAGAAGTACCAACAGAGGTCCCTTTAACCCGAACACTAACACCAGGGAGCGGTACTCCCTGATCATCTTTTACAATTCCCTTTACCTTAATCGCTTTTTGAGCATAGGATGGCATAGAAAATAACATCACCAAGAGCATAAAAAAAGCAGCACCGAATTGCAGGGCACCACATTGTTTCAATTTCCATGGCAAATAGAAATCCTTAGTATAAGTTTTCTTCATACTGTCTTTTTTTTAAATCAAATAATCTTTTTTTAATCGCTGAGTCCTGACAGAATTTGCTGTCGAGGCTGGAAATTTTAATTAAAACAATGGCCTTCAATACGATCAGCTCTGTTAAAGCTTATCCCATTGAGTACAGGCATACGATTTAAGAAAAATTATGGTGTAGCTATTCTCGCCTGAAGACGGCAGGTCTGTTGTTCAATTTCATCGTTCGTTTGGTTAGGTTAAAAATTATATTTGGATAATGCAATAGAACAAATTATCCCGGCTGATTATTTAACAAAATTGGCTTATTAGTATTTAATTTTGGCATCCCACCATTAACAAATCAATTACATCTATAAAAATTAACATTATTTAAGCATTAGCGATTAAAAAAAAGCGATACATTCGCATATACAAACCACGTTACTCATGCAGGAGGAAATCCTTTTACAAATAAGCCTTAAAATTAAAGAACGCCGGAAAGAACTAGGCATTACCGTACAGGAACTGGCAGATAAAGCCGAAGTAAGCAAAGGTCTGATCTCTCAAATAGAGAACAGCAGGACCATTCCTTCTCTTATGGTACTTATGGATATCATCAAAAGCCTTGAAATTGATCTGAACAGCTTCTTTAAAGACATTAACTTCCATAAAAAAGACGCCCCTGTCCTGGTTAAAAGAAGAGACCAGTACCAGCAATTTGAAAAAGAACAGGCGATTGGTTTTAACTATTCCCGCATCTTAACCAAGAACATCAAATTCTCTACAGCCGACTTTGTCCTGCTGGAACTGGAAGTCAATGCACACAGACCCATGGTTAAAACTGAAGCCTATGAGTTTAAGTATATGATTGAAGGAACAGTGGAGTACCAATTCTCCAAAAAGAAAGTCATCCTGGAAAAAGGAGATTCCATGCTTTTTGATGGCAGGCTTTCACACACCCCGGTAAATATTGGAAATACTAAGGCGCTCATGTTGGTGGTGTATTTTTTTGAGTAACATTTCATAAACATTGTTTATAAATACTTAACAAAAGTTTATCTTCATAGTTATAACTATCATTTAGTTTTACACGATAAAAAATATTATGAAGAATTATCTAAAAACCACCTTGCTTTTGGCGTGTCTTTCACTCACGGCAACGGCACAATTAAAAAAAATAAAACACGTTGTGCTTATTGGCTGTGACGGATTTGGAGGTTATGCCTTGAATGAAGCCAACATGCCCAATCTTAAAGCGATGATGGCCAATGGCTCCTGGACAGCGAAGGCACGCTGCGTACTCCCATCTTCCAGTGCTGTAAACTGGGCTTCTTTACTGATGGGTGCCGGACCAACTGAGCATGGCTACACAGAATGGGACAGCAAAACGCCCGAGATCCCATCGGTAACAAAAACCGGTTATGACATGTTTCCCGGAATATTCAGCGTTATAAGAGATCAAAAAAAAGAAGCAAAAACTGCAATTGTATATAGTTGGGGAGGAATTGCTCATTTATTTGAACGCCAGGCAGTCAATATCATTGTAGACGGAAAAGATAAAGATGACTTTTGTGCCGATACCGCAGCAGCCATTATCCGCAGGGAAAAGCCACTGTTCACCTTCGTGCACCTCGATGAACCGGATGGCACAGGTCATAATATAGGACACCGTACCCCAGCTTATTATAAGCAGCTGGAGTTAGTAGACCAACGCATAGGCAAAATTATCAAGGCTGTAAAAGATGCAGGAATAGCCGATGAAACCATCATCCTGGTTACTGCAGACCACGGCGGAACAGGCAAGGGTCATGGTGGAAAATCACTCGATGAAGTACAAATTCCCTGGATCATATCCGGTCCCGGTGTCCGGAAAAATCATGAGATCAAAGACGTTATCATTACGTACGATACCGCAGCCACTTTGGCCTGGATCATGGGACTTACCCCGCCACAAAGCTGGAGAGGACAGCCCGTAAAAGAAGCATTTGTACATTAGGCTTCATCAAATCTTAACAATTTCATAACTTAATTTTTGTTTACAAATAATAAACAATGTTTAGTATTGCAATGTAAAAAACAGAAAGCCTAAAGAATGAACCTGCTCAGCGTCATCCGCCAAAAAGTTTCCAACTGGCCCTATTGGATCATCACCATACTGGGAGGTATAGCTGCATTTGGCTGCTATACCAGTATGTATGCTTTTAGAAAGGCTTTTGCTTCAGCCACCTTCGAACACCAGGAGTTCCTCCATATAGATTATAAAGTCTGGCTCGTGGTTGCACAAATGATTGGTTATACGTTGAGCAAGTTCTATGGAATCCGTTTTATCTCAGAATCAGGAAAGAGCCATCGCGCAAAAAGCATTCTCGTTCTGATCTTTTTTTCCTGGATCGCACTTTTGGGGTTTGCGTTGATTCCAGCGCCCTATAATATTGTGTTTCTGCTGTTGAATGGTTTTCCACTAGGTATGATCTGGGGATTGGTATTCAGCTACCTGGAAGGAAGACGCACCACAGAATTTATGGGTGCTCTGATGTCCATTAGCCTGATCTTTGCTTCGGGTTTTGTAAAAACTGTGGCCCGCATACTCATGTCTACCTTCAGCGTGAGCGATCACTGGATGCCTTTTCTAACCGGATTGGTATTCTTACTCCCTTTGTTACTCTTCGTTTTCTGCCTGGAAATCATTCCTCCACCAACTAAAGAAGATCAACAGTTGCGAACTAAAAGGGTTCCAATGGATGCGAAACAAAGGAGCGCATTCATCCGCACCTTCCTTCCCGGCATTGCCCTCACCATCATTACCTATGTCCTTCTAACCTGCATCCGGGATATGCGCGATAACTTTGAAGTAGAGATTTGGAATGGTCTTGGTATTCACAACAATCATATCTACACGCAAATAGACACCATAATTTCTATCGTCGTATTGGTCATGATGGGAATGTTAATCCTGATTAAGAACAATCTTAAAGCCTTTACTGTAATCCATATCATGATCATTTCCGGCTGTTTGCTGGTTGGTCTTAGCACATTTCTTTTCGATCGCGGACATATTGGCCCTGTAACCTGGATGACCCTATTGGGAACAGGTTTGTATATGGGTTATATTCCTTACAATGCTATCTTTTTTGAAAGAATGATTGCTAACTTCCACTACAAGAGTAATATTGGCTTTATCATGTATGTAGCAGATTCCATCGGCTATCTAGGTAGTTTTTCCGTACTGTTGTTCAGGGAATTTGGACATACCGATATCAGCTGGGCACACTTTTTCAAACAATGCTTAATGGCTGTACCCCTTATAGGTGGTGTATGCAGCATACTCTCACTTCTTTATTTTAGAAGAAAAACAACAAAAGAAACTAAAAAAAACACTACTTATACAAAACGGCTCCCTGAGCCGGAAATAAGTATCCACTAAAATCACAAATCATGGCTGATCAACATTTCGACCTTATCATTATTGGCGGAGGCATACTCGGAACCTTTCACGCATACCATGCCTTACAAGAAGGCAAAACTGTACTCCAGCTGGAAAAAGACAACTATCCGGTAGGTTCAACAGTGCGCAATTTTGGACAGGCAGTACCTTCTGGCATGGAAGCCGAATGGTTTGAATATGGTGCCAGAGGTCTGGAGATCTACCAGTCTATACAGGAAGAATACGACATTTCCGTCCGTAAAAACGGGAGTGTTTATATTGCCTCTGATGAAGACGAACAAACCTTAATCCATGAGCTAAAGGCGCATTACGACACCCTAGGTTATACCGCAGAACTGCTCAGTAAAGAATCTATCCTTGCAAAATACCCTGCAATAAAAGCATCTTATGCCAAAGAAGGGCTCTATTTCCCTCAGGAAATCAGCGTAGAGCCGGAACTGATGATTTATAACCTGCATCGGTATATGCAGTCGAAGTTTGATCATTATACCCTCTACTACAACAACCCTGTTATAGACTGTGTCGTGAAAGGCACCAGTGTTGAAGTTAAAACCAGTTTAGGGATAACTTACCATGCAGAAAAGGCTATCATCTGTAACGGCTATGAATTTAAACTGCTCTATCCCGAATTGTTTAGCAGCAGCGGAATTGTGATCAGCAAACTTCAAATGATGAGGAGTGTTCCCATGCCGAAAGTACAACTGGAAGGCAATATACTTACCGGACTAACCATCAGAAGATATGAAAGCTTCGAGCATTACTGCCCTTCTTTCCAAAGTATAAAAACCCCTGAACACTATGAAGAACTCAAAAAGTGGGGTATCCATATCCTGTTTAAAAAAGCAGCAGACAACAGCATTATTATAGGTGACTCCCATATCTATGCCGGAGTAAATCAGTTTGATGAGCTAGGCTTTGACCTGGACCAGCATATCAATGAGCTCATGCTAAAAGAAGCAGAACGCATTACTGATTTCAACGTTAGAGACCTTCAAAGCACCTGGGCAGGATTTTACCCGCAACACCCAACCCACCATATTGTCGAATATGATCTGGACAACCGGGTTCATATTCGTACGGCAATAGGCGGAAAAGGGATGACGGCAAGTGCAGGATACGCAGAACAAAGTATTCGGAAAATATTGGGTTAGTATTCTTAACCTTACCTGTAAAAGACATCCCCAAAAGATGTCTTTTATTTTTTTATCCTATTGGAATTAAATAAAAACATTAGGTTTACCTTAAATTACGCTTTCAGTATTTTTAATTATTACAATTAGAATATAAAAAACATTTTATGATTATTGTTCCTAAAACACGTGGTTTTATCTGCCTTACCTCACACCCGAAAGGATGCGGGCAAAATGTTAAAAATCAGATCAGCTATGTAAAATCAAAGGGTGCCATAAATGGACCTAAAAAAGTACTGGTTATTGGTGCCTCAACAGGCTTTGGCTTAGCCTCCAGGATTACCAGTGCCTTTGGATCGAACGCCGCTACGATAGGTGTATTCTTCGAAAAACCATCTGCACCAGGTAAGCCAGCCTCACCGGGATGGTACAATTCTGCTGCCTTTGAAGAACAGGCCCATAAAGCAGGCCTTTATGCCAAAAGCATCAATGGAGATGCCTTTTCTACAGAAATCAAACAACAAACCATAGATCTCATTAAGGCAGACCTTGGACAGATAGACCTGGTGATCTACAGTTTAGCCTCTCCAAGAAGAACTGATCCTGTAACAGGCATCACTCATAACTCAACCTTAAAACCAATCGGAGAAGCCTTTACCAACAAAACGGTCGACTTCCATACCGGGATTGTATCTGAAATCTCTATTCAGCCAGCCAACGAAGAAGAAATAGAAAACACCATTAAAGTAATGGGTGGAGAAGATTGGGAAATGTGGATAGATGCTTTAAAAGCAGAAAACCTTTTGGCCCCGGGAGCCACAACTGTAGCCTATTCTTATATTGGCCCCTTGCTTACCGAACCTGTTTATCGCAAAGGCACCATTGGCCGTGCAAAAGACCATTTAGAAGCCACCGCTTTTACCATTACTGATAAATTAAAAGATCTTAATGGTAAAGCTTACGTTTCTGTAAATAAAGCTTTAGTTACTCAGGCCAGTTCAGCAATCCCTGTTATTCCTTTATATATTTCATTATTATATAAAACAATGAAGGAAAAAGGCATTCACGAAGGCTGTATTGAACAGATTCAGCGTTTATTCCAGGATCGCCTGTATACTGGCGAGGAGATCTCTACTGATGAAAAAGGAAGAATCCGGATAGACGATTGGGAAATGCGAGAAGACGTGCAGCATAAAGTTGCCGAATTATGGGAACAAGCGACTACAGAAACTCTTCCTGCTATTGGAGACCTTAAAGGCTACAGCACAGACTTCTTTAATCTTTTCGGTTTCGAAGTGCCGGATGTAGACTATAATGCAGACGTTAACGAAGTGGTAGAAATAGCTGGTGTACCAAACTAGAAGCCACACTTTAGAATAAAATGGCCGCAATCCCGTAAAAAGAGGTTGCGGCCATTGTTATTTCCGGCCAGTCCTTCCGCAATCTGTTGACATGCTCCACAACTCCAAATCGGCAGAAAAGAACCAAAACACTGATAATCAGATCCATGCCAGAAACCAATAGCTTCGGCACCATTATTAAATCTATTCTAACCATAATTAACAAGATTATTAATCGAAATACTTAGAATATGAAAAAGATCATTTTATCAGCAGCATTTTTAGCTTTCGTTGGATTAACCACAGTAAAAGCAAGCGAAATTAAAACAGAAGTTAAATACACTTTACAACAAGATAGTGCTACAAAAGCACCTGTTGAACTTAAAGATCTGCCTGCACCGGTGCAAACTACACTTCAAACAGATCCAATTAAACAATGGACACCGACTGCTGCATTTTTAGTAACCAACGCAGATAAAACTTCTTACTATGAAATCAACTTAAAGAAAGAAGATAAAACGGCTACCATTAAAATGGATAAAGATGGTAAAGCTGTTAAATAATCCCAATTGTTAACATCTACCTGATAAGAAGAGCCGGAGCGATCCGGCTTTTCTTATTAAATTAAATAAAAAACATCATTTTTCAAACCACTGGCAGCGGTCAAAACCTGCCTAATTCTGTCTTGAAGGCCCAGGAAGCAAAATAAATTATAAATTTTACTGATTTTCAGTTATTTGTACCTACCTTCGCAACTCAATTTTTTAATAATAATACAATGCAAGAAGGAGTAGTAAAATTTTTCAATGAGTCAAAAGGTTTTGGTTTCATTATCCCATCTAACGGAGATAGCGAAATCTTTGTTCACTCAAGTGGCCTTTTAGGCGAAATCCGTGAAAACGACAAAGTTTCTTATAACGTAGAACAAGGTCGTAAAGGATTAAATGCAGTAAATGTTCAAGTAATCTAAAGTTCCTTATTACATATATTGTGAAAACTGCCCCCATAAAGGGCAGTTTTTTCATTTCAGAGCTATTTTAATTCGTACGATCTGCCTCTTCTGCTATTTCCTGCTCCGCATCCAACTCTATATTTCCTTCTTTGTCTTTCTTACCCAACAGGATTGGGTACAAAAACATCAATGCACCAATGATGAGTAAAGCACCCGATGCTTCCAGAAAATAGATACTCGAATCCATTCTGTTTATGCTCATTACCTTATAAGGAATCAGCAGTAATAACCCTAAAATAATCACTATAACTGCTTTCTGGAGCTTAAGTACCTTTACCATATATCTGCTGTTAAGATTTTTTTCTTTTGATAAAACTTACAATCACAAATATCAATCCAATAACTTCAAGAAGCATACTGGCAATAATTATTGCGATACAGGCCGCAGTATTTGTATTTTTAAGCAACAAGGCAACTGGCATCAGAACACAGCACCGGCCATGCAAATCATTCCTATTTTCAGGTGTTTTGTCATGGAGCAAAGATAAGAGGACTTGAGGCAATTATTTTCTTTTTGCAAGGAGTTTATAAACATATGAGTAAAGTTGTATAACTCCACAAATCCATTTTTAAAATGTTATATATGATCATGCAATATCTTGTTATTAAATTTTCATCCTGTATAAATTAATATAGTGTGCTCATAGTTTAAGTTAACATAGGATATTACAGCCTGTCTAGCCTCGTCTTTATTCGTCACTTCTCCGCCGCTTCTTCGCCGTAACTTAGGCAAACAGGTACTTTTGCCGAACAATCTGCGCTAAAAGGCCGGATCATCGAACAACTAACACAAAGCCAGGTATCATCCAGCCCCATCTATAACCCGCTCTGTACCACACCCTGTCTCTGCACCCTTCCCGGTCACCTCCCTCCTCTGCAATTTGCTAAGGAAAATTCTCGTACGCTGCGGAAAGACCTCAGAGATCTGTCCGCTTCTTCAGCGGACCTGATATCGTTAGTCGTGAAGAAGCTGTACAGAATTTTCCAAACAATTCATTAAAATTATGCCGCTGCCGTGAGAAAAACTTAATTTTAATATCTTAACTTTGCAACCTTAATTTTTTGGAGATACTTGATTGATGTATAGGGAATTTAAACAACTGGAACTAGCTAAACTAAGCAAAGAAATACTTGAATTTTGGAAAAAGGAGAACATCTTTGAAAAAAGCATTTCTACCCGTCCGGAGTCCAATCCGTTTACTTTTTACGAAGGCCCCCCTTCTGCCAATGGCATGCCGGGGATCCACCACGTGATGGCCCGTGCGATTAAAGATATTTTTTGCCGATACAAAACACAAAAAGGTTTCCAGGTAAAACGAAAAGCCGGCTGGGATACCCATGGCTTACCTGTAGAACTTGGAACTGAAAAAGAACTCGGCATCACCAAAGAAGATATTGGCAAAACCATTTCCATTGAAGATTATAACGAAGCCTGTAAAAAAACAGTGATGCGTTATACCGACGTATGGAATGACCTGACCGAACAAATGGGCTATTGGGTAGATATGGGTGATCCATATGTGACCTACAAGTCCAAATACATGGAATCTGTTTGGTGGCTTTTAAAACAAATTTACGATAAAGGCCTTCTTTACAAAGGTTACACGATACAACCTTATTCTCCAAAAGCCGGAACCGGGCTGAGTTCTCACGAAGTAAACCAGCCAGGTGCTTACAGGGACGTTACCGATACCACTATTGTTGCCCAG
Source organism: Pedobacter sp. ASV19 (assembly GCF_016429005.1). GTDB lineage: Bacteria > Bacteroidota > Bacteroidia > Sphingobacteriales > Sphingobacteriaceae > Pedobacter. The sequence continues at coordinate 23,676 of NZ_JAELTV010000038.1, forward strand.
TTTAAATCACTGCCGGATACCCTTCCCGGGTTTTTACAGGGATTTGGAGACATCCATCTGATGGCCTGGACAACAACCCCATGGACATTACCCTCTAACACCGCTTTAACAGTTGGACCAAAAATAGACTATGTACTGGTCAAAACTTTTAACCAGTACACCTTCCTTCCGGTAAATGTAATTCTGGCAAAAAATCTGGTTGGAAAACAATTCAACAAAGTCTATTTTGAAAGTACCTCCGCAGAAGATTTCAACAATTTTACTGCCGGTGATAAAAAAATCCCGTATCAGGTTTTAACCGAGTGCAAAGGTACAGATCTGGTAGGCATCAGATATGAACAGCTTTTACCCTATACCCTTCCTTACCAAAACCCTGAAAATGCATTCCGCGTCATCCCGGGCGACTTTGTAACCACAGAAGATGGAACCGGTATTGTACACACGGCCCCTACTTTTGGTGCAGATGATGCTAAAGTGGCAAAAGAAGCCAGCCCGGAAGTTCCGCCAATGCTGGTTCTGGATGAAAACGGAACACCTGTACCTCTGGTAGATTTACAGGGTAAATTCACCTCGCATCTGGGAGATCTTGCAGGTAAATACGTAAAAAATGAATATTATAATACTGGCGAAGCTCCTGAAAAATCCGTAGATGTAGAAATCGCCATTCGTTTAAAAGAAGAAAATAAAGCCTTTAAGGTAGAGAAATATGTGCACAGTTATCCACACAGCTGGAGAACGGATGAGCCACTCTTATATTATCCGCTGGATTCCTGGTTCATTAAGGTAACGGATGTAAAAGACCGGATGTTTGATCTGAACGAAACCATTAACTGGAAACCAAAATCTACTGGTGAAGGCCGTTTTGGAAACTGGTTAAAAAATGCTAATGACTGGAACCTTTCACGTTCCAGATACTGGGGAATTCCTTTGCCGATCTGGAGAACAGAAGACAAAAAAGAGGAGATGATCATTGGCTCTGTAGAAGAGCTGTACCAGGCGATAGAAAAATCTATTGAAGCAGGTCTGCAAAAAGAAAATCCATTCAAAGGATTTGAGATCGGCAATATGTCTGAAGAGAACTATGACCTGGTCGACCTGCATAAAAATGTGGTAGATGAGATCGTTTTGCTTTCTCCATCAGGCAAAGCAATGAAACGTGAATCCGATCTGATCGACGTTTGGTTTGACAGTGGTGCCATGCCTTATGCACAGTGGCATTATCCTTTTGAGAATAAAGATAAAATTGATGGCAACAAAGATTTTCCTGCAGATTTTATTGCTGAAGGCGTAGATCAGACCCGTGGATGGTTTTATACCCTGCATGCCATCGGTACCCTGGTTTTTGATCAGGTCGCGTATAAAAATGTAGTCTCTAACGGACTCGTGCTGGACAAAAACGGACAAAAAATGTCCAAACGTCTGGGCAATGCTGTAGATCCTTTCAAAACACTGGCAGAGTACGGGCCAGATGCAACCAGATGGTACATGATTTCTAATGCGAATCCATGGGATAACCTGAAGTTCGACACAGAAGGCATTGCAGAAATTCGCCGTAAATTCTTCGGTACCCTATACAACACCTATGCTTTCTTTGCATTATATGCCAATATCGATCAGTTTGAGATAGACCAGAACCATCTGACACCAGTTGCCCAGCGCAGCGAACTGGACCGCTGGATCTTATCTTTATTGCAAACCCTGATTGCAGAAGTGGACGAAAGCTATAATTCTTACGAACCGACCAGGGCAACAAGGGCGATTCAGGCTTTTGTTGATGAACACCTAAGCAATTGGTACATCAGATTGTCCCGCCGCCGCTTCTGGAAAGGTGAGATGACTGCCGATAAAAAAGCGGCTTACGAAACCCTGTATACCTGCCTGATGAGTGTAGCTCAAATGATGGCGCCTGTAGCGCCTTTCTTTGCAGACTGGTTGTTCCGCAACCTGTCCGTAGCAGACAAGAACGCCGCCGAGTCTATTCACCTGGCTCTATGGAAAGAGGCAGACACATCGCTTATAGATACATCCCTGAACGAAAGGATGCAACTTGCACAAGACATTTCCTCTATGGTATTGTCGCTCCGTAAGAAATCCGGCATCAATGTTCGTCAGCCTTTAGCCAAGATTCTTTTGCCTGTTCTGGACCAGAAATTTGCAGACAAAGTAGAATTGGTAAAAGAATTAATTCTATCCGAAACGAATATTAAAAATATTGAGTATATTACTGACACTGCAGGCTTCATCAAGAAAAAGATCAAACCTAACTTTAAAGCCCTGGGCCCAAAAGTTGGCAAAGATATGAAGCTGGTAGCCGAGGTCATCAATAACCTGAGCCAGGAGCAGCTGGGACAGTTCGAAAATACCGGAGAATATTTGATCCCGGGTACCGATTATCTGATCCAGCTGGCCGATGTTGAGATTATTGCCGAGGACATACCAGGATGGCAGGTGACCAATCTGGGCAGTTTAACTGTTGCCCTGGATGTAACCATTACTGAAGAATTGAAACAGGAAGGTTTATCCAGAGAACTCATTAACCGCATCCAGAATTTGAGAAAGGAACTGAACTTTGAAGTGACAGATCGGATTACCGTGAGTTTACAAAAGGATAATTTGATCACCACCGCAGTAGAACAAAATAAACAATACATTTGCTCGGAAATTTTAGCAGATGACATTAATTTAACAGAGAATATAGACAAAGGAAACAAAATCGTAATAGATGATGTTGAATTACTAATTTCGATTGAAACACAATAATTATTATGGAAAAAACTGAGAAAACAAGGTATTCTGATAGTGAGTTACAGGAATTCAAAGACCTGATCCTTGACAAATTACGTATGGCGAAAGAAGAATTCCTGTCTTTAACCAATTCATTAAGTAGTCCGAACTCAAATGGTACAGAAGATACTTCCGGAACATATAAGACTTTAGAAGACGGTTCTGCCACTTTGGAAAAAGAGCAGATCAATCAGTTAGCTGCCCGCCAGAAAAAATTCATTGAGAATCTTGAGGCTGCCCTGGTACGCATTGAAAACAAAACTTATGGAATTTGCAGGGAAACCGGTAAACTGATCCAGAAAGAACGTTTACGTGCCGTTCCTCATGCAACCTTAAGTATGGAAGCTAAACTGAAGCAGGCATAATGAAAGGCTATACCAAACCTTTACTAATTATTTTTTTAGTATTGCTTATAGACCAGGCGGTAAAAACCTGGATCAAAACCCATATGTACATTGGCCAGGAGTTCAAAATCCTGGGCAATTGGTTCATTATACATTTCACAGAGAACAATGGTATGGCCTTTGGTCTGGAATTTGGCGGGGAGTTTGGTAAGCTGTCTTTATCTTTATTTAGAATTGCGGCTGTAGCTGGTATTGGCTATGGCCTGCATTATCTCATTCAGCGCAAATACCACAGAGGCCTGATTTTAAACGTAGCCCTTATTTTTGCCGGAGCACTGGGTAATATTATAGACTCTGTATTCTATGGCAAAATCTATGGCTATGCAGGTCTGTTTCATGGCCGCGTGGTTGATATGATGTATTTCCCTATACTTGAAGGTGTATTCCCCAAATGGGTACCCATCTGGGGCGGGGAAGATTATATTTTCTTCAGGCCTGTGTTTAATATTGCAGATGCAGCTATTTCAGTGGGTGTAATCTTAATCCTGGTATTTCAAAAAAGCTATTTCAAAGAAGAAATTATCGAAGAAATAGGCCCTAATAATGAGATCGTTGAAGATTAATCTACTCTTTTTTCTTTTATCTTTATGGAATTGGTATGATAATTACATCTGATTACTAAACACACAAAAGAAATTAATTTATACCATTATGAAAAAATTAGTAGCCCTTGCCTTTGTTGCCTTATTTAGTATGAGCGCCATGGCCCAGCAAGTAGATATGAGAAGAAAGATTTCCGTTAGCGGTTCTGCTGAAACAGAAATAACCCCAGACATTATCTACTTAAGCATTTCATTAAAAGAGTATCTTAAAGACAACAACAGCAAGAAAAAAGTAGACATCACTACACTGGAGAACCAGTTATTCAATGCCATCCAAAGTGCAGGTACTGTCTCTTATACACATCTCCGAGCCCACGAGACAGGCAGCTCTATCGCGTATGCCGTCTTCTGCTTGAAAAGGGGGGGGGGGGGGGGGGGGGGGGGGGGGGGGGGGGGGGGGGGGGGGGGGG
>NZ_JAELTV010000390.1 GCF_016429005.1 Pedobacter sp. ASV19
ACGTTCGTCGGCAGCGTCAGATGTGTATAAGAGACAGTCTGTACACAATCCCATGATGTTTTCTGAAAAGAAAAGTAAAAGCCTGCTGATCGCCCTCTGCTACTTTTTCAATCAGTGTATTTTCATCATGAATGATTTTTAAGCCCAACTTTTTATCTGTAATGTGAAAATTGAAAATTCATGTCCAATATCCATATTTATTTCTGCTCTTCCAAGATATAATACTTTTTGCGATTTGTATCCGGTATACAAACGAGAAAGGCCATCGATTGATGGCCTTTCCGAATCATTATTTACCTAAATTTATCTATTAGCATCCACCATATAGATAATCTCTTTATTTATGGTAGGCATCAAGCCCACTCTTTAAAAACTTCGCATAACTGGCAGCATCGTAATCTGCTCCCTGAGCCTTTACCAACTGAGCTTCTGTTTTTGAATCCAGGAGCACATAATAAGGCTGTGAATTGGATTGAAACTTGGATGTTTGCAAATCGCTCCATTTCTTTCCTATCGTATTCAATACCCTGCCTTGAGGTGTGGTGACCACATCCGAAGCAGCTACTTCAGTTTTGTCATCCACGTACAGCTGGATCAGTACATATTCTTCACTGATCATCTTATAGACCTCTGGATTCGGCCATACATTCGCTTCCATCTTCCTGCAGTTTACACAAGCATGTCCTGTAAAATCGATTAAAATAGGCTTATTTACTTTTTTAGCATAAGCCAGTCCCTCATTATAATCAAAGAAAACATCCAGATTTAAAGGTGCATGAAATATATCTGCATATTTATGGGGGCCTGACGATGGCGTTGCAGAGGTATGGTTTACTTGTCCGCCACCTGGGATTAGCGTAGGCGTATACAAATCAAAATCCTGTGTTTGTTGAGGAGGCAGAAAAGCCGATACCGATTTAAGTGGTGCCCCCCATAAACCGGGGATCATATAAATGGTAAAACCCAATACCACAATGGCCATCATTAATCTTGGAACTGAAATATACTTAACCTCGCTATCATGGGAAAACTTCAGTTTACCAAGAAGGTAAAATCCCATCATACCAAAAATCACAATCCAGAGCACAAGAAAAATCTCTCTGTCAAACCATTCCCAGTGATAGGCAAGATCAACATTACTTAAGAATTTAAGGGCAAATGCCAGTTCCAGAAAACCCAGGACAACTTTTACGCTGTTTAGCCAGCCACCTGACTTCGGTAATGCACTTAGTGCAGATGGAAACAAGGCAAATAAAGCAAAAGGAATAGCTAAAGCCAAAGAAAATCCAAACATCCCAATTGCAGGACCTAAAAGAGCCCCGCTTGTTGCAGCCTGCACCAGCAATGTACCAATAATAGGTCCTGTACAAGAGAAGGAAACCAAGGCAAGCGTACCTGCCATAAAGAACAATCCCGCTATACCACCTTTATCTGAGTTGGCATCCATTTTATTAACCCATGATGATGGAAGTGTAATTTCAAAAGCACCAAGGAAAGAGGCACCGAAAGCAACCAGCAACAGGAAGAAAAAGAAATTAAATATGCCATTTGTAGAGAGACTGTTTAATGCATCAGCACCAAATATCACTGTAACAAGCAGCCCTAATACCACATAAATGATAATGATGAAAAAACCATATAAAGCGGCACGTCCAAAGGCTTTTCCTTTCTCACTGCCTTTAGTAAAGAAACTCACTGTTAAAGGCAGCATTGGAAAAATACAGGGCATCAGCAAAGCGGCAAGTCCACCAACAAACCCTGCAATAAAGATGCCCCATAATGATTGTTGTTCCTCTCCTTTAGTGGCTTTTTTCTCTGCTTTAACAGTAGTCACTGTATCTTTAGAAACCGGAGCCTGAACGGTGGCAGCCACAGCTTTAACCGATGTGTCCGTCTGCGTCTCTTTAATTTCAGTAAATTCAATCCCATCTGCTGAAGTGGTGTCTGCAGCTTGTGCAAATGCAGTATGCTGGAAACAAACGATCAACAGGAAACTAAAGACAAGCATTTTCATACTTGCCTTAATTTTTTTCGCATCCATTATAGGTCTATTTTACAGGTACACTGAAATTGATCTGCTCTGGTGGCAGGCATTGTTTATCATCGCAGGTCATAAATTCAACAGTTCCTTTAACCACTGCATTCTTTCCTTTCAATTTGATCTTCTGCTGAAAAACAACGCTTTTCTCAAAGAAATTTACGTTCATACTAAACGTTTCTTCATATCTGCTAATTGATTTTGGTTCAATTGTTTTTCCAACCAGAGTATAAGCTGATGATGCCGGGAATGTAAAAGTAGTTTTAACCGGTCCACCTTCTTTCACCGTTTGAGAGTACAAATGCCATCCATCATCAATAGTCGCTTTGATGAAAACAGTTGCCTCGGTTGCACTTGTTTTTTTTGCAGCATAGCTCCAGGTTACTGGTTTTAAAATCTGGCTTTGAGCTGCCAATGCAGATAAGATTACTGCAGTAAATAAAATGAGCTTTTTCATATTTTGTGTGTTTAAGTTTAAGTTGATTGTATATTGGTTCAATGGCCTATTTTAACCGGCATATTGGGTTATAGTTAATAAATTCTGTATCCGGGGTCAGGTACCCTTCTTTAACAGGTTCTTCCTTCATGAGGTCTGTACTCAGGTATTTTTTATTACTGTCTGAAAAAATCGTCACCACACAGCTGTCATAACCAAGTTGCTGCTGTAATTTGATTGCCCCAATTACATTTGCACCTGAGGAAATTCCTACGGCCAGTCCAAGTTCTCTGCCTAGCTTCTGAGCCATTAAGATAGAATCGCCGTCGTTCGCCTGGATCACTTCATCCAGCTCAGCAAGCTTTACAATTTCCGGAATAAATTCATCAGAGATACCCTGGATCCTATGGCTTCCTACTTTATATCCGGTAGTCAAAGTCGGTGATTCTGCCGGTTCCAGAGGATGAATTTTGATAGATGGATTTTGCTTTTTCAAATGTCTTCCAACCCCCATAATCGTTCCGCCTGTTCCCACTCCCGCTACAAAGGCATCAGGTATCAGATCGTTTATCTTAAGCTGTTCCCATATTTCCACGCCGGTTGTTTGCTCATGGGCTTGCGGATTGTCTGTATTTTCAAACTGGCGAGGCAAAAAAGTATGGTTATTTTCCAGAGCCATAGACTCAGCTAACCTGATACTCCCTAAAAAGCCACCTTGTTCTTTACTGATTAAAATCACTTCCGCCCCAAGGCTTTTGATAATATCAATTCGTTCTTTGCTTAACCAATTTGGCATAATGATCTTAACAGGATGTCCCATTGCTTTTCCAATAGCCGCAAATGCGATTCCTGTATTACCACTGGTGGCCTCAATGATGGTATCTCCGGGCTTGATTTTACACTCTTTATAAGCATTGTATAAAGTAAACAATGCAATACGGTCTTTTATACTCCCTGTAAGATTATAGTGTTCGCACTTTACATAGATCTTCCCAATATTTCCCTGATATTTGTAGTTTAACTCCAGCATGGGGGTGTTCCCAACCAGATGCCATAAATGCTCAAATTTCTTTTCTAAATCTTCTGTTAAGCAAGCTGCTTCTTTTGTATCCAATGACATAATTACTGCGCTTATCCTTTTGTCTGATAATTCAGTAAAACTCCGTATTGAAAATTATATTAACAATACTTAGCTTTATATCCGGAAATTTTACGGAAAAAAGCTTTTAAACTTTTATTATTTCCATTTTACATATCACATTGATATCTTTAAGTTATTTTTTTTCATTTTTACATTTCATAAACAAACAAAATGCAGACTGAACTTGATGCTACGGACCTTGAAATTCTAAGGATTTTACAAAAAGATGCCACCTTAACCAATAAAGAAGTCGCTTTTAAGATTAAAAAATCTATTGCAACTGTCCATGAAAGAATCCGGAAACTTAAAGAACAAGGCTATATACAAAGAGTGGTTGCCATCCTCGACCGTAAGAAAATAAACAAAAGCTTACTTGCGTTTTCACATGTGTTTTTGAAAGACCATACAGCAGACACTCTATAAGAATTTGAACACGAAGTATCCAAATTCGGCGAGGTTATGGAATGTTTTCAGATGACTGGTGCTTTCGATTTCATTTTGCGCATTTCTACAAGCGATATGGATGCCTACCATATGTTTCTACGAAATAAACTGGCTACGCTGCCCAATATCTGTCTCTTATACACATCTCCGAGCCCACGAGACAGGCAGCTCTATCGCGTATGCCGTCTTCTGCTTGAAAAAGGGGGGGGGGGGGGGGGGGGGGGGGGGGGGGGGGGGGGGGGGGGGGGGGGGG
>NZ_JAELTV010000391.1 GCF_016429005.1 Pedobacter sp. ASV19
CCCCCCCCCCCCCCCCCCCCCCCCCCCCCCCCCCCCCCCCCCCCCCCCCCCCCCCCCCCCCCCCCCCCCCCCCCCCCCCCCCCCCCCCCCCCCCCCCCCCCCCCCCCCCCCCTTTTACGTTCGTCGGCAGCGTCAGATGTGTATAAGAGACAGGTATACAAGATGATTACGATGTAAGAATTGAATTGGCTGAAAAAAAAGAGGAATTTGATCATATTAAACAATTTGTTTTACACTGATGAACGTGACCATTTTGTTGGTCTCACCAATATGGTCTGAAATTATAGTTTCAATGCCACAAGGCTAAGTTAATTAAGCTCTATTATCAATTTCAAGCCTTATCCTTTCTTGCTCAATAAGCTATTTTAAAAAAGCACTCATATTATTAGATTCCATGAATTCTGCACCCTCCCCGGTCTGCACCCAAGAAAATATGTTTTCCAGATCAAGCCTCAGGATCTGTAAGATCCAGCGAGATCGGAAAACATATTTTCCCAACCAAACTAATTTTCAAGCTTTAGCACTTCTTTTGCGAAAATCTCAAACAATACCTAACTTATCTCCGTGAAAACCATCAAAACCAGCTATGAAAGAGATCATGAGTAAATACTGGAATAAATAAAAAAGCGCCGCAATTAAGCAGCGCTTTCAGATACACATTATTATATCAACAATGCTATATGCATCAACTAGGCGATCACGGCTACCAATCCCAAATGCTCACTCACAGACACCAATTCTTTCTGTTTTGAAGAATTGAAACAGATGTAACAATGCACATCATCATCTGCGAAACTCACCGGCACCTGCAATGTATAGGTGCCGCTAGATCTCGGCACCACATTCACCACTTTAACAAATTTGGCTTTACCCGGATTATACACCAAAATAGTAGCCATATCTGTCGCGTCCCGCAACTTGTCATCCGGATCTGCGTGCAACCAGGAAAACTTCAATTTGGCTGCAGGAAGCGATTCCACCTCCATTCCATCTGGCAAAGCCAGTTTCCCATTGCTGAACCTGATCTTGGAATAATCTAAGGTAAAATTGGGCGAAATACCCATAATCGCAGCCTGGATGTTGTAAGATACCGCCACATTCATTGGCGTGGCAATTTTACTCATCGACTTGTAACCCGTAAACACCAGATCGCTGATCCAGCTCAGAAAACTGGTCGTTAAACCAAATTTAAGCTGCTGATCTTTTTGCGCCTGAGTAGGCGCTTTACCACTACTTCTAGGCAAACCCCTGATCACATCAAGCGTTCTCCAATACGCCCCTACAACACTGCCCGTTTTCTTGCGAAATCCACCAAGGATCCCTTGTCTTAATAGTCCCATAATTTTAAAATTTAAATGATTAATACTTCTGTTAATTCGTCATGACGATACAAAGAGAAGCAAACTAAAAGACCTGTGGCAGTCCCAGGGGGTATGGTACCCAAGAGGTAAAATGGGGTAAAAAAGAGCTTCATATGTGTGGTAGTCAATGAAAATAATATTCTATAAAATAATTATTTAGAATGATTAAAAATAAGAATAGTTTTCAATACCTTCGCTATCTTTAATTAATCTAAATAATTTATATGAAAAGAAAGCTACTAAACGTTCTCATGTTATGGCTCGCCTTCAGCAGTTTAAATTCCTATGCCCAGCAAAACGGCACGATTAAAGGGAAGGTACTCACTTCAGAAGGCAGGCCTGCCCAGAACATCTCCGTCCAATTGCAAGGAAAAAAAATAGGGACATCAACAGATAATAAGGGAGAATTTACAATAGGAAAGGTTAAACCAGGAGATTATATTCTTAAAGTATCCGCAATTGGTTTAAACCCTATTCAAAAAATGATCAATATCCATGATGGACAGCAACTTGAACTCAATTTTACCTTATCAGAAAATTATGCCGAGCTGCAAGAAGTGATTATAGGTGGCGGCAAAGTGAATAAATTTTCAAGACCATCCAGCAATACTGTGGCAAAAGTACAGCTAAAAGATCTGGAGAACCCTCAGGTATATACCAGTGTGAGCAAAGAACTTATACAGGATCAAATGATCGTTACCTATTCTGATGTACTGAAGAATGTACCTGGTGTTATCCTGCAACTCCAGAATAATGGAAACGGCCCAGGAGGTACAGTGGCTATGCGTGGATTTTCCGGTGGTTCTTATTTAAGAAATGGAGTGCCGGGAATGACCGTAGGTTACCTGGACCCCGTAAATCTGGAAAGCCTTGAGGCCATCAAAGGTCCTTCTGGTGCGCTATTTGGCAGCAGCAGTTTAACTTCCTTTGGCGGTTTATTTAACCGCATTACTAAAAAACCTCTGGATATATTTGAAGCCAGTGCAGGCTATTCAGCAGGCAGTTTTGGTTTAAGCCGGATCACATTTGATGTAAATGCACCTTTAAATAACGATAAAAATTTATTGTTCCGCATTTCAGGTGCGAAACATTATGAAGGTAGTTTCCAGGATGCGGGCTTTCAGTCCTATGTGTTTGTTGCACCGTCGCTGACCTATAAAGTAAACGACAGGCTTAGCATTTTTCTGGACGGCGAATACATGAAAGGAAAAAACAATGGTTTTTACCGTTTATTTGTTGATGCCTCTAATGCGACGGGAGTACATACACCTGCTGATCTGAACTTTGATTTTAAACGGCGTTTTGTTGGCGACGATATGGAATCTAATGTAACTACAGGTAATTTCTACGCCCAGGCAGATTACGAACTAGGCAGAGGCTGGAAATCACAAACCAATTTTTCTTATTCCAGCACTGATGGTGATGGTGCCTCAGCCTATCTAAGCATGGCAGCAGGCAATAAATTGTTAACCCGAAACGCTACCTTGTCTTTGTATAGCAAAAATGCAATGACCGACTTGCAGCAGAACTTTACAGGCAATTTTAAAATTGGAGATATAGGTAATAAATTACTGATTGGACTGGATTACCTTCACAATGAGGCCAGATCCAATTCTGCGTCCGTGGCATTTGACCAAATAGATGCCATTAATCCTGGTGCAAACTATGGCAAACTAAATAAACCAGCTTTAATCGATCGTTTAAGCAATAGCCCTTTTACCCGTACCAGTAATTTTCAAAATACCTATAGTGTCTATACTCAAGACGTAATCGATTTGACCAATCAGCTTTCAGCCCTGGCCAGTATCCGCTTAGACCGTTTTGAAAACAATGGAACTTTCAACCTGAACACAGGTGTAAATAATGGCCAATACAAACAGACCAGTTTCTCTCCAAAGTTTGGACTGGTTTATCAGCCAATAAAAGATAAGTTGTCTGTATTTGCCAATTACATGAACGGGTTTCAAAATGTTGCTCCGGTAACTCAGCCAGATCAGAGCATCAGTAACTTTAAAGCAAGACAAGCCAACCAAACCGAGGGCGGTCTAAAATTAAATCTTCTGGATGGCAAACTGACCAGTACCCTCAGCTACTACTACATTAAAGTAAACAATACCGTACGTCAGGATCCAGATCGGCCGGGTTTCAGCATCCAGAACGGAAACCAGTTAAGTAAAGGCTTTGAAGCAGAAGCGGCGTTTAACCCAATTCCAGGCTTTAATCTTGTAGCTGGTTATGCTTATAATGACAGTAAATACTTACAGGCATCAGCCAATGTAGATGGTTTACGCCCGGAAAGTGCCGGGCCGCAGACAATGATCAATGCCTGGGCAAGTTATCGTTTTACAGAAGGTCAGCTCCAGGGCTTCGGTCTCGGTTTTGGCGGGAACTATGCCAGTAAAAACATCACTGCCATAACCACCACAAGCTTATTTACATTACCGGCATACACTGCTTTGAATGCATCTGCTTTCTATGACCAGCCCAGGTTCAGAGTTGGACTAAAAGCAAACAATCTCAACAACGAAAAATACTATATAGGCTGGGGTACCACTATACCTCAAATGCCTGCGAACTTTATAGCAGAATTCACCCTAAAACTTGGCGGTGTGAAATAAACCACCCAACCAATTAGCACCCTACAGGTCTGCACCCAAGAAAATATGATTACTGATCAAGCCTCAGAACCTGTAAGGTTCAGCTAGATCAGTAATCATATTTTCACCCCTAACTAAATTCCTCATCCAACAACTTCAGCATCTTAACAAGTAACACCCGTACTCTTTGCGCTGTCGATTGGACTACCTGCTGTCTCTTATACACATCTAAAAAGGGGGGGGGGGGGGGGGGGGGGGGGGGGGGGGGGGGGGGGGGGGGGGGGGG
>NZ_JAELTV010000392.1 GCF_016429005.1 Pedobacter sp. ASV19
GAATCGGCCAAAGTTGACTACGATGTACAAGGGGGCGATCCTTCCCGGATAAAGGTCGTTTCCTTTCCTCAAAAAACGGTAGTAAACATTTCTGACTGGTCAAATAACCTTACCGAAGAGAAGGCTGTATTTATTGATATCAATCAACAAGGATTAATTCCTTTATACGACCTCATCTCTGATTCCATTAGAAAAACCGCAGTAAAAGACTACATTACCTCTTATCTATCAAGCAACCAGGTAAAACTCACCAATTAACAGATAAATTTCTTCAACAAAAAAGCCGCTTAATCTCTTAAGCGGCTTTTCTATATATAAAAGTCTGTTACAACTTACGTTTGTTGGAACAAGTTCTCCGATTAAAAAGCTCTACAATCTCACATCAAATACCCAACAATAGTTCCTTCTTGTGGTTCCGAAATCCCATGATCTCGGCGTTTGAAAATCGTTCTCCAAGCTGTTCACTTTCTTACAACCACAGACAATGGTCATAAAACCCTATACAAAATAAGGCTCTATTAAACCGGAACATTAGCCATGGCCATCCCTATCAAATACTATCCACACAAAATCATAGGGATTGTCTTTTTTATTAGCTTTAATTTTACTTTTTGCCTCGTCACCAAAATATGCGCAAAAACAACAAACCTTCTTGCGCCTTAATCAGGCGTCGTACAGCGGCCACATTCTCTTTGCTTTCGCTAAGGCTTCTCTTCGGCTCCTCTTTGGCTATGCTTCGGCTATAGCCATATAAAACAAGTATAAAAGTTGTACTCTAAACTGATTGAATTTTGACTGGATATGGATTCTTATTGAGCACTGATCAAACCTCCATAAACGCAAAAAGCCGCTTAATCTCTTAAGCGGCTTTTCTATATATAAAAGTCTGTTACAACTTCCGTTTCACTTCAACCTGTTCGTAGGCTTCTACAATATCCCCAACCTCAATGTTATTGAAGTTCTGAATATTCAGACCGCACTCGTAACCTCTGCTCACCTCTTTCACATCATCTTTATAACGTTTCAGTGAAGCCAGCTCACCAGTGTAAATCACGACACCATCCCTAACAATACGGATCTTGCTGTTCCTGGTAATTGTACCATCCAACACCATACATCCTGCAATGGTACCCACTTTCGTAATTTTGAAAGTCTCTCTGATCTCCACGTTCGCAGTGATTTTCTCTTCGAATTCCGGAGCAAGCATACCTTCCATCGCCGCTTTGATCTCATTGATCGCATCGTAGATGATAGAGTACAAGCGAATATCGATTTGCTCAGCCTCAGCCAACTTACGTGCACCAGATGAAGGACGTACCTGGAAACCGATGATGATCGCATCAGAAGCAGATGCCAGTAATACATCAGACTCTGAAATCTGACCTACAGCTTTACTAATGATGTTCACCTGGATCTCCTCAGTAGACAGCTTCAATAATGAATCTGACAAGGCCTCGATAGACCCATCCACGTCACCTTTGATGATCAGGTTCAGCTCCTTAAAGTTACCAATTGCCAAACGACGGCCAATCTCATCCAGAGTAATGTGTTTCTGCGTACGTAAGCCCTGCTCACGCATCAATTGTAAACGTTTGTTTGCAATCTCTCTTGCTTCCACTTCACTCTCCAGTGCATTGAACCTGTCACCGGCAGTAGGTGCGCCCTGCATACCCAATACCTGTACCGGTACCGAAGGACCTGCATTGTCCACTTTCTGTCCACGCTCGTTAAACAAGGCCTTAACACGTCCGCTATAACTACCCGCTAAAATCGGATCTCCAATTTTTAAAGTACCCGCCTGTACCAGAACTGTTGTAACGATACCACGGCCTTTATCTAAAGTAGCCTCAATTACGCTACCCGTAGCACGTTTATTAGGATTTGCTTTCAGCTCTAATAACTCGGCTTCAAGCAATACTTTTTCCAATAACAAATCAACATTCAATCCGCTCTTACCAGAAATCTCCTGCGATTGGAATTTACCACCCCAATCCTCTACCAGGATATTCATCATAGACAACTGTTCGCGGATCTTATCCGAGTTTGCACCCGGTTTATCAATCTTTGTAAAAGCAAACACCAATGGAACACCTGCAGCCTGCGCATGGTTGATCGCCTCTTTTGTCTGAGGCATCACCGCATCGTCCGCAGCAACCACAATGATCGCAATATCCGCCACTTTCGCACCACGGGCACGCATCGCTGTAAAGGCTTCGTGACCCGGTGTATCCAGGAATGTTACTTTCTTGCCAGTTGGCGTAGTTACCATATAGGCACCAATGTGCTGGGTAATACCCCCTGCCTCACCGGCAACCACATTTGCTTTACGGATATAATCCAGTAAGGAAGTTTTACCATGATCCACGTGCCCCATAATGGTCACAACCGGAGCCCTTGGTTCCAAATCTTCTTCTGAATCCTCTTCTTCAATTAAAATATCACCCTCATCATCCGGTTTAACGAATTGTATCTCGTAACCAAACTCATCAGCAACAATTGTTAAAGTTTCTGCATCCAAACGCTGGTTGATCGACACGAACATTCCAAGGCTCATACAAGTACCGATAATCTTAGTTACCGGAACATCCATCATATTGGCCAGTTCGTTTGCCGTAACAAACTCGGTAACCTTTAATACTTTGGACTGCAATTCCTGTTCTAAAGCTGCCTCATCTGCAGACATGGCCACATCATCCCTTTTCTGGCGACGAAGTTTTGCACGTTGCGCAAATTTACCAGACTTCCCTGCTCCGCTTAAACGGGCAAGTGTAGCCTTGATTTGATCCTGGATCTCTTTTTCCGTAGGCTCTTCTTTAGATCCGCCAGGATGTGCTCCCGGTTTGTTGTTTCTAAAATTAGGCCTGCTGGCTGCATTATTTGTATTATTTCTAAAATCCGGTCTGTTGGTAAACGTAGGTGCACCTGCAGGTCTTGGAGGATTCTGCTGGCCGGCCGGAGGATTGTTTCCCTGACCTTGCGCCCCCTGATGTTGTCCCTGGTTCGGGTTTTGCCCCTGACCCGGATGTCCTCCCGGAGTTTTTTTACGTTTACGTTTTCTCTTCGCACTCTCACTATCGTTAGACGATGCGATTGGCTGAGACTTACGCTCTGGTGTTGTTGGCAACACAATCTTGCCAATAATATTTGGCCCGGAAAGTTTTACTGACCTGGCTTTAATAACCTCTACCTCTTCAGGCTTTTCAATTTTTGGTTCCACTGCTTCTTTTACCGGTTCCGGTTTAATTGCAGCAGGCTGCTCAGCAGGTTTTGGCTGCTCCTCTGCCTTCACTGGGGCAACGGGCTGAACCGGTTCTGCTTTAACCTCTGCAGGTTTTTCTTCTTTTATAACTTCTGCAACCTTTGGCTCTTCTTTTGGTGCTTCAGGTGCAGGTGTTTCTTTTTTAACCTCAGCAACAGGTGCCGGAGCAGGAGTTACCGGCGCAGGGCTAACAGGAGTTTCCTCTCTCTTAACCGGACGCGTTTTTGAATTCAGATCATCCAGGTTAATTTTCCCGATGATCTTAACCCCAGGCAAAGAACTCTCTTCTGTTTTCTCAGCAGCTTTTTCTTCTGCCGCTTTTACAGGAGTTTCTTCTTTAGCCACCGGGCGTTCTTCTTTCGGTTTCTCAACCGGAGGTGTATACGAATGAAGGTTCTTGATCAGAACACCTTCATTTTCGAATTCAACATTTTTCTGCGGGGCTTCTGCAGCTCTCTCCACAACTTCAGGTTCATCCCGACGAATTTTACCAATAACAATTTGATTGGCTTCTTCTTTTACGATCTTATCTCCCTGAAATTCTTTCAATAATGCATCATACATATCCCTTGAAAGTTTTGTTGTGGGTTTATTCTCGACAGAAAAGCCTTTTTTCTCCAGGAACTCAACGGCCGTAGCTATCCCTACGTTAAGTTCCTTAACTGCCTTAAATAAAATTATTGGTTTGTCGTCTGACATTGATCTCCTCTTTTTTCTTAATTCTTATACAAAAGTAACGTTTATTCTTGTTTTATTTCATGTGTATGTGATTTGTTTTTAATTTCCCACATGAACCTCAGTGCTCCTTAAGCGCACTGCAAGTTACGTTTATTCAAATTCTGATTTTAAAATACTAACAACTTCTTTAATTGTTTCTTCTTCTAAATCAGTACGTTTTACTAATTCATCTATCGAAAGTGACAATACACTCTTAGCTGCTGTCTCTTATACACATCTAAAATGGGGGGGGGGGGGGGGGGGGGGGGGGGGGGGGGGGGGGGGGGGGGGGGGGGG
>NZ_JAELTV010000393.1 GCF_016429005.1 Pedobacter sp. ASV19
CCCCCCCCTTTTTTAATCCCCCCCCCACCACCTCTATCTACACCGGCTAACGTTCGTCGGCAGCGTCAGATGTGTATAAGAGACAGTTGCATGGTCTTGTTGCTGTATGTTGCTTATGAATGGGGTTATGACAAGCAATTTAAGAATTATGATAGAACTTATGTAGTGTATAACAACTCCGTAACACCAACTCAGACTTTTAGCTGGGCCTGGACACCAACGGTTATGGCCAATGAAGTCCGGACTAAAATACCGGGTGTTGCCTATGCCTCTCATTCCTCTTATCCCAGCCCTCAGCTGATCAGTTATAACAAGAACAGTTTTAAGGAACCCATGGTATTTGCAGATCCTGAATTTCTGAAGATACTGGATTTTAAATTCATTAAAGGTAATCCGGACCAGGTATTGAAAGGAGTAAATTCTGTTGTGCTGACAGAAAGTATGGCCCGGAAATTATTTGGAAATGAAGATCCGATCAATAAAACAATAAAGGTTGAAAACAGGGATCCGCTCAAAGAGGGAGCTGTCGATTTGTTGAAAGTTGAAGGCGTAATTGAAGATGTACCAAAAAATAATACGATTCAGTTTACTTATCTGGCTTCATGGAAATTGTTTGAGCAAAACAGTCCATGGGCAAGAAATATCAATTGGGGAAATAATTCCTGTTTGACCTTGGTACAGCTCAATGAGAAGGCTTCTTTTGATGATGTTAACCATCAGATGGAGGGTATTTATCAAAGGAATATGAAGGGTGCCACTAATACAGCTCTTCTTCATCCTTTTGCAAAATGGCATCTGTACGATAAATTTGAAAATGGCGAGTCTGTAGGTGGAAAAATTGATCAAGTCCGTATTTTCTTTACGCTGGCTTTTTGCATACTGCTCATTGCCTGTGTCAATTTTATGAACCTTTCAACGGCCAGGTCGGAAAAGAGGGCAAGGGAAGTTGGTGTACGTAAGGCTATAGGTTCCTCCAGGAAATCACTGATCAGCCAGTTTATCATTGAATCTGTATTGCTTTCTTTTATAGCAATGACTGTTGCTTTTGTGCTGATTGAAATCAGTTTGCCTTATTTTAATGCTTTGTTAAATATAGAACTCGTTATTAGTTACACGGACTGGATATTTTGGGCGACTTTAATTGGTCTGACCATACTGACCGGGTGTATTGCGGGAAGTTATCCTGCATTTTATTTATCTTCTTTTGAACCTGTGAGGGTTTTAAAAGGGTTTAGCGTCAATGGAGGTTCCACACTTTCTATCCGTAGGGTACTTGTGGTTTTTCAGTTTGTATTTGCAGTTTGTTTGATCATTTGCACGTTTGTTATTTATCAGCAGCTAAATTATATCAAAAATAAACCTGCGGGTTTTAATAAGGATGGATTGATAGAAATTCCTATTCAGGGTAATCTTCGTAACAAGAATAAGTTACATCTTCTGGAAGAACAGTTACTGAAATCTGGTGCTGCAAGCCATGTTTCCTATTTTAGCAATAGCCTGAATGAGGGTGGAAGCAATACTTTCGATGTCGACTGGACAGGGAAAAATCCAAAGGATGCAGTATTGTTTAATTATAGATGTGCGGGCCCTGATTTTACGGAAACTGTAGGTGCAAAAATGCTTGCAGGCCAGGAATTCTCTAAAATTCACAGGGATACTACAAAAGTAATGATTAACGAAGCCGCAGCCAAGGTTATGGGTTTAAAGCAGCCAATTGGCGCTACCTTCAGGTGGTGGTCCAAACCTGTTGTTGTGCTCGGTGTAATGAAAGATTTTATTATGGAATCGCCATATCAAAGTGTTGGTCCTATGATTATTGCAGATGAGGAAATTAACTTTAAATATGTACTGGTCCGGTTAAACCCTGGGCAAAGTATTTCTGCTTCGATTGCAAAAATTGATGAGATAGCCAGAACGATTAATCCTGATTTCCCGGTAGGCAGGCATTTTGTAAGTGAAAATTTTGAGCTTAAGTTTCAGAATGAGCAGTTATTGGGTACTTTATCTAATTGGTTTGGTGGATTTGCCATTTTTATTTCCTGTCTTGGATTACTGGGCCTGGCCTTGTTTATGGCAGAGCAACGAAAAAAAGAGATCGGTATCCGGAAGGTTCTGGGGGCCAGTACAATAAATATTCTTACCCTGCTCAACAAAGATTTTGTAAAGCTGGTGGCTATTGCGAATTTGATAGCTTTTCCAATTGCTTTCATCATTATTCAAAATTGGTTGTCGGCTTATCAGTTCCGGGTTAGCCTTTCTTTTTTACCTTTTGCGATAGCCATTGCACTTTCTCTTTTCATTGCAATTCTTACCGTAAGTATGCAATCGGTAAAAGTGGCAAAGTCAGATCCTATAGATGCGCTTAAATATGAATAGTTTTTAAACAAAAAGAAGATGTTTAAACTGAATTTGAAAATCGCTTTGCGGAACTTATGGAAAAACAAGGCCTTCACAGCAATTAATATAAGTGGTTTAGCCATTGGTATTGCGAGTTGTATGGTCCTGTTGCTGTATGTTGCTTATGAGTGGGGCTACGATAAGCAATTCAGTAATTATGAAAAAACTTACGTGGTATACCATAACATGGATGCCAACGGTGAAATTTCAAGCTGGCCGTGGACACCAGTGCCGATGGCGAAGGAAATCAGGGATAAAATAGCCGGTGTAGCTTATTCATCACATTCCACTTATCCGGAAAACATACTTATTGGTTATAAACATAATAATTTTAAAAAGATGGCTTTGTTTGCAGAGCCTTCCTTCTTGAAGATATTGGATTATAAATTTATAAGGGGAAGCGCTGCCAGTGCCTTAAAGAACATCAATACAGTAATCTTAACAGAGACATTGGCAAAGAGTTTATTTGGTAACGAAGATCCGATCAATAAAATAGTAAAATTGGGAGACAGGGAGGGTTTAAAAGTAGAAGGTATTATTGAAGATATCCCTAAAAATAACAGTTTTCGTTTTGATTATTTACTGCCCTGGGCTTTGAAAGAAAGGCAAAATCCATCGTTAAAAGAACTGAACTGGAAATCCAATAATGGTTTGACGATTATACAGTTAAAGGACAACAGGTTTTTTGATCAGGTAAGCCGGGAAATGAAAGGAATCTATAAGCGGAACAGAAAAGTTTCTACCAGTGAAGCCTTTTTGCAGCCACTGGAAAAGTTGCACTTATATGATAAATTTGAAAACGGGAAAGCTATAGGTGGTAAGATTGAGCAACTTCGGATTTTCCTGGTTTTGGCATTTAGTATTTTGTTGATTGCCTGTGTGAATTTCATGAACCTTTCTACTGCCAGATCTGAAAAGAGATCGAGAGAGGTGGGGGTGCGTAAGGCGATAGGTTCTTCCAGAAAATCTTTAATCGGACAGTTTATGCTGGAGTCAATGCTTCTTGCCATGCTGGGTATGGGAGTGGCATTTATGCTGATTGAATTGGTTTTGCCTTATTTTAATGGTCTGCTCCATATTCATCTGGCCATCGCCTATCAGGATTGGCGGTTTTGGAGCACGCTCTTAGGTTTATCTTTGCTAACCGGCTTTATCGCCGGAAGTTATCCTGCATTTTATCTTTCATCATTTGAAGCGATAAAGGTGTTAAAAGGTTTGAACAAGACTGGGAATTCCTCATTTTCTATCCGAAAGGTATTGGTGGTTTTTCAATTTGTATTTGCATCCTGCTTGATTATTTGCACCTCTGTAATTTATCTGCAGTTGAATTATGTAAAAAATAGACCTATTGGATACAATAGAACAGGGCTGATGGAAATACCCATCCAGGGAAATTTACAAACGCAGTCCCAATTGCTGCTGGTGAGAGATCAACTCCTTAAATCCGGGGCCGTTACTGATGTAACTTATTTTAGTCAGCCCTTAAATGAACTTGCCAATAATACAACTGATTTCAGCTGGCCTGGTAAAAACCCCAACGAGATGATTCTAATTAATGACCGGTATTCTGGATATGATTTTAGTAAAACGACAGGGACAAAGATTCTGGCGGGAAGAGATTTTTCGCCCCGGTTTGCAGATTCGACATCTATTCTTGTAAATGAAGCTGCGGTAAAAACGATGGGGTTAAAAGAACCTGTAGGAGCAACGATCAGATATGCGAATAAACCCTATACTGTAATTGGGGTGATGGAGGACTTTGTTACGGAATCACCTTATAAAAAAGTTGATCCCATGGCTATATTTTTCCAGATGGGAAGGGTAAGTTCTATTATTGTCCGGTTAAACCCTGTCTCTTATACACATCTGACGCTGCCGACGAACGTTAGCCGGTGTAGAGCTAGGTGGGCGCCGGATCAGT
>NZ_JAELTV010000394.1 GCF_016429005.1 Pedobacter sp. ASV19
CCCCCCCCCCCCCCCCCCCCCCCCCCCCCCCTTTTTAATGATACGGCCACCCCCGAGATCTACACCGGCTAACGTTCGTCGGCAGCGTCAGATGTGTATAAGAGACAGGGGTTACAGGACTAAATGATAAAAATGATGACTGATCTTAAAAGCAATAATTACTCTCAACTAGAGAGAAAGGTGGCCTACGATTACTTTTTCAATCCAAATCAAACTATTGCCCAGCTGGCAACTAAATACAGTATCAGCATTGAAAAAGTGAATCGTATTACAAGTAAAGCCCTGAAGCTTAAAGGAGCTGATAGGGAAGAATTTTTAAAGCAAGAAGACTAAACCAATAAATAACCATGGCTAAAAGATTTTCCGATACTAACAAATGGAAAAAGCCCTTTGTAAGGGGCTTAAAAGGGTCTTATAAGCTCCTTTGGTTTTACATTAATGATGACTGCGATCATGCTGGAATTTGGCATGTGGATCAGGAGGTAGCTGAACTTCGCGTTGGTGGCGGAATTGAATGGGAAAAAATCCCGCAAATCTTTGGGGAAAAAATTTTAATTTTTGATAATGGAGAGAAATGGTTCATTCCAGATTTTATAGAAGATCAATACGGAACGCTAAACGAAAAGAACAGAGTTCACCTATCTGTACTCGATATTCTGAAAAAATACAATTTATTAGAAAAAATTAAGGGGCTTATAAGCCCCTTGCAAGGGGCCAAGGATAAAGACAAAGATAAAGACAAAGATAAGGAAGGGGTTATAGGGGAAACCAAATCAGATCCAGAGATTGATTTTCTTCCGGAAACTGATAATCCCTTTGTTCAAGAAAGCAAACAGTTGCCGGCTGATTTTTTACTGAATGAGGAAGAATTTGCTGCGGCTGAAGAAACACTAAAAAATCATTCTTTCCACTCGGTCTTAATCAAACATCATAAAATCACGGAAGAAATATCACTGAAATGGTTTAGATCATTTTTTGAACTAAAAACCGCTACAGGTGACCTAAAGGGCAAAGAACCGATGGAAGTGTTCAAATACTTCTTCAACTGGATTCCAAGCTACAAACGATCAAAAAAATTGAATGATGATACAGAGCCAGAGACAACAGGATTTGTTTTAGGGTCAAAACCGAGGGGGGCGGTAAATCATGCAAGGTAAAAATATGGGGCTACTTCCACCACAGGCACCAGAAGCAGAGCAATGGTTGCTTTGCTCCCTCCTAACAGAACCATCAGCATTTCACAGAATCAGTTCCTGGATCTTTGCAGAGAGTTTTTACCGGGAGGATCATAAAGTTATCTTCAGGGCTATTTCCCAGCTTCATGCAAGTAGCAAACATGTGGATTTTCTTTCGGTAACACAGCAGCTGCGATCAACATCGGATTTAGAAGCTGCCGGAGGTGCCGGTTACGTTACAGAACTGACAAGCAAAGCTGCTTCTTCAGCTACGGTTGAAAGGGATGCTTTGTACATTCAGCAAAAATTCCTGCAAAGGGAAATGATCAGAACTTGTTCAGATTACATAGGAGCTGCTTATTCTGACGCTGAGGATATTTTTGACCTATATGACAACCTAAGTAGTGATTTATTTCAGAAAGTCGCTGTAAACGTAGGAAAAGAACCAGTTGAGTTCAATGATATTTTGAAAGAACGGCTGAAAAGCTATGAAGAAGAAGCTCCAGATGGGTTGACTGGGTTAACTTCGGGATTTGTTGACATAGACAAGATAACAGGTGGTTGGCAAGATACAGATCTTATCATTGTTGCAGCCCGTCCTGGAATGGGTAAAACAGCCTTTATTCTGAATGTTGCTAGACACGGTGCAGTAAAAGGTAAAAAACCTATCGCAATTTTTTCACTTGAAATGAGTAAGGAGCAGCTAGTGGACAGAATTGTATCTGCAGAAACAGAAATTTATTTTGAAAAGATTCGTAAAAAACGATTGACTGAGTTTGATAATGCCCAATTTCTGCATATGAATTCACTGATTGATTCACAGATATTCATAGATGATACCGGCGGATTAACACTTCAAGCATTGAGATCCAAAGCTATCCGCTTAAAACACAAGCATAATATCGGAATGATAGTCATTGATTATCTGCAGTTAATGCATGGTGAAAAAGGTGCTCGATCCGGCAATAGAGAGCAGGATATTTCAGCAATTTCCAGAGGATGTAAATCGCTTGCTAAAGAACTAGGCATTCCTGTAATTGCCCTCTCACAGCTGAGCCGTGCAGTTGAAAGCAGACCTGGTGCAAACGGCAAACGGCCAATGCTTTCGGATTTACGCGAGTCGGGGTCTTTAGAACAGGACGCTGATCAGGTCATCTTTCTGTTCCGTCCAGAGTATTATGGCATAACTGAAGATGAACAAGGAAACTCTTTGATTGGTTTATGTGAAACAATTTTTGCGAAAAACAGACATGGGCCTTTGGATACGGCTATTCTGAAATTCAATGGTGCATTTATGAAGTTCAGCGATATTTGTGGTGATTTACCAGAACTACCTAAAGATTCGCCGGCCTCAGCAATAGATGGTTTCAGAAAGGCCTCTATGAGCGTAATATTAAATCCGGATCCATATTCTGGAGACGAAGATGACACACCGTTTTAAAACTTTATTTAATGGAATATCACATAATAGATCTGGTTGCTGCGGTGATCATAGGAGTAACAATGGATTATACCACTTACAAAAGAAAATTAAAGAAATGAAATTCTTCAAATGGATCCGGTGCTTGTTCATCCACTATGGATTGTTCACAAAGCAAAATAAACTGTACTGCAGGAAATGCGGTAAGAGAATTAATTGATAACCTAAAAACGATAAAATGAAAAACTACAAATGTGTTAAAACATTCAGGTCCCATGATGGGCTTAGTTACTATTACGGCCAGAAAGTAACTTCATTAACAATAGATTCTTTACGGAATTACGAGAAAATAAATTTCGTGGAAGACGAAGAGATCGATCAGCCAACCAATAGCCCAGAGGCTTTTGAAAATGATATGTTTTCTTCTGGCCTTGGGGATTCAAGTTTTCTTGACGAATCGATCTCACCAGACAGCAGTTCATTTGACGGTGGTTCTTCATCTGACTTCAGTGGATTTGAAGGCGGTGATTTTGGCGGCGGCGGTGCATCTGGAGAATATTAAACGACCTTTTGAAAGTAATAAACTTTGCTGCTATTGAATGTATAAGAAAATTTATCAGAGGTTTTGAATTGCCTATAAAACCAATCGTAATTGCGCGAATCTGGTGCTAGTTTACCGAATTGCTCAACAAACAATTTCAAATTGGTGTCAAAGCAAATCACCTCATTATCAATAATCGCAACGTAAAATGCCTTCAAATCTCTAATCATAAAACAAATATGCAAAATAAAACGTAATAAATTGCAATTTTATTTTGAAATGCAAAATAGTACGTATATATTTGAATTGTCAACTAAAACAATTGACGCTTATAAAAATGAAAGTATTAGTATTAGGAAAAACAAGAAAAGGAACTCTCGATTTTCAACTTAAATCAGAAGATGAGTTAGGATTCAACATTCAAGCAGAGGACAAAGAAGGCTTAGTTTATTTCTTCAATGTTTTACATATACGTTGGATAGCTGAGGGTAGAATAGTTTACCTGGATCAAAAAGATTCAAAACCTGACACTCAATACAGTTTTGCTAAATGCGAGCTGTTCAAAGTAACAAAGGCCACAAAGATCTCTGAGAAATCCTTTGAGCATCATTATTTCAAGTAATTAAAGAAACGTTTGCTAGAGCGTGATTGAAAAAACCCTCACTGCCCCGCTGCCACTTCCCAGGCGCGGGGTTTTGAGGTGCCTGATGTTGGGCTTTAAAAATCCAAGAATGAATAAATTTAATTTAACAGCATTACAAGCTCAATTAGAAAAAGCAAGGTCATTGCAAGAG
Source organism: Pedobacter sp. ASV19 (assembly GCF_016429005.1). Classification (GTDB taxonomy): domain Bacteria; phylum Bacteroidota; class Bacteroidia; order Sphingobacteriales; family Sphingobacteriaceae; genus Pedobacter. The sequence goes on from NZ_JAELTV010000394.1 coordinate 3,931, forward strand.
AAACGGGAGGATTATTATAATGAAAAATCCGAAAAATGGCAGGAAAGTGAAAAAGGAGAGTCATATGAGTATAGGACCCAAGAATTAGAGGGAATTATAGATGACCTGGAGAATGCAATAGATCAGTTTGACAACTGGAATAGTGAAGGTTTATAAAAGTTAGGAGGTTAGTAATGCAGAGGTCAGGACCTGTCTCTTATACACATCTAATAGGGGGGGGGGGGGGGGGGGGGGGGGGGGGGGGGGGGGGGGGGGGGGGGGGGGGGGGGGGGGGGGGGGGGGGGGGGGGGGGGGGGGGGGGGGGGGGGGGGGGGGGGGGGGGGGGGGGGGGGGGG
>NZ_JAELTV010000395.1 GCF_016429005.1 Pedobacter sp. ASV19
CCGCAATTGGCTGCTCCTTGTTGTTTTTGGTGATGTATATTGCTTATCATATGACAACGCCTTCTACTAAATTTGGTGGAGAGGGAGGTATTAAGTATGTGTATTATTTTATTCTGCTTACCCATATTTTGCTTTCTATTGCAATAATTCCCTTAGTTCTGATCACTTATGTGAGAGCTTTGGCAGAGCGTTTTGATAAACACAGGAAGATTGCGAAAATTACCTTCCCTCTTTGGTTGTATGTAGCGGTGACTGGAGTTGTTGTTTATTTGATGATTTCTCCTTATTACAATTTTTAATAAGAATATAATTCTTTCAAGGCCTTACCTTTTAACGGTAAGGCTTTTTTATTTAATGACCTGTCATCCACAATTATTCCTTCTTCATTAACGTTCTTTACTTATATTTGCTATTATGAAAAGGATCGCATTTGTCTTCGTTTTTATACTGCTATCCACTATTGCAGTGCAACATACAGCCAGCGCGCAATGTGCCATGTGTACCATCAGCGCAGAACAGGGTGTTAAAAATGGCAATACCCAAAGTAAGGGCCTGAATACGGGTGTACTTTATCTGATGGCCATTCCTTATTTGTTAATCGGCGGTTTAGGTGTGTTATGGTATGTGAAATACCGTAAAAAAACGATGACACTGAAACATGATTAAACCTTCAACTTTCCAGTTTCTAAAAGATGTATCCCAGAATAACAACAGGGAATGGTTTGCTGAACATAAAGTAGAATATGAGGAAGCCAGGGAAGATGTATTACAGCTGGTACAACTGCTGATTCCTGAAATCGCTAAAGCAGATCCGCTTTTTTCTGCCGAGACAGATCCAAAAAAATGCGTACTGCGGATTTATCGCGATGTTAGGTTTAGTAAAAATAAGGATCCTTACAAAACCAATTTTGGTATCTGGTTTTCTGCCCGCACCAAAGGTGGAAACGAACCAGGATATTATCTTCATCTGCAACCTGGAAACTGTTTCATCGCAGGAGGTTACTGGATGCCGGAAGCTCCGCATCTCAAGCTGATCCGTCAGGAAATAGATTATAATATTTCCGACTTTCTGGAAATTATACAGGAAAAGGATTTTGCCAAAAACTTCAGATTCAGTATGGAAAATGCGCTGAAAAATGCACCTAAGGGATATGATCCGGCAGATCCTAATATCGCTTATCTGAAACTAAAGAGTTTTGAAGTGATCAAAGAACTTAAAGACGAGGATTTTTTTAAATCCAATATCGTTGATAAGTTGAAAAGTTATTTTGAAACCATTTATCCATTAGTTGCATTTTTACGAAATGCACTTGAACAATAATGACCAGTCTTTAAACAATAACCTTTAATTGATAAACCATTAATGAAACACACTTTCTTAGGCTTTGCCCTGATTCTGCTGCTCTCTTCTGTGACCTCCTGTGTCGTTTTGTCTCCCAAAAAATACAAAGCCCTTTTGGCCAGAGCCGACTCTTTAGATAAAGGATGGCTGGAATCGCAGTACAACGGTCAGACACTGGAAGCAACACTGGCCAAATTAAGGAAAGACACGGCATCACTTCATGGACAGATTGCTGACCTGCAGGGAAAATATGATGATGTAGACGGTAAATACGCGAAATTACGCAGCAACAGTACCAATGAGATCACTAAGCTTTCCGGAGACCTGAAAGCCCGGGAAAAGCGCTTAAAAGAGGTGGAAGAGATTTTGCGCAAACGTGATGAAGCAACCAACCAGTTGAAAGAAAAGCTGCAGGGTGCTCTGCTGGGCTTCACTAAAAATGGCTTAAGTGTAGATATAAAAAATGGTAAAGTTTACGTGTCTTTAACAGATAAGCTACTGTTCCCTTCGGGCAGTATCATTATAGATGAGAAAGGCAAACAAGCATTGGCACAATTGGCCGAAGTACTTAAGCAACAACCGGAAATTAATATTGCGGTAGAAGGACATACGGATTCCCAGAAAATTAACAACCTGGGGCAGATCAAGGACAACTGGGATTTAAGTGTACTGAGGTCAACTTCTGTGGTGCGCTTCCTGACGGAAGTAGAAAAAGTAGAGCCAGTAAGAATGACGGCCACAGGTAAAGGGCAGTACCAGCCGCTGGCCCCAAATACATCTGCAGAAAGCAGGAGTAAAAACAGAAGAATTGAAATTGTACTTTCTCCTAAACTGGATGAACTTTACGATCTGATCAAACAATAGATACAGAAACAAAAAGACCGGATGTTATAACATCCGGTCTTTTTGTTTCTGTATACTTTCCTAAAAAGGACTTTTAAGATCTTTAAAAGCAGGGAGCACTACATCCTTGTCAGACAATAAAAGCTCCGCTTCCGGTATTTCCCGGCTCCATTCAATATTCAGATCCGGATCATTCCAGATGACACCTATTTCCGATTCTTTATCGTAATAATTGCTTACTTTATAAGTAAAAATGGTATTATCTTCTAAAGTCAGAAAACCATGTAAAAAGCCTGGCGGTACCCAGAGTTGTTTATGATTTTCGCCACTCAGCTCTATGCTGTAATGCTGACCGTAGGTAGGGGAGTTTTTGCGTATATCAACCGCTACATCCAGCACTTTTCCTTGCAGCACACGCACCAGTTTGCCTTGAGCAAAGGGTGCTTTTTGGGCATGAAGTCCTCTTAATGTTCCTTTCTGCGAAAAGGACTGGTTGTCCTGAACGAAAGTGACATCAACGCCTGCTTCTGCTAAAATTCTTGCATTGTAACTCTCATAAAAGTAGCCGCGGTTGTCTTTCCATACTTTTGGTTCGATCACCAAAAGATCAGCAATAGGTGTCTGTAAAATATTCATAATTATGCGATGTATTCCATTAAAGTACGGAAAGATACAAATCTATCTTTAAACCTGATGTTCAATTCTTCATCCAAAGCGGGCTCCTGAAGCTCTTTAAAAGTCAGGTAATCGGCCATATGTTCGGCTGTATACTGACAGCAAAAAGTAATACCCTCATTTGGTGAATCCACTACCCGAAGTAGCTTGTTGGAAATAAAAGCGCCTGTAGCCAGAGCTTTTGGAATGTGCACTTGCTGCATCCAGTCGAGCCATTCGGATCCAGATGCCTCTTCTACAATAAAAGTAACGTTGTATAATAACATGTTGCAAAGATAAGACTATAAGGGAATATTGTCTCCTCTAAGTTTTCTGTAAAATTTCCTGGCCTCAATGGTATACATACTTCCCGGAAAATCAGAGATCAGTTTCTGGTATAATTTTTTGGCTTCCTCTGGTTGTGCCAGCTGGTCCTGGTATAATCCTGCAAGAATAAAAAGTGCATCATCTGCCCACAAGCTTTCGGGATGCTGGGAGATCAGGTTTTGCAGAACAGGTGCAGCCAGGGCATAATTATGTTTTTTAATATAAATATTGGCTTTAGACATCTGCACATCATCCGAAAGGCTGTTTCCCGGGAATGCAATATTAAGGCTGTCCAGCTTAGCAAGGGCCTTTTCCGGTAAATTTCTGAACTGCAGCATTTCTGCATCTGCATACATCTTTAGTGCGCTGCTGTCGGCGGGAGATTGCAGGTTATCGGAGAGGAGTAAACTCAAGTTCAGGGCATCATTGGCAATCAACTGTGAAGTAGAGGCTTTAAGCACATCAGCCTGAGCTTTTGCATAGGCAAAATTGCCCTGATAAAAGGAGAGTTTTGCAGAGCGGAAACGGGCTTCATTTCCGATGTCCTGGTTCTCAAACTTCTTCGCCACTTGTTCATAGATCAGGAAAGCCTCCCAGGGTTCGTTGTTTAGGATATAAATATCACCCAGACTCAGTTTAATCCGTCCGGCTTCCATCGCATTTAGATTCGGGACTTTTAGCGCATTTTCCAAGGCCTCTTCAGCTTTTGCTGGTGCATTTAAATAATAGGCCTGCAAATTAGCCCATCTGGTCATAGCAAAAAGTGTTTGTGTGGAAGAACCAAATTCTTTAATCAGTGCCTGATACTGATCTGCCAGTTCTGCAATCGCTGCTTTTTCGTAAGCTCCCAGAAGTAGCAACTGATATTTTGTATCGATCAGCTGGATTCTAGACGGGAGATAATATTCATTTTGTGGCCCCTTAGCCAAAAGATACTCATAGGCCTTCACTGCCGAGGGGTAGGCGTCATTGGAAAGAAAAGTATTGGCCAGATTAAAAATAGCAGCGTCATTTTGTTTGAGCTGTCTCTTATACACATCTAAAAGGGGGGGGGGGGGGGGGGGGGGGGGGGGGGGGGGGGGGGGGGGGGGGGGG
>NZ_JAELTV010000396.1 GCF_016429005.1 Pedobacter sp. ASV19
CCCCCCCCCCCCCCCCCCCCCCCCCCCCCCCCCCCCCCCCCCCCCCCCCCCCCCTTTAGATGTGTATAAGAGACAGTTTTGAAGATAGAGCGTGCTTAAGCCAGCCTCTACTAAGGGGATTTAAGCTTAGGCATGTTTTAATATATAATTAAATGGAAATAGAAATAGTTGGAATAATAGGATATCTGCTTGCCGGCATTGCCGTCGGTATATTAATAGGGCGGTACCTGCTTCGAAGCTTGCTGAAGAAACAGGAAATCGCAGCTCAGACAAAAGTTAAAAAGATCCTTAAAGATGCAGAAAGCAATGCTGACATCTTAAAAAGAGACCGTTTACTGGAAGCTAAGGAGAAATTCCTGCAGCTGAAAGCAGAACACGAGCAAGAGGTCAACACAAAGAATAACCAGATCAACCAGCGTGAAAATGCGCTGAAGCAAAAAGAGCAGAGCTTAAACCAGAAGATCGAAAACGCGACCCGTAAAGAACAGGATCTGGACAACCAGAAAAAGAACCTGGAAAAACAAACCGATATTGCGGTTAAGAAACAGGAAGAAGTTGATGTGTTGAAAAGTCAGCATGTAAAGCAACTGGAAGCTATCGCCGGATTAAGTGCTGATGAAGCTAAAAATCAGCTCATCGAGAACATGAAGGAAGATGCCCGCTCTCAGGCCATGATCCAGGTAAAAGATATCGTTGACGAAGCGAAACTGACTGCTGGAAAAGAAGCTAAAAAAGTGGTGATCCAGACCATTCAGCGTACTGCTGTAGAAGCGGCTATTGAAAATACGGTATCTATATTTCATATCGAAAGTGATGAGATCAAAGGTCGTGTAATTGGCCGTGAGGGTAGAAATATCCGCGCCCTGGAAGCTGCAACCGGTATTGAGATCATTGTAGATGATACCCCGGAAGCCATTATTCTTTCAGGCTTTGACCCGGTAAGAAGGGAAATTGCCCGTTTGGCCCTGCACCGTTTGGTTACAGACGGACGTATCCACCCCGCACGTATTGAGGAGGTGGTTGCCAAAACCAAGAAACAAATCGAAGAAGAGATCGTAGAGATCGGAGAACGTACTGTAATTGACCTGGGCATCCATGGTTTACACCCTGAACTGATCAGGATGGTTGGACGTATGCGTTACCGTTCTTCTTACGGACAAAATTTATTGCACCACTCCCGTGAGGTAGCTAATTTCTGTGCGACTATGGCGGCAGAACTTGGTCTAAATGCGAAAATGGCGAAACGTGCCGGTTTACTGCATGATATAGGAAAAGTGCCTGATGACAATCCTGAGTTGCCTCACGCTATTCTGGGCATGCAACTGGCCGAAAAATATAAGGAGCATCCGGAAATTTGCAATGCGATTGGTGCCCACCACGATGAAATTGAGATGACTTCCATGATCTCTCCAATTGTACAGGCTTGTGATGCCATTTCTGGCGCGCGTCCAGGTGCAAGACGTGAGGTGGTAGAAAGTTACATCAAACGTTTAAAAGAACTGGAAGAGCTGGCCCTTTCTTATCCTGGTGTAGAAAAAACATTTGCTATACAGGCCGGACGTGAATTACGCGTTGTTGTAGAAAGCGAGCGGGTAACGGATCAGCAGGCAGAATTACTGGCGGCTGATATTTCAAACCGCATACAAACAGAGATGACCTACCCAGGTCAGATCAAAGTAACTGTGATCAGGGAAACCCGTTCGGTTGCTTTTGCAAAATAAGATAAAAGCTGCTGAGCAGCAGGAAGCGGTGGAGCAATCCACCGCTTTTTTATTTTTGCGCCATCCTTAAGAATGTTTAATTTTACATCTAACAATTAAAGAGAATAAAAATAATGAAAGCACAAGAGAAAAGCCAGGTTGATGTTCTTTTTGATAAGTACGCAGAAAGCCATCAGAATCACTCCAATGAAATCATTCACTGGGTATGTGTGCCATTGATCGTGTTTAGTTTGCTCGGCCTGGTTTGGTCCATTCCTTTTCCTCACCTTGGTTTTCTGGGCAAGTATAACGGATACCTGAACTGGGCTTCTTTCCTGATCGCTTTTTCCATTTATTACTATTATAAACTTTCCCCGGTGATGTCTTACCTGATGCTCATCCTCATATTTATCATGTCTATGGGCATTGTGAAAATAGAGCAGGCGCAGGCCAATGGAGGCCCAGCTTTATGGCTGGTGTGTGCGGTTATCTTCGTGCTGGCCTGGATAGGGCAGTTTATCGGGCATAAGATTGAAGGAAAAAAGCCCTCTTTTCTCGATGACGTTAAATTCCTGTTAATCGGCCCTATTTGGCTGTTGCACTTCATCTGCAAGAAGATAGGTCTGAGATATTAGGCAGATTCCTGCCTGTTAACATAAACATAACATTAGATTAATGCTTTCTTAGTGCTAATTTAACGCCATTTAATGTTTTTTAGACTTTATAAAAGTCCGTATCCGAACCGAAAAAGCCATTTTTTTCCTTCTTTTAACCCGTTTTTAATTTAATATTAACTGTATCGTGCATTAATGCAGGCTTAATATTAAGATCATGTTGCCTGTTTAGCTTTGTAAAAAAAATAATAGCAGACAATGAAAACAAAGCTACTAACCAATAATGTTTCCTATGTTCTACTGGCATTGCTCCTCCTTTTCGGAATAGGTGCAAACGCCCAGGTAACAACATCAAGTGCAAACGGAAAAGTGCGGGATGCAAAAGGCATCGCAATTCCAGGAGTAAGTGTGTTGATCGTACACGTTCCTACTGGTACTAAATATGGTGCAATGACCAACGCAGATGGTACTTACCGCGTAAATAACTTAAATCCGGGTGGTCCATATAAAGTAACAGTAAGTTATATTGGTTATGCCAAACAAGAGAAAGACAACATCAACCTAAGTTTAGGAGTTGATCAGCGTTTAGACTTTACTTTGCTGGACGAAGGTCAGCAGCTGTCTGAAGTGGTGGTTACAGGTGTAAAAGGCGGAACTAAAATGGGTACAGGTACCCGTATCGGTGAGGAGCAGATTAAAACTTTGCCTACCGTAAACCGCAGTTTAACTGATGTGACCCGTTTAACCCCTCAGGGAAGTAAAGACAACTCCTTTGTCGGAACCAACTTCAGATATAATAACGTAACGATTGATGGTGCCATCAACAATGATGCGATTGGTTTCAGTCCTTCACTGGGCGGACAGAGCGGAAGCTCAGGTATGCCAGGAAGCAGTACAAGAACAAGCCCGGTTTCTTTAGATGCGATTCAGGACGTTTCTGTATTGCTAGCTCCTTATGATGTAAAGATCGGTAACTTTACTGGTGGTAGTGTAAACGCAGTAACCCGTTCTGGTACGAATGATGTATCCGGATCTGTTTATGGTTATGGACGTAATGCTTCTTTAATCGGCAGAAATAAAATTGGCGATAACTCTAAAGAACCTTCCGGATTCCATGATTATCAGGCTGGATTCAGATTAGGTCTTCCAATCATTAAAAATAAATTATTCTTCTTCACCAACGAAGAGTTGACCCGCCGTCAGGATCCTGTGATCTTAGGAGCAGGTTCTCCGGATATGAAGGTGCTTACTTTAGATCAGGCTCAAAAGATCTCTGATCGCATGAAAAATGTGTATGGTGTAGATGCAGGTGCATTTGCGAATACTGACAATTATAATATCTACGCAAAATCTAACAAGTTCTTCAACCGTTTAGACTGGAATATCAATGACAATAATCAGTTAACGATTCGCAACAACACGATCAGATCTGAGGCGACAAACTTAGAGCGTGACCAGGCTAACTTCAGGTTTGGTGGAATCGATTTTAAACAAAACAACAATCAAAGTTCTACTGTTGCAGAATTGAAAAGCAGGTTGTCTAACAATGCCTCTAACAGTTTAGTTATTGGATATTCTAATATCCATGATTACAGAACACCTACATCTAACCCAGCTATACCTCAAATTGAGATTACTGGTGCAGCAGGGGGAACAATTTTCTTGGGTACTGACCGTGAAGCAAGTATCTTTAATATGAAGCAAAAGACGTTTGAATTTACAGATAACTATACCTTCACTAAAGGAAAACATACTTTCACTGTTGGTACGCACAATGAGTTGTACAACATCACCTATGGTTTTGTTAACTCTTGGAATGGCCGTGTGGCTTACGGAAGTGTGGATGATTTCCTGAACAACTTGCCTAGCCGTGTTCGTACTAACTTTAATTATGCAGACAATACAAGGGATAATATTATTGCCAATCCTCCTGCAC
>NZ_JAELTV010000397.1 GCF_016429005.1 Pedobacter sp. ASV19
AGATGTGTATAAGAGACAGGCATTACTTAAATTTGGCTGATTGACCCCATTTACTGTTGCTGTCGAATTCAGTGCAGACAGTGTCTGGTCGCCATCTCCATCATTGTAATTTTTAGCGGTACTTTTACTGTAAGCTAAAGAGAAATCCAATGTCGAACCGATTTTTTTTTGTATTTGGACAAGAGTTGAAAAATAGTATCCTTTTGAAGAATTATATACATAAACAGCATTCAAAGGGAAATTTCCAGTTGCATCAGCTTCTCCTTTGTGGTTTAATGGATTGATAAATTTAGTAGAATTATTGGCGGGGTATACCAATCGGTTATCGGGATAACCTGTAATATTTAAAGGTACCGGATCATTCATATTAATATCGCGGAATAAAATTCCCCTGATATCCTTATTGAATAATGTTTCTATTGTTCCGGTAAAATCTCCCGGAAGCTTGAGATCTAAAGCTAAACTTGATTTCCAGCTTTGTGGCATTTTAAAATTCCTGGATAATACACTTACAATGGAGGGAAGTGCATCCTGATTTGAATAACTATGTTGCAGATATGGATCAGGTTGAAAAGAAATCGGCGTATTTTGTACACCCTGCCAGCTTTGAGTTAATTGATACATTCCAGAATACCTTGCCTGGCTAATGATCCATACAAAGGGTATTCTACCTGTAAATACGCCACTTCCACCTCTTAGCCTCATAGACCCATCAGCAGTAAGATGGTAAGAAAAGGATAGTCTGGGAGCAAAAAGCAGACTTGGTCTCGGTAATACAGAGGTGTTCAGATGCAGATGATCAGCGAAAGTAAGTCTTGCAAGAGCCTGATTTTCTGGTAAAGGTTGTGGGAAGAAGGGGAGGTCGGCCCGTAGTCCTAAGGTTATAAAGAAGCGTTCAGTAATAAGTTTTGTTTGCTGGACAAAAGTAGATGCATTTAAATAATTAAAACTATATTCAGGTGGCTGCTTACCATTAAGCGCATTAGTCACCGCATAATCTATAGGTTTATTTTCTAAGGTAAAATCGTCCCATGAAGCATATGTGTAATAACCGGCACCAAATGGCATATAACTGTTTTTGGTGCTGCTGTAATCAAGCTGTATACCTGCTGTCCATATATCTTTATGTGTAGTATAACGAATATGATCGCTGAAAGAAAATACATGGACCTCTCTTTTATTACCGTAAGTATAAGGTTCATAGCCAAAAGAAGTAAATGGGATTCCATCTTTCAGAATATCAACGAAAGGAAAAAGCTGGCTATTGGATTTCCGGGGTTCATATTGACGGGTATAAGAATTGCGGATGACGTTGGTCACTTTTTTATTTATCCGGCTGTTCCATTCAGCAGAAAGTGAATAAAAATCAGATTGAGTTGTAAAATTAGAGTTACTGAAATGAAGTGCATTATTATTCCTTCTGCCTAAAGATAGGGGAAAGGGGGTAAGTGGGCTTCTTGATCCGTTCATCAACTCAGGTTTGTTGCTGTTCAGTTGATTGTAACGGATACTAAATGTATGGTTTCTTGAAATGTTCCAATCCAGTTTAAGTAATATTTTACTGCTTTTATTGTCAAAGGTATAATTCTGATAAGGACCTGTATCGTAATTATACTTTGATAAAAGATAATTTCTGATCTGATCTAGCTCAGATGCTGATGGACGGCTTATTTTTGCAGAACTTCCGTAGAGAAGATCCGGAGTAGATGCCTGAAACACCTGGGGCTGATATCTCTCCTGCTCTTTTTCAAAACTCAAAAAGTAGAATAACTTGTCAATGATTAACGGACCGCCAATTCTAAAACCTTCCAAATGATATTGAAGCGGCATCAGCTCTATTTTCATTTCTCCAACACGATGACCAGAGCTGTGCTGATTTCTGGAATAACAATAAATGGAACCATCGGTATGATTACTTCCCGATCGGCTGATCATATTAACAGAACTACCAATAAAGCCAGATTCCCATAAAGAATTATAGGGGGCAGTATTCACTGAAATCTCAGCGATAGCATCAAGCGCTACCGGCTGAGCCCCGTTGCCCGGCAGATTGTCTCCTACACCAAAATTATTGTTGAATTCAGATCCGTCAATGGTAATGAAATTCTGTCTATAATTGCCGCCCGCTATTGCATAACCAAAGGTTAAAGGATTCAGCTTTATGAAATCGCTTACACTTCTTTTGATCGATGGTAATAAACTAAGCGCCTGCTGGTTTGTATGGTAAGTGGGACCGCCCATTGCATTTTCTGCAGATAAATCGGATGTTGCAGAGGTGATGTTTACCTCAACAAGTGAATTAATCAGGCTGTAAAGAATAGTATGATATACCTGAGGTTCATCAAGCTTAAAAAAAACACCAGTTTCCTGGTGCTTTTTATAGCCTAAACTACTTAATTCTATTTGATAAGGTCCTCCGGGTTTCAGATCCGGAATAAAATATATTCCTGCTTCGTTTGTAGGGCACCCATAAATTGTACCTGTAGGTATATGTTTGATTAAAAGTGCCGCTCCCACAACTGGTTGTCCGGTTTCGTTAACAACTTTTCCTGATAAACTGGTTTTAGTAGTTTGAGAAAGTGCTATTACCGGAAAAAAGATAAAGAAGAAGAGCAATTTTTTATTCATTTTAAACTATTCCTCCCATTAACGGATCTGTTTTGGTTGTTGCGCCTGTCTCTATACGTCCGGCAAATCTTTCCATAAAATTAAGGCCACTTTGTTTTGCGCGGATACTGAAATCATACCAGTTGTAATTTTTGCTCAAATTGATAACAACACTTGCCTTACTGTTTGGGCCAACTTTCAATAGTCTGACTCCGGTTTTATAACTTTCATCCTTAATTTCCATTTCCTGAACAATTTTGCTTTTGTTGGTAATGGTAACGATTATATTTCCGCTTAAACGCAATGGATTCTTTTCATCTTGTTCATACCGACACGATATATTTACCTGTGGATTTTTCTGGTCGCCCTTGAACTCTCTGAAAAAGCCATTTGGACCATATACTTTCAAGTGATATTGCTCATCTGCGAAGTTTTTCAGTGGCCATTCGTCCTGTAAAGTGTCACCAGCTGAAACGGTATAATCCCATACTCTCAATACCTCTCCCTGGTAAGAATTCATACTGTATACTATAAAGGGAGATCCAGCTGCTTTTTTACCCATATACTTGTTTGCCGCCTGGAAGCTGATTGTGAATTTTTTATCGGTTAATGCTCCGTTGACGTATAATTCATAAGGCAACGCACAGGCAGACCGGATACCTTTTTCCTGCTGCGGAAAATAAGGTGAAGAAAAAGGATCAATATTAATCTGTGCAATTTCTTCGGCAGAAAGATTTTTGTAATTATCAGGAACTTCCTTGAATTTGCTGGAATAAATTTTTTCCATGAAAGGTGCCTTTTCCAGGAACTGTGGCTGTTCAATTTTCTCTCCGTTATAAGGTCTGAAAGCCGATGTGAGATCACCGCATATTGCTCTTCTCCAGGGGGTGATGTTTTCTTCAATGATTTTCTTATTCAGTTTCTTTTCGATAAAAGTTTCCAGAAACTGTAAAGAAGAAGTATGGTCAAATACCTCAGAGCACACATAGCCGCCACGAGTCCAAGGGGATACAATCACCATAGGTACCCGGTATCCCAGACCAATCTGACTTTCTCTGATATTGCTTTCCTTCATAGAAGGATTCGTTTGCTGGGATTTCTCTGCGAAATCAAGTTTTGGGTCTAGTCCTTTAGAAACTTTTCCTGCATGTTCTTTGAAAGGATGTGGGGGTACAAATGGAGGTATATGGTCAAAATAGCCATCGTTTTCATCATAAGTCAAAATGAAAATGGTTTTTTTCCAGACCTCAGGGTTTTTAGTCAAGATCTCCATGACCTCACTTACAAACCATGGGCCGAACCAAGGCACACCAGGGTGATCTGAGAAATTAGCAGGAGTCATGAGCCATGATACCATGGGTAAGGTTCCATTGTTTACATCCTGTCTGAACTGATGGAGTACATCTCCCTTAGGAATATTGAGCTCTCTTTTAGCTGTCTCTTATACACATCTGACGCTGCCGACGAACGTTAGCCGGTGTTGTTCTCGGTGGGGGGGGGGTCATTAGAAAGGGGGGGGGGGGGGGGGGGGGGGGGGGGGGGGGGGGGGGGGGGGGGGGGGGGGGGGGGGGGGGGGGGGGGGGGGGGG
>NZ_JAELTV010000398.1 GCF_016429005.1 Pedobacter sp. ASV19
CAAATAATGGGATCAAACTGGACCGAAAAGTTAAACTGGAAAGTCCAATGACCCGTGAACAGTTTGCCGCAAATCTAAATGAGGCCATCCAGGCCACCGGAAATTATCCACACCATCACTGTTCCTTCCCTACTCTATTTCCAAAGCGAACAAACCATGTCTGAACCACTACACTATTGTGTTGGCGAACAAGCAATTTCTTCGTATCTGAAAGACGGTATGAAAGGACGTTTTATGAAATCCGTCAAAAGGATTTTACCTAGAAGCAGCTTTATCGAAACCCGCATTTTCAACAAAAGGTACAATGCATCAGATCTTGTTACACTCATCCTGAAAGAACTCAAAACAAAAGCGGATCAGGTGATTGGCCGGGAATGTTCCAAAGCCATCATTGGCAGACCCGTATTTTTTGATGATGACAGCTCTGAGAAAGACAATCTCGCTCAAAAAAGATTACATAAAGCAGCAGAACAGGCCGGTTTTACCAATTTTGCCTTTCAATTTGAACCCATCGGTGCGGCCTTTGCCTATGAAAGGACATTAGAACATAAAGAAAAAGTATTGGTAGCAGATTTGGGTGGAGGTACAACAGATTTCACCTATATGATCCTAGACCCCTCCAAAACTGATCATAAAGACAGAAAAGATGACATCCTTGCTACAGGCGGGATCTATATTGGCGGAGACAGTTTTGATTCTGCTTTTATGTGGGAAAAAGGAACACCTTATTTCGGCAAAGACACCATGTATGAAGCCGCTCCAGGCAAAATGCTGAAAGTCCCTGTTTCACTCTTTACACATATTTGCTCCTGGGAACAAATGAACTTCTTTAACGGACTAAAAGTCAAAAATGATCTCCAGAACTACTATCATTACTCTAAACAAGACGCCAAATTCAAAAACCTGCTTACCCTCACAGAAAACAATCTGGGTTATTCCGTTTTTCAGTCCATTGAAAAAACAAAAGTGGAACTCTCAGAAAAAACAGATTCCATATTCAGCTATTCCAATATGGAAATTGAGATCTGCGAAAATATTTCACTGGAGCGATACAATCAGGTCATACAAAAAGACCTTGGTAAAATCAGCACATATCTGGATCAGTTTCTCCTTAGAAACAACATCGGACTCAACGATATTGACAGTCTGTTCATCACCGGAGGCACATCACTTCTTATCGCTGTAAAAGAACTTTTCAGCGATAAATTCAAGAACATACCAGTCCGGTCAGAAGACAGTTTTATTAGTGTAGCAAAGGGTTTAGCTTATAGTGGATATCTTCTTGGCAACAAATAAGTTATCAAGAAATACCACGTTGTCTGATCGCTTCATAAAGAATGACACCAGCTGATACGGAGACATTCAGGGAACTGATCTCTCCGATCATCGGAATCTTTGCCAAATGGTTGGCCATCCGCATAATGTCATTCGAAATTCCTTCATCTTCAGCACCCATCACAATAGCCGTTGGAAGCGTATAATCAGGTACATAAATCAGGTCATTGGTTTTCTCTGTACAAGCCACAATCTGCAAACCACATTCCTGCAAAAACAAAGCTGTTTTATGCAAATTAGGATGTCTGCATACCGGTATGCTGAATAAGGCACCGGCAGAGGTCTTTATCGCATCAGCATTAATCTGCGCAGAGTTTTTAGTAGGTACCACTAAGGCATGCACACCCGCGCAAGCAGCTGTTCTGGCAATTGCCCCCATATTTCTAACATCGGTAATTCCATCCAGGATCAGCACCAATGGCGTCTCTCCTTTTTCATAAATGGCTGGTATAATGTCTTCTATCTTTTGAAAAGTAATGGAGGAAATTACAGCGATAACACCCTGATGGTTCTTCTGTGTCATCCGGTGCAATTTCTCTGCAGGCACATTGTGTACTGGAACTTCTATACCTTTCAATAATGATTTTAGCTCCAGCATCAAGTCTCCGGCCAGGCCACGCTGAATATAGATACTCTCTATATCTTTTCCAGCTTTAATTGCTTCTATTACAGCACGTATACCAAATACAAACTCATTATTTTCTTTAGGTCTCCCAGACCTCCTAAAATTTTCCATACCCTTTTATTAAGCTGCAAAAATAACTGAAATAATGAGATTAAGGGCAAGCTAATTAATTAAGGAGCTAACCTCCTCTTATCCACACATTTCTGTTGGAAACTATTTCAAATTTAGGGAGAACCTATAGAATCCTTGAATTTGCATTGTTTAAATGTGTATAAAGAAATGAAAAAATGAGCTGAATTTTTGTCTATTTTTGTACCTATGAGTAACGATAACGGAAATCAAGGACAGGACAAATCAAACTTCACAGCCAGAAAAAACAGATTAAGCAATTCCATGAATACCCTGGGCAAGATCCCACCCCAGGCTTTAGATCTCGAAGAGGCTGTTCTAGGGGCTTTAATGCTGGAAAAAGATGCCCTGTCTACAGTTATTGATATCTTAAAACCGGAAGTCTTTTATGCGGAAGCGCATAAAAAGATCTTCGAGGCCATCGCCATCCTTTTTCAAAAATCAAAACCGGTAGATATTTTAACCGTAACATCAGAACTGAGAAATCTGGGCCAGTTGGAAATGGTTGGTGGCGCCTATTACATCACGAACCTGACCAATAGGGTTGCCTCTTCAGCCAATATCGAATACCACGCCCGCATCATCTCTCAAAAATATATTCAGAGAGAACTGATCCGCATCTCCTCAGAAATCATCCAGAATGCTTACGAAGATACCACAGATATTTTCGACCTGCTGGATCATGCAGAAAAAAACTTATTTGACATCGCCCAAAACAACTTGAGAAGAGATACTCAAAAAATGGACGAGATTGTTAAACAATCTCTGGCCACTTTAGAGGAACTCAGAAATAAAAGTGACGGTTTAACGGGTGTTCCATCTGGATTTACCGACCTTGACCGGATTACCGGCGGATGGCAGCCATCAGATCTTGTGATCATTGCGGCACGTCCGGCGATGGGTAAAACCGCCTTTGTTTTGACCTGTGCACGAAACGCAGCTGTCGATTTTAAACGTGCCGTAGTTGTATTCTCCCTGGAGATGTCCTCGGTACAGTTGGTGAATCGTTTAATTTCCGGAGAAACAGAGATTGAACAAGAAAAGATCAGGAAAGGAAATCTGGCTGAATGGGAATGGCAGCAATTACACAGCAAAATTGGTACTTTAACAGAAGCACCTCTGCTTATTGACGATACACCTGCCCTTAATATATTTGAATTCCGCGCAAAATGCCGAAGATTAAAAGCACAGTACGACCTACAGCTGATCATCATCGATTATTTACAGCTGATGCATGGAAAAGGCGAAGGCCAGAGCGGTGGAGGAAACAGGGAGCAAGAGATTGGTAGTATTTCAAGAGCCTTGAAATCTGTAGCCAAGGAACTCAATGTTCCTGTACTTGCCCTCTCTCAGTTGAGCCGTGCCGTAGAAAGCAGACCTGGAGCAAATGGAAAACGACCAATGCTCTCCGATTTAAGGGAATCTGGCTCTATTGAGCAGGATGCGGATATGGTATTGTTCCTGTACAGACCTGAATATTACGGTATCACCGAAGACGAGCAAGGACGTTCACAAGCAGGTGTTGGTGAGGTAATTATTGCAAAACACCGTAACGGTGAAACCGGTATCGTTCCATTAAGGTTTATTGGTAAGTATGTTAAATTTGCTGATTTAGAAGACAACTTCATGCCACAAAATTCCTTCTCTATGGACAGTCCTGGAGCAGGCATGGCGCCATCAGCAGATTTCGACAGGCCCGCAGGAAACGTCATCATCAAACCTTCCAGAATGGATGATATGAACGATGACGACGCGCCGTTCTAGCTCAAACAAAATAGCCGAGAAGTATTCCGGCAATCACAATTAAAGGTGGACTGATCCTCGTAAAATTCAAAACAAGGAAGGTAACTGTCATGATGCCGATAGATAGAAAATCGATTCCTATAGGCTTTAAAAGCAATATAAATGCAGCAATAATAAAACCTACGCTGACTGCATTTATACCGGTTAATGAGTGCTTAATACGGGTGATCTTTTTAAGATCATCCCAAAAGGGAACGATAAATAACACAAGGATCAACCCTGGAAGATTAATACCCAGTACTGCAACAATCCCACCGGCTGTCTCTTATACACATCTAAAAGGGGGGGGGGGGGGGGGGGGGGGGGGGGGGGGGGGGGGGGGGGGGGGGGGGG
>NZ_JAELTV010000399.1 GCF_016429005.1 Pedobacter sp. ASV19
CCCCCCCCCCCCCCCCCCCCCCCCCCCCCCCCCCCCCCCCCCCCCCCCCCCCCCCCCCCCCCCCCCTTTTTTAATTCCCCGGCCACCACCTATATCTACACCGGCTAACGTTCGTCGGCAGCGTCAGATGTGTATAAGAGACAGGAGACAGATAAAATATATAAATAGAAAGTTGGAAGTTGCAGGAAAAAAAATGAGCTTATAAAAACTCTTGCAGCTAAAGGAGTTTCCAATAAGTGACCTAGATTTCCAGTAATATCAAGTGCCGTTAAAACCAGAAAAAAAGCAAAAAGACGATTACTCAACTTATATTCTGTTTTAACGGTAATCAAAAACAAGGATAGAAATAATGAAATGGACATTGTTAATACAGCGCCTGTAGCTAATACACTAATTTTATCCATTAACTATTCTTCATTGTTTGTTTCATGAATTTGTTTTTAGCTTCCAGACCCCAACCTTTCATCTATGCGGCTAATTTAATTATTTTTTATGATTGATCTAGCCAGTGGTTCTATTGCATCTCATCATCTGATCTATAGTTTCAGATAATTATCTGTCATACAAGTGTTTTATTTTGTATTAATGCGAAACCTAATCTGTAAGTAATTGTTTCCACGGTATGAAAGCAATTGGAAAAATAGTTGTGCTGCTATTGGTGATATGCATGGTACAACAAAATACGTTCGCACAGGTGAGCGTAGGCATTTCTATTAGAATTGCCCCACCTGCATTACCGATTTATACACAACCTGAATGTCCTGTTGATGGATATATGTGGCAGCCGGGCTATTGGGCTTATGACAATATAGACGGTTATTATTGGGTTCCTGGAATGTGGGTAGCCCCTCCCCGTCCTGGTTTGTATTGGACTCCGGCCTATTGGGCCTATGTTGGCGGCCTTTATGGATTTCATTCTGGATATTGGGGACCTCGCGTTGGATATTATGGCGGTATAAATTATGGCTGCGGCTATTATGGAAATGGCTATAGTGGCGGCAGATGGGATAATGGCAGATTCCGTTACAATACTGCTGTTGTACGGGTGAACAGGACGGTTATACATAACACCTATATTGACCGTTCTGTAGTACGTAACAATAACAATAGAATCAGCTTTAACGGCCCAGGTGGTGTAACTGCAAAGCCGAGAGCTCAGGATCGCCTGGCGGCGAGAGAACGCATTCAACCAACCTCCAGTCAGATTTCACATCAAACAGCTGCCAGAAAGGACAGAAATTCTTTTGCAAAAGTCAACAACGGACGTCCGGCAACACCAGCAATTAGCCGTCCTTCAGTCGATAATAACCGAACACCGGCATCTCGTCCAGGAGCTGTAAATCACCAGCAAGCAAGGCCGCAACGTAATACGGCGCAAGGGCAAGTTCAGCAACAACGGGAGGTGCAACATCAAAATCCAGCTCAAAGGGAACAAAGAGCTCCTCAGCAGGCACGACCTGTGCCACAACAACAGGCCAGACCGCAAGTACAGCCCGAAAGACAGCAGCAGCGTGTTCCTCAACAACAGCGTCCTATGCAGCAACCTCAAAGACAACAGCAACGACCTGCGCCACAACAACAGGCCAGGCCGCAAGCGCAACCTCAAAGACAACAACCGCAACAACGTGCACCTCAGCAGCCACGTCAACAAGGTGGGGAAAGACGTGAAGGTGGCGGAGAGCGTCATTAAATGTCGTATGGCTTATAATCAGCAATTGGCTAATCGGGTAAGAGAACTGCTCATTGACCGGGATGATGTAACTGAAAAAGAAATGTTTAGTGGAGTCTGCTTCATGGTGGAACCTCCAGGTCAGGCAATCCTGGCATAACAGTTACTTGTTAAAATATTTTTGAATAGCGGCAAGCTCATTTCCTGTTGATTTCATGACTTCCCTAAGGTAAGCCGGCCGAACACCAAATTTCCCTGCCCAATATTCTACCTGAAAGTTTTCTGTAATACAGCCCTCAAAAGGACTACCTTTCTTTTTACGCTCCATAAGCTATCAATTTAGTTATACAATAACAACAGAAAATAGAAGTTGTTTATCTTTTATTTAGACCAATACCTCAAAATCAGCAGACATCAAAGCATCATACACCCTAAAACGAACCTTCCACTCATCTTTAACCAGTTCAGAAACAGAACCGCTAAAGAGCTTTTTAAAGCGTTCCAGATCGATGCCATCTATACAGATGACCAAATATTCACGATCGCTAAGCACAACCACCTGCTGCACATGATCTGACCAACGCTGCGTAATCTGTCCAGGCAGCTTATTGAAATGCTGATTCTCAATTAACTGTCCTATACCCGTCACCAAACCTTCGGGCACAGCCGACCAGCTCCGCAGGTTCCACAAACCATGCTGTTTATCCACGGTCCCGATCACCTCATCCCCATTTACCAATTGCCAGGGCTCGCCGGGGTTAAACTGGATCACCTGGTAAACCGGACTTCCAGGTTCTTTCTCTGAAAAATAAGTTAGTTCAATCATATCAATTCGTTGTCAAAATCAGGGTTCGCAACCATAGCATCACAAAGTTTGCTAATAAAAAGCGTAAATCAAAAATAAATACTAAAAATATTAGCCTATTTATTCTATAAGAAAGTGCTCGCGAGGGCTACAATCTTCTCTTAAAACCGTGTTTCTTAGAAAATATGTTTTACGGACCGAAAAATTAGCATTAGGAACGAATTGAAGTTGTTTTTCGTAACCCCTTAGATATCAATAGGCTTTTTTGCAATCTTAATCGGTAAATTTTATCTTTATGTTAAAAGATATTCGTATTCTTAGTCTTAAATCTACCTCTATGTTAAATTTTACGCGCTTTTTTTTCAGCTTTTTCTTTTGTCTGATCTTCATGTACAGTGGAAGGCTTTTTGCCCAGGATGCCAATTACTGGCATTCAGGATTTGGTCCCGGTGGGCTTCTAACTCCCGGGGCAACCATTGTTAATGACAGGGATAGTGGATTGTATTATTACAATCCCGCGTTAATGGCCCTGCACCCCAAAAACTCGGTGAGTATCTCCAGCAACTTGTATCAATTGGGTTTGTACAACATCAAAGATGGCGTGGGTGCAGGAAAGAATCTAAAATCCAGTGGTGTACAAATCATACCACTGATGGTATCCGGCAATCTCTTTTTTAAGGGGAAAAAGACGATTGCACTAGGCTATTCTTTAGTCCATGATCCGGTAAGTAATTACCAGGTTACCCAAAGACAGGATAAGAAAATGAATGTACTTGATGACTCTTACAGTCCTGGAAGTGAAGAATTTATTGGGCAATATGCGGCGCATAACAAAGTAAGCAATACAGTAGCAAGTGGCAGCCTTGCTGTAAAACTTGATGAGCACTGGTCAATTGGTCTCACTGCCGAGGCACAATTGAGGAGCCAAGATTATCTGGAGCAATACAGTGCACGGGCCCTGATCAATAGTAATGATACACAAAATCTATTGCCAATGACCAATGTAGAGAGTAGCTATCAAATCAGTTACTGGAATATAGGTTTGCGGTTTAAGTTTGGTACTTCATATGATCATGGTCCCCATCATCTAGGTTTACTCATCAGTGCCCCCCGGGTCAATATCAAAGGAAATGCAACGATTACCAATGATTTGATTATAAATGATTTACATCCGGTTCCGGGTACGCCACTGATCTTAAATGTGTTAGGGAATGGCAGACAGACTGGATTGCCGGTAACCTATAAGGATCCCTTCAGTGTATCCCTGGGTTATGGGCTGGATTTCGGCGATGGTGGAGAGATTTTTCTAACAGGAGAATACTTTTCAAAAGTAGGTCTGTACAATATTGTTAGTCCTTTAAATGCCTCCTTTGTAAGGCCGGATAATGAGTCAAACAGGAACATGACCAATGAACTGCTCCGATTCAATGAGCAGAGAAAGTCTGTAACTAATTTCAGTATCGGCATTAAACAAGCTTTAAGCCCCAAATTTATTGGTTATGCTTCATTTCGGACGGATTTTAATTATGATGATAATGGTGTTACAGTCAATAGTGAATTTAATGGCCACCATCCTAACCTTGCTACATGGAATACCTACCATGGCCAGTTTGGTGTCAATGTGAAACGCAGGAAGGGAAACCTTCATGCAGGCCTCTTACTCTCCTATCTGTCTCTTATACACATCTAAAAGGGGGGGGGGGGGGGGGGGGGGGGGGGGGGGGGGGGGGGGGGGGGGGGGGGG
>NZ_JAELTV010000039.1 GCF_016429005.1 Pedobacter sp. ASV19
CCCCCCCCCCCCCCCCCCCCCCCCCCCCCCCCCCCCCCCCCCCCCCCCCCCCCCCCCCCCCCCCCCCCCCCCCCCCCCCCCCCCCCCCCACCCACCCCCCCCCCCCCCCCCCCCCCCCCCCCCCCCCCCCCCCCCCCCCCCCCCCCCCCCCCCACACACTCTTTTTTACGTTCGTCGGCAGCGTCAGATGTGTATAAGAGACAGCTACTGATTCCGTCGTAGATATAGCCATTGTATTTTTCCTTGCAGCTGGTCAAAATAAATGGGAGCAGGAGTATTATACCGGAGTATCTCATTCTATTTTTAATTTAGTTAACCATAACAGGCCCAGGACATCACGTTCAGCGGCAATACTCCTGCTGAATGTTTTTGGATTAGGCTCGTTATGGTAGTATTTCATTAAATCTACTTCGCCTGAAACAGGGTAGTATTCTCCCGAAGTAGAGGGCATGTGGTCTATATGTGTGTTGTCTTTCCAGACTTTTTCTAATGTACCTGCGTCAGGTGTAGGTTTTGGGTCTTGGTTTAACAAATAAGAACTGCCTTTGTGTTGCCAGGAATAAGCATAATTTCCGAAAGCCTTTAGTATAGGGTGACCAATTTCATGGGCGGCTGTAAAAGAGAATTCAGCGTCTTCAGCTGTTGGTTCCTGGTAACCCCAGCCGTTGGAGTATTTTATGTAACCTGCATTATAGGATAGTTTGGCAAGGATACCTGGATTTCCACTTCGATCCCAGTCACCATTGGTGTTAAAAACTAAATCGATAGGATTCAGAGCATTGTTTTCTGTATGAACAGCAGTCAGATTGACCTGGTAGGACTCTTTGCTTATCATAACATCTTTAGCGAGCTTTGCATCCGTCTTGTTGGACTGACTTCTGCTCCAGTACTGTTTTAAGCCAGCCAGAGTCATTTGTTTGAGTTGATCAAAGCTACGGATGCGACTTTTTATTGGTGTTTTTTTCCACTCTTCTATTTTTTTTGGAGGTATTCTGTCCCAGGGGTTGTATTCAAAATCGGGGTCTACCGTACCACCCATTTTTACGGGATCTATACCTTTTGCGCGGCCATCCTGGAGGTTAACACGTAATGTAACTTCAATAATCTTTGTTGTTTTGTTAATTTTAAGATCCACCCATTCTACTCCATCATATTTGAAGGAGAAGGGATCTGTTTTAGCTTCCTTAGATCTGAAGTCCGCTTGTCCTTTAATTATTGCAATGAATTTTTCACCTTTTGTCATTGCGAAACTATCGTAAATACCATCGCTGTTAAAGCCGTCCCATGCGACCAGGTACTCACCCGCAGGCCAGAATCTTTTGGGTTTTTCTGTAGGAGGTAATGGGCTTTGAGCAGGAGTATTGTTTTTATTTTTTGAGGCGATTCCTTGTATTTCAACGTCCTGCAGTTCATTAGTTGCAGAATAGAGTTTGTAAATAATTTGGTCCTTACTTTTAATCTCCAGTTGCCATTGGTTTACACCTTCACCGGTAATCGTGATTTTGAATTTTAGTGACTTGTTTTCCTCTTGTCCCTTAAAGTTTGTTAGACCTAATGGCAAAAGAGTATCTTTGTCTTTCAGCAGGGTGATTTTAATATCAAAATCTGTCTCTTTTACTGGTGGAGTTTGTGGTTCTCCAAAAAGTATTCCATCTGAAGAAGATTCTTTTACATATTGTGCGGCATTGGTTTTTATTCGTTCGGCGTATGCTGTATAGTCTTTAAGAGAGGTCTCCCGCATTTTGCCACCTGAAACTTTGATAATGTTCCCCATGTGCTTAAGTAGATTGAAAGGTTAATTTTATAGGCGATGTCAATATAGGAATTTTAGTTTATTTCATAATAAGCTAAATCTTAGAATATTCTGGATAAGGAGGTGAATTTTTTGAAAATTCTGTACAGTTGCTTCAAGACTAACGATATCAGACGGGCTGAAGAGTCCGCAGATATCTAAGGCCTTTCCGTAGCGTACGAGAATTTTCCGTAGCAAATTGCAGAGGGAGGGTGTCCCGGCATAGTTTGTTAGATAAGGTTATATTAAGATGCAGATTGGCATACGGCCAGATTTTTTTTACAGAATGAATTCAATTAGAACAGCTTTTGTTTTTTTGAACTATATGATTAAGTTTGCATAGTGATGAAATGGAAATGGTGTCTTCCATTTAAAATAACCGCCGCGGCTGATGACTCCTACAAAATTAGATCAAGCAAATGATTTGTTTGAGGAGAAAAATATTGTAGGTAAGATCATGATCAATACGAGCAAAATAACACTAAAAGAACACACTTCAATTTTAAAATATCTGGTTAGATGGACGCTATTTATAGTGCCTACAGCTATAGCCATTGGCAGCGTTGTTGCATTTTTTCTATGGCTGCTCACAGAAGCCATTCATTTAAGGTTTCACCATCCCTGGCTCTTATTCTTGCTTCCGCTGGCTGGTCTGCTGATCTATTTCATTTATCAGTCCGTTGGCAAATCTTCCGAGAAAGGCAACAACCTGATCATGGAACAAATCCATACAGAGGGAGGAGGGGTGCCTAAACAGATGGCCCCGGTTATCCTTCTGACGACGGTCATTACCCATCTTTTTGGGGGTTCTGCCGGCAGGGAAGGAACAGCTGTGCAAATAGGCGGAAGTATTGCGGCTATGTTTGGGGGCTGGTTTAAATTAGAAGGGGTAGACATGCGTATGATTCTGACCGCAGGTGTTGCAGCTGGTTTCGGCGCGGTGTTTGGAACACCCCTTGCAGGGGCTGTTTTCGCGATGGAAGTTTTAACGATAGGACGTATTAAATACGATTCTTTATTGCCTGCATTAATTGCCGCGGTAGTTGGAGATCTAACCGTTTCTGCCTGGCATGTGTCTCATGTTCATTATCATATCGATGTGGTACCCCAAACGGTCTATTTTCTCTCGGATTATTTTCATATGGACATTGTGCTGCTGGGAAAAGTGATTCTTTCTTCTGCGGCTTTTGGACTGGCTGGTTTCCTGTTTGCGGGTATGGTGCAGGAAGTGAAGTCAATTTGCCTGAAGCTGTTTAAAAAGAATTGGATGATCCCTGTGTTTGGTGGTCTGGTGATTATTGGGCTTACTTTTTTGATTGGGAAACCAGATTATTTAAGCTTAGGTGTAGATCCGGAATATGCGGGTGCAGTAACCATTCCTTCGGCGTTCCATGCAGGAGGAGCGGATACTTGGAGTTGGTTATGGAAAACCATTTATACTGCAGTGACCCTGGGAACGGGATTTAAAGGCGGGGAAGTGACGCCTCTCTTTTATATCGGTTCCACTTTAGGAAATACGCTCGCGGTTTTACTCGATGCGCCGGTGAGCCTTTTTGCTGCTTTGGGGTTTATTGCTGTATTTGCGGGCTCTACCAATACCCCGATTGCCTGTACTTTTATGGGGATTGAATTATTTGGCGGCCAGTATGCGTTGTTGTTTGCGGTGGCTTGTTTTACTGCTTATTTCTTTAGTGGTCATTCGGGAATTTACAGCGCACAACGAATCGCTGTTCCTAAGATATTTGGCGAGTATTTTTCTGAAGAGAGCTCTTTATCGGAGGCCAGTAAAAGAAGAGGCTACTTGTACCAAAAGTTAAAAAAATATACTTCTGTGTTCTCAAAAAAAGAGTAATGATGTGGTACCAAACTAAAATCACTAGACTGTTAGGGATTCAGTATCCAATTCTATTAGGGCCAATGGGCGGTGGATTTTCTACTACCGCTTTACTTGCCGCAGTGTCTAATGCTGGTGGTTTAGGCAGTTTTGGAGCTTATACTTTATCTCCTGAAGAAATGCTTCGGGCGGCTGAGGAGATCAGGTTGAAGACCGACAAACCTTATAATGTGAATTTGTGGGTTTCTGATGTAGATGAACAGTTACAGACCTATCCGCTTAAAGAACTGGAACGGGTTAAAGGGCTCTTTAAACCCTATTTTGATGAGTTGGGAGTTCCCTTGCCAGATCTGCAGACTGATATCCCTTCAAAATTTGAAAAACAGGTAGAGGCGCTTTTTCAGATTCGTCCAGCTGTATTCAGCTTTATATTCGGGATCCCTTCCCCGGAGATATTAAAGGAATGCAGGCGCCTGGGAATCAAAACTGTAGGCGGAGCGACGACCCTGGATGAGGGCATATTGTTGGAGTCTGCAGGGGTTGATGCTATTGTTGCGGCAGGTTTTGAGGCTGGGGGGCACCGTCCGTCTTTTTTACAGCCTGCTCAGGATTCGCTGACAGGTACCTTTGCACTGGTTCAGCAGTTAAAAGCTAAAATTAAAACACCGATTATTGCTGCGGGAGGAATTGTGGATGGGAAAGGCATCGCTGCAGCGCTGACATTGGGTGCAGATGCGGTACAGCTGGGTACTGCATTTTTAGCCTGCGAAGAATCTAATGCGACGGCTGTTCACCGGGAACTGTTATTTTCGCAAGCTACAAAATATACAGTCTTGTCTAAATCATTGACCGGAAGAATGGGCAGAATGTTGCGGAACCGTATCTCTCAAGAAGTTCCTTTTAGCACAGATGTGCTTCCTTTTCCTTTGCAAACGAGATTGCTGGCGGCGCTGAAGCCAGAGGCTTTCAGACAAGGCAAGACAGATCTGATCAATTTCTGGTCGGGGCAAAATGCGGTTTCTCTGACGCACAGGAAGGCTGAAGAATTGATGCAGTCGCTGATTGAAGACGTTTCGGAAGTGTGTCCTTCGGATAAAGATTTTGACTAGTCTATTGAGGTTCATGATGTGGTGATAAAAAAGATGTTTAATTTGGGTGATACTTGTATAGTATTTTGCACTTAGTATAAAAAGGCGATTCAGTTTACTGAAAATTAAAGCAAGATGGCACATACAGCAATTCAAGAAAATCAGAATAAAGACCAGAGGCAGGACCGCGAAATGCTTTTAATGGAGCTGTATCAGGAGGCTTTTCCATGGGCGGCCCGTTACATCAGCAGGATGGGTGGTTCTTTCGAAGAAGCTAAAGATATTTTCCAGGATGCATTGGTGATTTATTATGAACAGGTCATTATAGCTGAAGCAGCACCAAGGCAGAATGCCAGAGCCTATTTACTGGGTATTTCTAAACATTTGTGGAATAAGCGTTTCAAAGAGAAATCGCGGGATACCTCTCTAGACGCAACTCAAATAGTAAATGTTGAACCTGACCCTGAGTATCAGGAGGTATCTGTCTCCAGATTGCTGAGGTTATTGCATACCGCTGGCCGGAAATGTATGGAATTGCTGAGTGCTTTTTATTACGAAAAACTTCCGATGGAAGACCTGGCGAAAAGATACGGCTTTTCAGGGCCGCGGTCGGCTACGGTTCAGAAGTTTAAATGTCTGGAAAAGGTTAAACATACGGTAAAGGAAAAATCTCTGAGTTATGAAGACATCCTGGAATGAATTGAGACTCACAGAAGACTACCTTTTGGCGAGGTTGCCTGGTCAGGAACGTGCACTGTTTGAGGCAAGGCTTATCCTGGAGCCGGAGCTAAAGAATAACGTTTACTGGCAGCAAAAGACCTGTGAATTGGTTAGTGCATATGGAAGGCAGCAGCTGAGGAAAGAGATAGAACAGGTGCAACAGCAATTGTTTACAGCTCCTGAACACACTTCCTTTGCAAAGCGGATCAGACGCTTTTTTAGCAGATAAATTAAATCCTTTTATATCTTATTATTTAAATCAGGGTCTTGTTTTACAGGGCTATAGAATCACTATAACTAATTCATTATATCATGAACACAAATGAATTCAGAAAGTATGCGGTGAAACACCGCCGTTTAAATGGCGCTTATGTGGACCATTTTATTTCAAGAACCAATAGCCATATGGCACATCATCCCTTGGCAATGACACCCTATATTATGGAAGAAAGGCAGTTGAACGTGGCCCAGATGGATGTATTTTCCCGTTTGATGATGGACCGGATCATTTTTCTGGGAGAGGCTGTGGACGAAAGAATTGCCAATGTGATCCAGGCCCAGTTACTTTTCTTGCAGTCTGCAGATCCAAAAAGAGATATACAGTTATACATCAATTCACCGGGTGGATCAGTTTATGCTGGTTTCGGAATTTATGATACCATGCAGTATATTTCTCCTGATGTAGCCACCATTTGTACGGGGATCGCTTTGTCTATGGGTTCTGTATTGCTTTGCGCAGGTGCTGCTGGGAAAAGATCTGCACTGAAGCATTCCAGGGTGATGATCCACCAAACTTCAGGTGGTGCACAGGGTACAGCAGAAGACATGGACATCAGCATTAAACAAGTATTGAAGGTACAGACTGATCTTTACCAGATCCTGGCAACGCACAGCGGGCAAAGTTTTGAACGGATCAATGAGGCTTCCCGCAGGGATTACTGGATGACTGCAGAAGAGGCAAAGGATTTTGGGATGGTCGACGAAGTACTGAAAGCGTAATTGGTTCAAAATATTTCCTGTTTAATAAAAGTTTAGGGATTCAGATTGAGATTTATTTACTTTTTCATGTATAATTGCAATCTGATTTTAAATAGTTGAATATGGAAAGAATTGTAATGGGTATTGATATAGGAGGATCTCATATTACTGCTGCACTTATAGACCTTGACCAGAAACAGATCATAGAAGGCACGTGGGTGAGGGACCGCATCAATGGTCAGGCACCAACGGAAGAAGTTATTGAAGCCTGGTCAAAAAGTATACATAAAGTGGCAGATGCATATTCCGGATCTTATACTAATCTTCATATTGCAATGCCAGGCCCTTTTGCATACAAAAAAGGAGTAAGCCTAATTAAGAACCAGGACAAATACAGGTCCTTATATGGTAAAAATATTAAAGACATGCTGGCTGCAAAGCTGGAAATCAGTCCCTCGGCGATTAATTTTATGAATGACGCAGCCTGTTTTCTTCAGGGAGAAGTTTTTAGCGGGAGTATGAACGGCTATGATCATGCAATCGGCATTACATTAGGTACCGGACTGGGCACTGCACATTATGTGAATGGACAGGCCAAGGATGCTGACTTCTGGAAAATGCCTTTTAACAAAGGGATTGCTGAGGATTATATCTCTACCCGCTGGTTTATCAAACGTTATTTTGAATTGAGCGGGGAAGTCATTAAAGATGTAAGGGAACTGGTCGAATTACACGCCGGAAAACCTGAATTTAAAGAGATTTTTGCTGAGTTTAGCCAGAATCTGGCGAGTTTCTTATATAAGTTTATCCGCAAGAAGATGCCTTTAGCTTCTGTAATCGGTGGAAATATTGCCAATGCTGAAAAGTACTTTTTGGATGATACCCGCAGAAATCTGGCAGAAATGATGGGCTATAGTTTTCCAGTCAGAAAATCCTTGTTAAACGAAAAAGCGACTTTATTAGGTGCAGCTTCTGCAACTTTTTAATGATCCGGCAGGTTATTTCTTCTTATAAAGAGTCTTTTACCGGCTTGAGCCGGGAGACCTGGCTGCTGAGTATTGTGATGCTGATTAATCGCAGCAGTTATATGGCGGTGCCCTTTATGAGT
The DNA here is from genome assembly GCF_016429005.1 of Pedobacter sp. ASV19. GTDB lineage: Bacteria > Bacteroidota > Bacteroidia > Sphingobacteriales > Sphingobacteriaceae > Pedobacter. The sequence continues at coordinate 7,521 of NZ_JAELTV010000039.1, forward strand.
TTATATGTAACGCAGTACTTGCACCGGCCAACTTCTGATGCCGGGCTGATCATTACGATCTTTGGTGTGGGATCTATTCTGGGGGCGACAGCTGGCGGTAAATTTACAGACATGTTTGGTTTCCGGGCAGTTCAGATTTTCAGTACCATTATCGGCGGGGCCTTTTTTATCTTTTTTTCTACCATCAGACATTTTGAAACCCTGTGTTTTTTAACCCTGGTGATCAGTTTTTTTTCTGATGCTTTCCGGCCGGCCAACTTCGCGGCGATTGCCTCGTACGCCAGTCCGGGAAAGGAAACACGCTCTTATTCATTGAACAGGCTGGCCACCAACCTGGGTTGGGCAGTTGGGAGCAGTTTAGGAGGAATTATTGCTTCTTTTAATTATCAGTTGCTGTTTATTGTAGACGGTGCAGTGAGTATTTTATCTGGTGTGGCTATTTTTGCTTTTCTACCCGTAGTAAAAGGTTATAGAAAAGCCGTTCAGGAGAAAATCAAGGATGTCGTGGTGCGTAAGCCCTGGGAAGATGCTTTGTTTGTGAAGTTTATCCTGTTGACCACGCTCTTCTTTACCTGCTTCTTTTTGATGTTCAGGGTAGTTCCTTTATTCTTTAAAGAAGTCTGGCATATGAACGAGGCACTGATTGGTGTGATCCTGGGTTCCAACGGGATTATTATTGCCCTGGTAGAAATGGTGATGATCAGTAAAATTGAAAATAAGCGGTCACCGATATATTATATTGTAGCAGGTGTATTGCTAACTGGTGCTGCCTTTGCTTTATTTATGGTCCCTAAATCCCTTCCGGTAACCCTGGCTATGATTTCTATGGTGTTTTTTACCTTCGGAGAAATGCTGGCACTACCTTTTATCAATACTTTTGTGATTCACCGGAGCAATGAATTTAACCGCGGACAATATGCAGCAGGATATACGCTGAGTTCTTCTTTTGCCCAGGTAATCGGGCCAACTTCCGGCTTTTTCCTGGCCGAAAAAATGGGGTATAATGTATTGTGGGCAACAATGGCCGGATTGCTGATCTTATGTGCCTTTGGCTACAGCCGCCTGGTTTTGAGCAGGATTTAAATAAAAGTTTTCCTGTAAAAGGAAAACGGGGATGTTCCGTCCGAAACACCCCCGTTTAAATTAACGCTCTCAAATATATAGACGATTGTTTTTTCTATTTATTATATCAGAGCAAAAAAATATTTTAAACCGGATCATTGCGTTCCTTACGCAGGAAAAAATATTCACTAATATGGTCCAGATAGTGTTGAAAGGCAGCTGAAGCTTGAATGTTCGGAGGTGTCTTTTTGAATTGTTCAGGTGTGATAAATTCCCAGCTGGGGTGGTGTTGCTCCTGTACAGAATGGATCTGGATTGGGAAATGCATCACATGCTGTTCCAGAAAAGCTTTTTTGCTGGCCGCCCAGGCCGCCATATCTCCCAGGTTATGTGGCCAGGTATAGAGTTTATGTGCCTCCCGGGAATGAACACCATCATAAATAAAACTGGATTGCTTTAAGATGAGATCACTGATGCGCAAGGTTTCTTCGGTTCCCTGATATTGGCCGTTATCTTCTGCGATGACCAGCGCTTTTGCTGTAAAATAGGCTGCACCGCCATCTTTTGGGTCGTGCTGCTGCAGGTCATCTATAAATACGAGTTTGCTTTTTTTGTACAAAATGATGCTTTTTAAGGCGAGTTGTTACAAAAATTGTACCGTATTAACTTTCAGGTTCCTCTTCTTTCATGGCCTGTTCTTCTTTTTTGATCAGCGTTTTTTCCTTTTTAAGATCTATACGGATCATATTGTACAGGCTCATATAAATATTAGCCATCCAGACCATGGAGAAGCCTGCAATGACATAACCCCTCCAGTCGTCCAGGTAGAGGTGGAAGCCTGTCATCAATAGCATCAGAGCAGTGACGTAGTGGCTGAAACAATATTCACAGGTGAATACGTAAAAGAACTTTCTGGCCAATAGTGTTTTTTTCTCTTTGGAGCATTGGATGCAGTATTCACGGGGTTCCCTGAAGATCTCTTCGTGTGTAACGGTCCAGGCCACACAAGCTACAGGAATGGCCAGTAAAAAAAGCGTATAAACTTGGTGCAGCTGAAACATGCAAGTATTACAATGAAAAGAACAAATTGTTTTGGGCAAATGTACCGCCTCTGCAGCCTCAGGGAATAAAATTACAATTAAACAGCAATTATTTCTTCGACTTCCTTTGCGCCTTGGTAATAACCCTTAATTTTGCCGGTATGCCACGGTTGTGGCACCACCTATTTAATTCCTGTTTCTATGGATGATTTTTTAGCAGCTCGCCTCCAGATGGCCTTTTCTCTTGGCTTTCACATTGTCTTTGCCTGTATTGGAATGGTTATGCCTTTTTTTATGACCGTAGCCCATTTTATCTGGCTTAAAACCAAAAAAGCAGTTTACCGGGATGTGACCCAGGCCTGGAGTAAGGGGGTTGCTATCTTTTTTGCTACAGGGGCAGTTTCGGGTACGGTGCTGTCTTTTGAACTGGGGCTTTTATGGCCAAAGTTTATGGAACATGCAGGGCCCATTTTTGGAATGCCATTTTCGCTGGAAGGGACAGCTTTTTTTATTGAAGCGATTGCTTTGGGATTTTATTTATATGGCTGGAATAAGGTGAATCGCTGGTTTCATTGGGCAACAGGAGTAGTGGTCGGGGTAAGCGGACTGGTTTCAGGAATACTGGTTGTCGCTGCCAATTCCTGGATGAACAGCCCCTCTGGTTTTGATTATATCAATGGAGAATATTTAAATATTGATCCTATAAAAGCCATGTTTAATGAGGCCTGGTTTTCCCAGTCGCTGCATATGTGTATTGCAGCTTTTGTTTCTACAGGTTTTGCCGTAGCGGGTGTACATGCTTTGATGATCTTAAGAGGGAGCAATGTACCTTTTCACAGTAAGGCTTTTAAAATTGCTGCTGTGTTTGCTACAGTTGCGGCCTGTTTACAGCCCATAAGCGGAGATATTTCGGCAAAAGACGTGGCTGGACGGCAGCCTGCCAAGCTTGCAGCAATGGAAGCTCATTTTCATACAGAGAAGGCCGCGCCTTTAATTATTGGGGGCATTCCGGATACAGCGGCTAAAGAAGTCAAATATGCCATAAAAATACCAGGCTTACTGAGTTTTATGGCACACGGTGATTTTAATGCGGAAGTGACGGGTTTAGATAAGATCCCGCCTCAGGATCAGCCGCCTGTTTCGGTAACACATTATGCCTTTCAGATCATGGTTGGATTGGGAATGGCCATGCTTGGCCTGGCGGTATTGTATTTTATAGCCTTGTGGAAGAAAAAACAGTGGCTGGACCAAAAATGGTTGCTGATGCTGTTTGTAGTGGCTACTCCGCTGGGCTTTCTGGCGCTGGAGGCTGGATGGACAGTTACAGAAGTTGGCAGGCAACCCTGGATCATTAACGGGGTGATGCGTACAGCAGATGCCGTAACCCCTATGCCTGGCATCCGGTATTCCTTTTATCTGTTTACAGCAGTTTATATTTCATTGTCTGTGATCGTTACTTTTTTGCTGTACCGTCAGATCAGGATGGTTGGTAAATTGTACGATTCAGGGGCTCAGCATCAAAATGATTAAGTTATGGTATATGTAGTTATTGCTTTTTTATGGACAGCGATCCTGCTGTATGTATTGCTTGGAGGAGCAGATTTTGGTGCAGGGATTATTGAATTGTTTACCTCCAAACCCAACAGGGCGAGGGCTAGAAAGACGATGTACGAGGCGATAGGCCCGATCTGGGAAGCCAATCATATGTGGCTGATCATTGCTATTGTGATCTTGTTTGTCGGTTTTCCCAAGATCTACACCACGGTTTCGGTTTATTTACATATCCCGTTGGTCTGTATGCTTTTGGGGATTATTGCCAGGGGAACAGCTTTTGTATTCCGTAATTATGATGCGGTAAAAGACAACATGCAGAAGGTTTACACCTCTATTTTTATTTATTCCAGTCTGGTCACGCCATTTTTCCTGGGTATCATTGCTGCAAGTTCTGTATCCGGGCAAATTGATCTGCAGGCTGGTGATTTCCTTTCTGCCTATGTGTGGAGCTGGCTGAGCTGGTTTTCTGTCTCGGTGGGTTTATTTACAGTGAGTATATGCGGCTACCTGGCGGCTATCTTTATTATCGGGCAAACCGATAATGAGGCAGACCGAGCCTTGTTCATCAGGAAGGCGAAAAGATGTGTATTTGTCGTGATGTTTGCGGGTGCTCTGGTTTTTATAGCTGCTTATGCGGAGCATATTCCTTTGGGGGAATGGATTTTTGGTCATCCCCTGGGTATTGTTGCCATTACTACGGCCAGTATTTCGCTGATCATCATGTGGTTCACCATTGAAAAGGACAAGCCTGCAGTACTTCGCTTGCTGGCGGGCTTCCAGGTTACGATGATCCTGTTTGCGGCCACTTATACGCACTTTCCAAATATCGTGTTGCTAAAACATGGAGAAGAACTGTCTTTACTTGCCCACCAGGGACAAGCCAAAACGATTGATTCTCTGGCTTATGCTTTACTGATCGGCAGTCTATTTATTCTTCCGGCACTTTTTTACCTGATCTATGTATTTCAGAAAAAGAAGCCAGGTTTAACTGAACATTAGCAGGTTTAACTGAAAATTAATCTATATTTTATTTTATGGAGCAATCCAATTTTGAAAAACTCTCCAGCCTTACACAAGGTGATTACCAGGCCTTTTTATACGATTGTGATGGCACACTTACGGATAATATGCCGATGCATACCAAATCATATGTAGAAGTAGCTGCAGAACAGGGGGTGGTTTTTGACCCGGGAATTATCGGTGAGCTCGCAGGATGGCCAATCCTGCAAGTGGTGGAAGAGATCAACCGACGTTACCAGTCTTCCCTGATACCGGAGGATTTTAAGGCTCGTAAGGCACAGATCTATAACGAACGCTACCTTGATCACATAGAGCCTATTGATTACGTTGTGGCGCATCTGAAGGCTAATGCCGGACGTGTAAGGATTGGTGTGGTATCTGGCGGAGACACGGTGACCATTTCCCGGACTTTGGAGATCCTGGGTTTAAGCGATCTGGTTGAAGTTCTGATCTGTGCCGGTGATACAGAAAGAGGGAAGCCTTATCCTGATCCCTTTCTGAAGGCTGCGGAATTATTAGGTGTGGCACCAGCTCAATGCCTGGTTTTTGAAGATGGTGTTCCCGGGGTGGAAGCTGCAAAAGCAGCAGGTATGCATTGGGTACGCATCGATCAGTTCAAATTCGGCTAGTTATTTCGAATATTTATTGCTAATTTTGTTAGTAATGAAGAGATCGGGAACAGCAGATTTGCCCCTGCATGGTGGCTTTGTGCCTTTATGGCTGGCGGAGCGTATGAGCAGATTAGGTTTTGCCATTACAGAAGCCATCATCACAGAGTACGGCACAGCAGAAGTTTTGCGCAGATTAAGCGATCCTTTCTGGTTTCAAAGCTTTGGAGCCGTAATGGGGATGGACTGGCATTCTTCCGGTATCACCACTTCGGTAATGGGCGCTTTAAAAAGAGCCGTGAACCCCTATGCCAAAGAGCTTGGAATTTATATTTGTGGCGGAAAAGGAAAATATTCCAGACAGACGCCACAGGAACTGCTCCATTATAGCGACCGTACAGGTCTGGATGGGGCAGAGCTTGTTCGTTGCAGCAAGCTCAGTGCCAAGGTTGATAATACTGCTGTACAGGATGGTTTTCAATTGTACCTGCACAGCTTTGTGGTCAATACAGAAGGTTTATGGACGGTGGTCCAGCAGGGAATGAGTAATGAAAGCAGTACGGCCAGACGGTATCACTGGCATTCTTCTGCGGTAAAGTCTTTTGTAGATGAACCGCATACCGGAATTTGCGGGGTAAACCAGGGCCAGATCCTGAACATGGCAGCTGCCGGCGCACGTCCTTCCCGGGCCTCATTAATGTCAATGTCTGCAGAGCATCCTGAACGTATGCTGAAGGAGATCCGGCATCTGATCCTGCCCGGACATCACGAAGTCAGGGCAGAAGATGTGGATTTGAAAAGACTTGGGGCTATGCTTTGGCTGAGCCATGAAAAAAAGCCTGCAGATTTTGAGGAATTGTTGCTCCTGGAGGGAATGGGGCCAAGAACCCTGCAGTCTATGGCCCTGGTCAGTGAAGTGATCTATGGTACACCTTGCCGTTTTGATGATCCTGCCCGTTTTTCTTTTGCCCATGGAGGGAAGGATGGTCATCCTTTTCCGGTTCCGGTAAAGGTTTTTGATGAAACCATAAGTGTGTTGAGTAAAGCGGTCCAGAAAGCTAAGATAGGACAATCGGATAAGCTGGACGCCATCCGCAAACTTGGAGAGCTTTCCAGGGCTGCTGAGAAAGATTTTACCCCAAACCAGAATTTTGATGCCCTTATTGAAAGAGAGCGCAGGGACTCCTGGAAATACGGAGGCAGAACCGTATCGGGTTATGCACAGCCTCCAGAACCGGCACAGCTGAGTTTGTTTTGATGATTTTACCTTTGTGTTTTCTTTTTGTTACAAGGAATTACAGATGAATGTAAAATAATTGGATACTTTTAAGCAGTTGGTGTGTTTTTTGCATGCGAGCGTTGATATGAAATGGATAAAATGAAGCTCTGGTTGCTGCTAACAGGACTCTTTATTGCACTCACCTTTTCCGGCTGCGGTTTGCTGGTCCGCAACCGCATGACCAATCATCATGGCATTGAGCAAAATGACTATAATCTACCGGTTATCGTATACCCAACAGCCAATATTTTTTCCAAAAGAATTTTGTTCCTGTTTTCAGGAGATGGCGGCTGGCTTGAATTTGAGGACCGGCTGGCTACAGAATATACCAAGAAGGGATTCTATGTGATCGGATTCAATTCCCGTAGTTATTTCTGGTCGCAGAAGACTCCGCAGGAAACGGCAGATGATGTCTTTTTACTGATTGATAAGTACAATGCACTTTACAAAACCAACCGGATCTTTTTATGCGGTTTTTCTTTTGGGGCAGATGTAGTGCCTTTTATTTATAACGGTTTACCAGAAAGAATCCGGGATAAAATTGTTGCCGTACAATTGCTGAGCCCCTTTTCTTCTTCTGATTTTAAGGTACATACTTCTGATCTGCTGAATATCGGAGGAGACAACAGGCTCTATAAAGTAGCGCCTGAAGTAGAGAAAATAGATGTTCCTGTGTATTGTTTTTATGGTAAGGCAGAAGAAGTTAAGCCTCTCAGTGAACTTAAAATGTCTAATTTCAAAGTGACCATTGTACCTGGTGCCCATCGCTATGATGAAAGCGCTTATACTAAAATTGTGGCATCTCTCAGACCAAAAAGATTCCTCGGCCGTCAGTTGAGTTTAATATCTTTGGGGAAAATTTAACCAGAGCCTCTGTATGAGATCCAGAATATTTTCCATTTTGCTGTTGACTTTTTTTGTTTGCAGCGCTAAAGCACAAAAAAGAGTAAGCCTGTCTTCCTTCCCTTTGCATACCATTCAAAAAAATGATAATAAGACCTTGGTTGTATACCTGAGCGGCGATGGGGGCTGGAATAAATTTTCTCAAAACCTAACCCAGGAATTGTCGGAAGCTGGTTATGCAGTACTGGCTCTGGACACCAGGAAATACTTCTGGGACCAGAAAAGCCCTGCGCAGTTTGGTGGAGATATGGAAGGCATTATTGAGCATTATCTCCAGACCTGGAACAAATCATCGTTTGTGGTGGTGGGTTATTCCTTCGGGGCAGATGTGGGTGCCTTTTTACCCTCTAATTTTTCTGCATCTGCTAACCAGAAATTAAAATCATTGGTACTGCTTTCTCCGGGCTTTTCTACTGGTTTTGTAACCAAGATATCCAATATGCTGGGCTTTGGAGGTACAGACAAAGATAAATATAAAGTACTTCCCGAGTTGAAGAAAAGCCCCGTACCTGTCTATTGTATCTTTGGAAAACAGGAGGGAAGCGATTTCTACGAAGCGATTAAACCTGTAGAAAAAATTCATAAGATCCTGGTACCGGGGTCACACCGTTACGATGACGATGTGAGTCAGCTTGCCAAATTCATTGTGCAGGGTTTTTAAACCCTGCTTTATTGATCGCCTTCGGATACTTTCTTTAATGCCCTTGGCACCTGGAGCAGGTGATAATTGTGGCTATAGATCAGGTATTTCTTTTCCCAGGAAGGGAAAAATTTCTCTTTATATTTTCTTAATCCCTTAAACTGTCCAAAAACCTTGAGGTTTTCGTAAGCATATTTTATGGTTTTCTGTGTTACGTTCACATCTTCCATTCCCGAAAGGGGAGCAAGCCCCATATTTGCCGAGGTATAGCCCTGTTCTTTTAGATACAGGAAGGTTTTGGCCAGCAACATGTCCAGTACGCCATTTGGTGCATCGCTGATTTTCCGGATCAGGTCATAAGTGGCTTCGCCTGGTGCGTAATCAGGAATCAGGTTTAAGAAGGCGTACACCTTTTCTTCCTGGTCTTCAATGGTCAGGATGGTTTGTTCTTTCAGGATACTGGCATCAAATACGCCCTGAGTAAAGGCCACTTCTTTCTGGTTGAGTTCTTCCATCCAGTTGTCAGATACTTTTTCCAGTTTCTGGAGTAAACCTTCTTTAATAGGGGCCTGGTATACTTTTAACTGGAAACCTTCGGAGGTAAGGCGGTTTACAGCACTTCTGGTAGTTTTCATTTTACCGCCATCCATGGTAAATGTAGTTAAGTTGAGGATGGCTTCTTCTCCAATCGGAATAGATTTCCTGCCCAGCTTATGGTAGAAGCCAAGGGATTTCTCCGGTACTCTGTAATAGGCACTGATAAAGCCATTTTCTTTACAGAAAATCTCAAATTTATGGACCATTTCCAATTTGCCTTCCTCATTCTCGGCTACGGGATCTTCCAGTACAATAGCAAAATGCTGTGTAATTTTAAAACTGATAAAGGCGGTCTTGTCTTCGTTGAAAAAGAGGTATTTATCCGGATAGGTCTTGAAATAATCCAGGGCAGAACAGCCATATTTCTTAAGGAGTTCATTGGCCTGGTCAAAATCTGCGTCGCTGTTGTAGGGTTTGGAAAAGTAAGGTTTCAGAATGCTGAAAACGAAGAACAGGATTAGGCAGGCACCGGCAAAATAAATGGAGTCTTCAAAATGTTCTCCAAAATGAGTGCGGGGTACCAGTGCTTTATCATCTACCAGGAAGAGCAGTTTTAGCACCGCTTTTACCGCTTCAATGAATTTAAAATCTATCCCGAAATGTTTCTTATCTATGAAATAGAAGCCCAGTACTCCATAGGCCAATACCGCTACAACGGCATAAATGAGTACAAAATAGTTGAAAGAGATGAAATTAGGGTGGGGCCGGAGCTTGTAATTGCTGCGGGTGTACCATAAGGAAGAACCAGCTACAAAGGCCAGTATGGCTTCTTCAAAATCTGCTGCCTTGATCAAATGTCCGAAGAAAGAAAAGGCTGTGATGGACAGGGCAATATACCAGGCTCTTTTGGAGCCTTGCAGCAGGAAGATACTGAGCATGACCAGGGCAAGTCCAAAGACAAGAACCAGGGCGTTACTGGTCACAATCACATCTTCAGGAAGTATGTTCTTGACCAGCCGTAAACGTGCAGGAATGGCCGGAGTAATAGAAGATATGATGTTTACGATACCCAATACAAGAATGATCACTGCGGGCAATACACGCAGGATGAGGTTGTCTTTCTTGGTGATAAAGCTGATGATCCCGGCAATTAAAGGCAGCCAGAACTCAAAGAAACGGAACAAAAGAGTAATGGTTGCAGCAGCTACAATAGGAAATCCAAATTGCTGCAATATAAAGGTGAGGGATACTTCGATGGTTCCCAATCCTCTTAAAAACGGTGAGGCAATAAGCAGGATCACCATAACCATATAGCCTATAATCGCAGCCGGCCAGCTGGCGTTAAGACCCAGGGCCAGCATGGAGATATAGAGATGGACAATGCCAATGATCTCTATGCCAATAGAAACCAGTAAGGTGAGCCAGAATTGTTTGCGGCTAACCTTTTGATCGATCATATCGTCGAGGATGGTGGTCAGTGAAGGTCTTACTTTAGAGAGCCACCGGTAAGCAATGCCTTTTTTTGCAATCGAGTAGATCAGCAGAATAAGGGCACCAGTGAGCAGCAGCAGGAAAACAAAACTTAACAGTTCTGCCAATCCAAGTTTGGTAAACAAAAGGGCAACACCCAGAACAGGAACACCCACTAAAACCACAGACAGAATACTGCAGAAGCCAAATACCGTGGAGGCTAAATGGATCTGGGATTTTGAAATACCTCCTTTTTCCAGGTCTTTGGTAAAAAAGACAAGGGAAGAAAAACCACCTGCAGGTAAAAATATACTGACCAGGTTTCGCTTTAAGAAGAGGATGACGGCGGTTTTTATGGAGACCTTTTTGTTGAGGGCTTTAAAGCTGTGTACATACATCTGCGCCTGCGCCAGGATGTATATAATAGTGAGCGCAATGCCCAGGGTAATGTATAATGGATTGCTGTTGCTGAGCTGTTCGTGGATCTTAATCACTTCTATATGCTCTTCTCTGATAAAGAAAATAGCCATCGCAAGCATGAAAATTGCAACAAAGAATTGCCAGAAGAATTTGTTATATATCAGCTTAGATATAAAGTTTTTCGCGTTATGCATTCTGCAATTTTAGAAAAATTAACAGAATATATAACATTAAATCTTTGTAAGTGGTTTGCTAAATTTTATAATGTGCTGTGTAGTTGCAATTTTATTTGCAATTTTGTGTCCTCTTATTTCGTAAAGAACTCCATGCAAAAAACAATCTCTATTGTCATTCCTGCCTATAATGAAGAGGATAACCTATTGGTTATCGTTGAAAGATTAGAACGTATTTTAGAAGGGAGAGGTTATGCATTTGAGATTATCCTGGTAGACGACGGGAGTAAAGATAAAACCCTGTCTGTAATTAAGACTATGGCTCAAACCAAGCCGAATATTTTTTATATTGAATTTTCGCGGAACTTTGGACATCAGCCTGCGCTTAAGGCCGGGCTGGACCACGCTCATGGGGATTGTGTAATTTCCCTGGATGCAGACCTGCAGCATCCGCCTGAACTGATCATCCAGATGCTGGACAAATGGGAGGAAGGTTACGAAGTGGTGTATACCAGAAGGCATGAGGATAAGTCTTTGCCTTACAAAAAGCGCGTTACCTCGTCTTTGTATTATAAACTGCTGAATGTACTTTCCGATATTGAAATTGAATCCGGTACGGCAGATTTCAGGTTGATGGACAGGAAAGTGGTGAGCGTTTTTAAAGAGTTCCAGGAAAATGAACCTTTCATAAGAGGACTGGTGAAGTGGATGGGCTATAAACAATTTGCCCTGGATTATGTACCAAGTCAACGGTTTTCAGGAACCAGTAAGTATAATCTAAAAAAAATGCTCCGTTTTGCAACGCATGGGGTCACTTCTTTTAGTATCAGGCCTTTATATACAGCTGTTTATTTGGGTTTTATCTTTTCTCTTTTATCCTTATTGTACATCCCTTATGTAATTCATGCTTTCTATATTGGAAAGGAAGTCAATGGCTGGGCTTCAATTATTATGACCATCGTGTTTTTTGGTGGACTGCAGCTGATCATACTGGGCATCATTGGTATCTATATTGGCAAGATGTTCCTGCAAAGTAAAAACCGTCCTAATTATATTATCCGTTCAAGTAATTTAAGTCTGAAAGAAAATGGTGTTGTTGAGTTTTGATATAGAAGAGTTTGATATGGCTTTTGAGTATGGTAAAACCATCTCTTTTGAAGACCAGATCCAGATTTCCATACAAGGCAGCCACAGCATCCTGGATCTGCTGAAGAAAAACCGGCTAAAGGCTACCTTTTTCTGTACAGCGACATTTGGGCAGCATGCGCCTGAAATTCTGAAGAGAATCCTGGCGGAAGGGCATGAACTGGCCTCTCACGGATATTACCATTCTGATTTTAAACCGGAACATCTGCTGGCCTCTAAAATTGAGCTGGAGCGCTTATCTGGTGTACGTATAGAAGGCTATCGCATGGCCAGAATGATGCCTGTGGATGAAAAGGAGATCAAAAATGCGGGTTATGTATATAACAGTTCTATTAATCCGACCTGGCTTCCGGGAAGGTATAATAACCTGCACGTGTCCAGGACCTATTTTCAGGACAGCGGTGTATTACAGCTACCGGCATCAGTGAGCCCACTGCTGCGTTTTCCTTTGTTCTGGCTGTCTTTTCATAACTTGCCGCTGGGCTGGTACCAGTATCTGGCCAAAAGAACTTACGAGAAAGATGGCTATCTGAATGTGTATTTCCATCCCTGGGAATTTACAGATCTGAAAGACAAGGAACGTTTTGGCTTTCCTGGTTATGTGAGCAAAAATTCTGGTACGCAAATGATAGACCGTATGGATAGATTTATGCAATGGATCAATAAAAAGGGCTATCCGAGCGCTACCATTAAAGACTTCGTTTCTTCGTTGTAAAGGTTACATAAGTTTGGAAGAAATAGCTGAACAGTGACAGAATTACAATAATAAGCGCTTGTGAGGGCGTTGCCCAAAAGCCCAGATACCCTACAAAAAAATGAAGCAGGGCATAATCAAAGTAAATGCTCATGGCCGTTACCGAAGCATACCGGAAAAGCTGTACGCGGCTGTGCAGGTCCGATTGCTGGAAAACAATATACTTATTGAGCAGGAATCCGACAGGAAAACTGACAGATAAAGCCATTGCATAGGCTGCAATATACCTGGTGATAGAATATGGACCTATCACAATGACTTCCTGGTTCAGGATAAAATTATAACTCAGGAAGAAAATGACCAGGTTTAATGCGGCATTACTTCCACCCGAAACCGCATACCGGAAGGTTTGAAGCGGAATAAACTTCGAAAAGGGCGGATAGAAAAAATCGATCAGTCTGAGGATCCTGCGTTTCATTTACGCAAAGATAACCAAAAGCCCGGCTTAGCCAATAATGATTCTGGTATTGTTGGCCGTAGGGTGACCGGTGCAGATGAGCACACGTCCCTGCTGAATCTCCTGATCTGTTAGTACTTCGTTGTAGTCCATTCTTACCCCGCCTTCTGTACAGGTAGAGGTGCAGGTACTGCACATCCCGGCTCCGCAGCTGTATGGCAAACTGATGTGGTTTTCCAATGCCACTTCCAGAATCCTTTTGTAATAGGGGATATCCAATTTATAGGTTTTGTCGCGGTAATCTATGATGACAGAATAAGTGTTGGTATCCTTTATTTTTTTTTCTGTCAGATCATCATCGTCTGCTTCGTCTTCGGGAATGAAATAAGTCTCTCTTTTGATCTGGTCCTGGCTATAACCCATTGCTCTTAGGGTAATGCGGCAAAGTACCATATAATTGATCGGCCCACAGGTATAGAACAAGGCATCACTTCGATCATAGCTTAGATGTTCTTTTACGATTTGTTCAATCCGAACGTTGTTCAGCCTGGCCATTAACAGGTTTTTGGATTCGCTGAAAAGCCATTCAATTTTAAAGCGCTCCGGATAGCTTTCCTGCCATTGTTTGAGTTCCTCATAAAACAGGGTGTCGCGAACAGATTTATTGCTGTATATCAATACGATTTTAGAATGTTCCTCTGTGAGCAGTGCCGTTTTGAGGATAGAATATACCGGGGTGATACCTACTCCCGCGGCGAATAGGAATACCGTTCTGCGGGCTTCTTTTTCAGGGTTATAGGTAAATATCCCATTGGGTTCCATGGCATCGAGAACATCACCCACACCTACTTTATGATGCAGGAATTTAGATATTTCCCCGTTTTCAACCAGTTTTACGGCGATAGTAAGCGGTTCATCTACAACGGGTGAACTGCACATGGAATAGGAACGTCTGACTTCTTTCCCGTTCAGATGAAAAGAAAAGACCAAAAACTGTCCGCTTTGGTAATGGACTTTTTCGCCGTCTACCGGCTCGAATTGGATCACTACATTTTCTGCTGCGTGGCGTTCGTGGCTTATAATTCGGAGCTTTCTTGTAGGGGTCATTGTTTTAATAATTCGGGACTGTATGTAACGATCAGATCAATTTGGGGTCAAAGTAACAAAAATCGACAAAAAGTTAAAGAATGTTAATATATCCTTCTTCAGTAAAATTCGTTTTAACTTTACGCATTCTGCCATTTATATGAAAAAAATTATACTCTCGTTACTCCTTTGTCTTCTAGGTTCATTTGCTCTGTATGCCCAAAATGGTTATGCGGTAAAGGGATTTGTAGTAGACACAGCCTATACCGCCAGATTGGTCAATTCGAGTGTTTCAGTATGGAATGCCAAAGATTCTACCCTGGTTAAATTTAGCCGGGTGGGCAGTAATGGTGCATTTTCTGTTCCGGCTTTGAAACCTGGAAATTTTATTCTGCTGGTCACTTATCCTGGCTATGCCGATTATTGGGAAAAGTTCAGCCTGGATTCTGTAAAGAAGGAAAAGGACTTTGGAAAAATCAATCTGCTGCTGAAAGCCAATCTTTTATCGGCTGTGGAGATCAAGGGGGCTGTGAATGCGGTGAAAATGAATGGAGACACCACGGAGTTTAATGCAGATAGTTATATCATTCAGCCCAATTCTAAAGTAGAAGCTTTGCTGAAGCAGCTGCCCGGTGTTCAGGTAGCTAAGGACGGAAAAATTACCGCCCAGGGAAAGGCTGTGGATAAAGTACTGGTAGACGGTGAAGAATTTTTTGGAGATGACCCTACGCTGGTGACCAAGAATATCCGTGGAGACATGGTGGATAAAGTGCAGCTGTACGACAGAAAAAGTGAGCAGGCTTCCTTTACGGGGATTGATGACGGACAACGCGCAAAAACCATTAACCTTAAACTCAAGGAAGGGAAGAAGAACGGTGCCTTTGGAAAGGTAAATGCAGGTTTGGGTACAGATAAAATGTACGAAGGACAAGCGACGTATAACCGGTTTCAGGGGAAAAAGAAATTTGGGCTTTATGGCAATATCGCCAATACAGGAAACCAGATGGGGATGTCCAGTTTTGATATGAGTTCTTTAGATGATATGGATTTTTCCGTTGGCGGTGGCGGGATGGTCGTGATGGCTGGTGGCATGGGAGAGGATCTGGATACTTTTGACGGCGGTTATGGCGGACAGGGAATTCCCTTGTCCAGGGCAGGCGGTTTACATTATGACAACAAGTGGAACAGTGGAAAAGAATCTGTGAATGGGAATTATAAGGTAAACAATATGAATGTGGAAGGAACGCGTAATGTGCAGACCCAAAATAATTACCCCGGACGGATCACCAAAAGTAATTCTGACGAAACCTATAACAATTCTTCTTTAGGCCAGAAACTGGACGGTAAGTATGGTATTAAACTGGATTCTATGTCTAATTTAAAAGTTTCTTTCGGGGCATCACTAAAACATAGCGAAACCCAAAATGTTTTCTTTGAGCGTACTTTCAGGGAAAATGATACGCAATTAAATGCTTCTGATCGGGACCTGGACAATAAAACCAATGGAAAGGCTTTTCGGGCCAGTGCTTTTTGGAATAAGAGATTTCTCAAGAAAGGAAGAACTGTATCGCTGAATGTAAGCGAGAACATGAATTGGAACGATACCAAAGGATTTCTAAAATCCCAGAACCGGTTTTACAATAAGCAGGGCCTGCTCTTGGCAGACAGTACAGAAAACACAGATCAGTATAAGACCAATAAAACCAACAGCGCTGTTTTTAATTCCAATCTGGCCTATTCAGAACCGATTACCTCCAGCTTTGCAGCTCAGGTGAATTATGGCCTGAATGTCAACAAGAGTACCCAGGACCGAAGATCCTATAATGCTGTAGTACCTGGACAATATACGGTATTGGATTCTTTATACAGCAACAACTATAAGCTGGACCAGCTCACCAATACGGCAGGTCTGATGTTCAACTACAGAAAGGAAAAATCTGTGCTGAACTTCGGGACCAGATTGGTTGCGGTTAAGTTTGAGCAGAAAAATGTGTTTACAGATGAAAGCATTAAAAGAAATTTTGTGAACTGGAGCCCACAGCTGAATTATCAATATATGATGTCTCCCCAAAAGAGCTTACGCTTCAGTTATAGTGGACAGACCAGTCAGCCAGGTATAGATCAGATCCAGCCGGTGAGGGTGAATACGGATCCTTTGAACATCACCCTTGGAAACCCAAACCTTAAACCTTCTTTCAACAGTAATTTTAATTTAGGCTATAACTCTTTTAAAATGCTTTCTTCCCGGGCCCTGATGATTAATGGCAGTTATTCCTTTACGATGAACCCGATCATGAACAATACGGTGAGGGATACCACAACAGGCAAGTCTATCTATCAGGCCGTTAACCTGACGGAGAAGAACAATACCAATTATGGATTGAACATTGGTTTTGGAAGTGCCATCAAAGCGCTGGACATGAATGCAAATCTAAATCTGTCGGCCAATGGAAGTACCAATTATAGTTTCTTAAACAATGAACTGAACCAGACCAAATCCTATAATTTTTCAGCAAACCTGAACCTGATGAAGGGTAAGGAAGCTAAGTATAATTTTAACCTGGATTTTTCGCCAAATTACAACATCAGCCAGTCTTCGCTCCAGAAGCAATTTAATGATAATGGCTGGGGATTTAGTTCCAGGCCCTCGATGACTCTTTACCTTCCAGGTAAGATAGAACTCAGTTCCGACGGGGAGTATGAGTTCAGGGCGAAAACGAAATCTTTTGATGAGGATTTTTCACGTTTCATCTGGAATGCATCCATTAGCCGGAAGTTCCTGAAAGACCAGAGTTTGTACCTGACTATTTCTGCAAAAGATATTCTGAACCAAAATAATGGTTTTAACCGGAGTGCCAGTCTGAATTCGATTGTGCAGACCAATTATACGATGATCAGGAGATATGTGATCTGTAGCCTGAGCTGGGATTTTAATAAAATGGGAGGAGCTTAAATCATGAAGAAAATAAAACTGATGAAGATATTGCTGGGCTGCTGCCTGATGTTGAACTGTATTTCCTTATTTGCGCAAAATGTGCGTTTCCCGGACCAGGGTGTAATTGAATTTGAAAAAAAGGTAAATACGCATGCGGTGATGAAACGTATGATGGGCGGGGGGCGCGAGGGCAGCTTTATGGAAGAAGCTATGGATGGAATGAAGAAAAGAACGCCTCAGTTTAATGTCTTTAAAAGCAGTCTGAGTTTTAGAGATCAGAAAACACTTTTTGTACCTGAAGTAAAAAAGGAAGACCCATCGGATATGTTTGGGATGGGCGTTATGGGAAAACAGAATAACATTATTTATTCCGATTTTTCGTCTGCTTTGTCTATCAGCCAGAGAAACGTGCTGGACGAAGTTTTTTTGGTGAAAGACAGTTTGCGCAGAATGGTCTGGAAGATTACCGAAGAAACCCGTGACATTGCTGGTTATAGTTGCCGAAGAGCGAATGGACTAATGCTCGACTCTATTTATGTTGTGGCTTTCTACACAGATAAAATTCCTGTATCGGGTGGACCGGAGTCTTTTTCCGGTCTTCCTGGGATGATCCTTGGGGTGGCCTTACCTCATGAAAATATTACCTGGTTTGCTACAAAGGTTACAGATACTCCGGTAAATCCACAGGTTGTTGTTCCCCCGGTAAAGGGCAAAGCGATGGACGGCCCGGCATTCAAAGCTTATTTAAGTTCAGCCTTTAAACAATGGGGAGGTTCTGCCAATACAATTTTAAAGAGTCTGATTCTTTAAGGGAAGTAAACTCTTTGTAAATTTTGATGTATTCATTTGTTAATGTTAGCTTAATATGGGTCCTTTAGCTTTGTTTAAGCATAAAGCCTATGTATTCAGCGAGAAACCCTAAGGTAACCGGGCCGGTTTTTAAAAAGGGCCAGCCTGATGATTCCTATAAATTTCAATATCCGCCTTTACCTTCCGGAGTGTATCCTTATCATCTGAATCTTCCCCGGTCTGCTCATGCAGATCAGCGATTGGTTTTTAATATGGTAGGGGATACCGGTGGATTAAAATCTCCAGACTTTCAACGGCAGATTGCGGAGCAAATGGGACTTCAGTACAAATTAGAAGAGCACCCCCCAGAGTTTTTATATCATTTGGGTGATGTGGTTTACCATTTTGGAGAGCGGGAACAATATGATACACAGTTCTTTAAACCTTACAGCCATTACCCAGGGCCTATTTACGCCATTGCGGGCAATCACGATGCAGATGTCAACCCGGACAATCCTGAACCCTACCAGAGCCTGGATGCTTTTTATGAGGTTTTCTGCAATACCAGCCCGAAAACGGTTTATTTTTCGGGAGGGGCGGCCAGGAAGAGTCAGGTACAACCCAATGTATACTGGACCCTGAATACAGAACTGGCTACGATTATAGGCCTGTATAGCAATGTGCCTAAATTTGGCTGCATCACTTCTGAACAGAGACACTGGTTCATTAAGGAATTAAAAAGGGCTGGGGCTATGTCTGGTAAAGCCCTGATTGTTTGTTTGCATCATGCACCTTATTCGGCAGATACGAACCATGGTTCAAGCGCAGCGATGATCCGGTTCCTGGAATCTGCTTTTGAAGAAGCAGGTGTATATCCTGATGTGGTTTTCAGTGGGCACGTGCACAATTACCAGCGTTTTCTAAAGCATTATAAGGAAAGGAGTGTTCCTTTCATCGTAGCGGGTTCGGGCGGATTTGACGAATTGCATGTCCTGGCCGAGGTATCGGATCCGCAGTTCACACAGGAGGATGAACTTTTGGAAGGTGTAGAATTGAAGGCCTATTGTGAAGGCCATCATGGTTTTATTAAAGTAGCCCTAGAGAAGGAAGAGGAGCATTTCACCTTGACTTGTGAATATTATACTTTAGCACACAATGAAAACGATCCTGCACAGCCTGCCAGACTTTATGACCGTTTTACAATTGACCTGAAGGGAGAGGATCATTTCAGCTGTCCAGAACTTGAAGGTCAAGTTTAGTCATTTCTTTTAGGATCAGGGTATTGATTTCACTGCTCACATCGTTGGCAATATACCAGCGCATTTGTGTTTTTGCATTGTAGACCAGGTAGATCACCACGTCTTCAAAAATAGGGTCCACATATTCCAGGTGCCGCAGGCTGAAATGCTGAAGTTCGGCTGCTTTTTCAAGCAGTTTCTGGTTCAGGATTTTAAATACTGACCGGTTTTCATCGTTTTCTTTAACGGGGGTAGTTTGTATGGTAATGATCAAGGTGTACGGCTTAAATCTTATTTGATGTAAAGATAGGCAAATGATTGTTGTGCAAATGTTATCTTCGCCAAAAATTAGTATGTTAGAAATTGTTTACCAGGACGATCATTTAATAGCCATTAACAAGCCACATGGTTTATTGGTGCACCGGTCTTCTATTGCCAGCGATGCGAAGGAGTTTGCTTTGCAAATGCTAAGGGATCAGGTGGGGCGTTTTGTGAGTCCTGTACATCGCCTGGATAGAAAAACTGGTGGTTTGCTGTTGTTTGCGTTTGATAAAGAGGTGGAGATTGCGATGCATAAGCAGTTTCAGGAAGGTGGTGTTTTGAAAAAGTATCTGGCGGTTTTGAGGGGATATGCACCGGATCAGATGGATATTGATTATCCGTTGGTGAAAGAAAATGGAATGGTTCAGGAGGCTTTTACTTCTTTTGTGACGTTAAAGCGGGCGGAATTACCGGTGCCTTTTGGTCAGCATGCAACTTCAAGATATTCTTTGGTAGAGGCTGCGCCAACAACGGGAAGGATGCATCAGTTGAGGAAGCATTTTGCGCATATCTTTTATCCGATTATTGGGGACAGGAAGCATGGCTGTAATAAGCAGAACCGTTTTTTTAAGGAGCAATGGGATATGACAACGATGTTGCTGCATGCTTCAGAACTGTGTTTTTTGCATCCGGTTACCGGGGAGCAGATTGCTCTGAAGGCGGAACCGCAGGAGGAGTTTAAAAAGGTGATGCGTTTAATGGGTTTTTAGGGAGGTGAATTTTTGAAAATTTTCCCCTATTCATTCGGGGCTAACGATATCAGGTGCGCTGAAGAAGCGCACAGATCGTGGCTGTTGCACAACATTCAACGAGCTGGATAAACACTACTTCTCCAGCTCGTTATTTTATAAGATTTTAATATACAATCTCATTGATATGATGCCAGAAGAGTTCCCTGAGACTATAAAA
>NZ_JAELTV010000003.1 GCF_016429005.1 Pedobacter sp. ASV19
AGATGTGTATAAGAGACAGGGACAAAAGCACCTTCTCCAGGGGCAAATCCTTTAGCAACTTCAACCAATGCCTTATCATAATAGGATTTATCTCTTTTAGACAAATGAAGATAAAATTTGGCTTTTAAAGAATGGGCAAATCTTAACCACTTAGTTAGGTCTCCTTTAAACAGCAAATCCTCGTCACCAGGCTGGAACGGACTTGCATCTGAAGCACCCAAACTGGTAATGGCATCTGTGAGTAACTGATCAATTGTTGTGTAGATCTGCTGTTGAGAATCATATTTAGGCTGCAGACTGCCAAGCCCTTTAAAAGCATCGCTATAAGGTACATCTCCCCAAAAATCGGTAGTCAATCCAATGTTATTTGCCATCAAAATTTTAGCAACAGCCCCATAATGACTTTGTTGTAACGTATTGGCAATATTAATCATTTGGTAGGTATTATTCATAATTCCGCCACCATATAGACCGGTGGTCCACATATTGTCCACATCATCGGAAGAAACAGCATAGGTATTTGCTAAAAACGATTGATTTGCACCTCCTGTGACCTGTTGCATAAAAATAGCTGGAAACCTTGAAGCATCCCCCCCCCATTCGTAGCCAGTAGATGTTATGATACCAGGCAAAAGGCTCGAAGGAACCGGATTTTGCAACTGCGATGGATCATTATTAATCCCATTGTAAAAGTATCCCTTTTTACAAGAAGTAATTAAGCTCATTATTCCAATAAGCATAATAATACTCCCTTTTGTTAATCTATTTATATCTAAAAATTTCATGTTGAGTTGTTTTAGGATGGATTAAAACTTAAACTTAAGATTCAGACCATAACTGGAAGTTCCAGGATTGTTAAAATAATCTATTCCCTGAGCACTTGTAGCTCCGGTTAAACTCGTTTCCGGATCTATACCATGATATGGAGTCCAAATGATGATATTTCGGGCAAAAACACCAGCCGTCAAATTCTTAACAAAATGCCCCTTATCTTTTGAAAACAACCTGCTAAGGTTATAAGACAATGAAACTTCTCTCAATTTAATATAGGATCCGTCTTCTACAAAGGTTTCATTTAAGTTACCGAATCCTCCACCATCACCCTTATACCAGGCTTCACTCAGGATAACATTTTTCGAGTTCACGGCCCCCGGCCCCGCAACTTCAGCACCACTTGAATTGTAATGAACCAAATCACCGTTAGCATTTAAATGCCCTAAAACGCCAGGAAAAACGGTACTGGTATTCCTGTTATTTGTTAAATCCGATGTTCCTATTGCTGCCAGGGAACCTCTGGTACCATTCCAAATATCCCCTTTAAACTTCCAGTCCACAAGCGTATATAAAGAAAGTCCTTTATACGTAAAAGTGTTGCTCAATCCCATTGTAAATTTAGGGTTTGGATTACCGATCATTTTCTGAACATTTGTATTAGAGATCGGATAACCCGGATTACCACTGTCACCCGACCTATCATCAATGACAATATTTCCACTGTTGTCCCTGGTATAACCATATCCATAGATGGATCCCGCAGGCATCCCGGGTAATTGAGCGATTACTGTACCCGTAAATCCATTCAATGTAATTTGATTAACCCCTGGCGCTAACTCTAAAACTTTACTTCTTGATAAGGCAAAATTTAGGGTTGATGTCCATTCAAAGTCTGTATTTTTGATCGGTGTTCCGTTAACCTGAACCTCCAATCCTTTGTTTCTCACTGAACCTGAGTTGAGCGTAAGAAACTGATAACCTGTGGCCCCAGAAATAGGAGTCTGTACGATCAGATCCGTGCCTTTACTGTAATATGCGGTAACATCTAATCCTAACCTGTTGTTAAAAAACTGTAATTGTGTTCCCAGTTCGTAAGCAACGGTCTTTTCTGGTTTTAAATTCGGATTTCCTAACACGTTATTTAGTCCAAATGATCCATAGCCATTTGCAGGAAATGAAATCCCACTGGTATATCCATCGGGAAACGTCGTAGGAACGTAATAAGAATTCAATAAAAATGGCCCTGGATCCTTACCAACCTGGGCAATGGACGCCCTGATTTTACCAAAGCTAAGTGCTCCATCCTTCATCCCATCCAACTCACTAAACACAAAACTTAGATTTGCAGAAGGGTAAAAAAACCCATTTTTACCTTTAGGTAAGGTTGATGTCCAGTCATTTCTTCCTGTTGTCTCAAAAAACAACATGTTATCATAAGCTAAGTTTATATCATAGTATATACCCGTTTTCCGATACGGTATTATAAAATTTGCAGACTTCAGTGCCTTTGCATTATAAATGTTATTAAATCCTGGGGCAATTAAACCATCGCCCTGAGTATACAGTTCATCTAATTTCCGGTTATAAATGTTACCCCCTATTTTTGCATCAATTTGTAGTTTATCGGAGACCTTTTTGGTATAACTAAAAATCAGATCATTGTTTATACTTCTATAAGTATACCGATCATCAAAAATTCTTCCACCCGAATAAGCTCCCGATTGTATCTCATAATACTGATGACGGTTATCGTTATAGGTATCTAATCCTCCCCGGTAAATGGCACTAAATCCGTTACCAATGTTATAGTCCAATTGTACATTTCCCAAGAGTCTATTTAGCAATGTGGTATATGGATTTTTATTTATTGTCCAGAATGGATTATCATAAGTTCCATTCCTATAGGATCTTTGTAAACCATCACTTAATACATAGGCTTTGGGATCGCTTGGATCTGTAGCACCATTAGAGTTATCGAAAGAAATAGGAGTTCTGGTCAGCCCAAGCATAATACCTGAAGTATTACTTCCCTGTTGGGGCATATTGCCGTTACTGGTAATATAATTAAAGTTTGTAGAAATTTTGAGCTTTTCAGACAATTTCAAATCACCTGCAAAGGTCACAGATGTTCTTTGAAAATTTTGCAGAGGAACAATAGAATTTGAATAGGAATTACTGATCGCCGTGCGGTAAGTTGCAACGTCAGTACCCCCTGAGATAGCAACCGAGTTATTAAATGTAGATCCGGTTCTGAAAAAACTATTGATGTTATCATAAGGTACAAAAGGCACTTTAGCTTTTGGATCTGTCTTTAAAACCACATCTCCATGAACATCATATTGATTTGGAATTCCTGTCCAGGCCACATCATTTACATTCGCTCCCCAAGAATAACGATTGGTAGACGTAAAAGGTGAAATTGGCTCATAGGTACCATTACCAAGCGTTCCCCCTTTAACCCATTGATTTTGAAGTTTAGGTAGGCGATTTACTTTGTCAAAAGAAACCCCCGTATTAAAATCAACCTGTATTTTACCAGCCTGACCTCTTTTCGTGGTAATTAAAATAGCACCATTTGCAGCTTCAATACCATAGATCGCAGCAGCAGCAGGACCTTTCAACACGGTAATACTTTCAATATCATTGGGATCAATGTCTGCGCCCCGATTTGAATTAGAAGCCCCTTGCAGCAAATTATTCTTGGCATCAGACGGATCTCCGGAATAATTCTGCGAATTATCAATAGGGCTACCATCAATTACAAACAAGGGTTGGTTACTTCCTGTTAATGAATTAGATCCCCTTAACTGAATGTAAGTTGAGGATCCAGGTGTACCTGACGATGAAGTAACCTGTACCCCAGCGATTTTACCCGAAAGAGATTTTAATACGTCACCCTGATCTGCCTTTGTCAAGTCATCCCCCTTAACACTTTGTGCTGCATACCCCAATGCCTTTACCTCTCTTTTAATACCCAGTGCCGTCACAACAACCTCAGACAAACTTTTAGAATCAGAAGCCAGAGTTGCATTGATCACTGACTGTGAGCCGATCGGCAACGTTTGTGTAATATAACCCAGGTAAGAAAATTCAAGAGCTGTTGCCCCAGACGGAACCTGAACCTGGTATTTCCCATCAGAACTTGTTAATGTGCCCCCCGGGGCGCCTTTAATTTTAACTGTGACGCCGGGTAAAGGGAGGCCATCATCCCCTTTTACACTGCCGGTGATAGTTCTATTCTGGCCCATAGCAGCTACTGCTATAAACAGAAATACGAACAAACTCAGTATAAGTTTTTTCATAAGTAAATAAATTTAGGTGAATAACAATTTTAGAGCTCTAAAATTATGCTTGCATATCAATATTGCTCTACCTAAATTTACGGAATAATATTTTGAATAAAAAAATATTACAACAACTTAATTTCTAATTCATTAAAAAAACAGCGTTTGCAAACAACTGTTTCCCACTTTCCCAAAACAATCTAAACAAAACATCGCTTCCTAAATATACCACACTACCCCGGCCAATTGGCTGCACACCCAACAGAAGACCGTTCTCCAATTTCCGCTGCACATTCTTTCCCGCCAGCCCGGCCACATATCCCCCAGGCTTCAACATCCCCACATTCCAGCCTTCTGTTAACTGCTCATAAATTTTATCCTCAGTCATTAATGTATAGTAATGATCCAATCCCCAACTCATCGGATGTGACTTATCCAGGTCAACCTTATATATAGCACCAGGAATCGCATCCTCAAAATCATCCTTTTCCCTATCCTTATAACTGTGCTGTTTTTTCTTGTCCGTTTTAACTACCTCTTCCTTCTTTTTGATCTCAAAAGGTTTTTTATCCGCAAAAGCAGCAATTGCTCCTTCCATCAAAATCAATTTACCTCCATTATCTACCCAATCGCCCAGTTTTTCATTCAGATCTTTCGGATAATTACCATCCGGAAGCACCAATACGTTGATCTTGTTCAGATCCAGATCACCAAGATTTTGCACACCAATCATCGACACAGGATATTTTAACTCCTGATCAAAAAAGGCCCAAACCTCACCAACAGCAAGCGATGCAGTTTCCGGTCCCGAAACAATTCCCACCTTAGGGACTGTCAACAGCGTATAAGCCGAAGACCCAAAATCCCTTCCCTTATCTACAAAACCACTCATCACGTACCTTAACGGAACCCCAAACTGATCCGCAATCGCCTCAACTTTAGCACCTACCTGAGGGGAAATTTTCTCATTTTCCCTCCTATATACCAATAAAGTTCCCGGCTTATAGCTCTGGCCCTCTGAAATAAAAGCCTCCTCAGCCACCCGCACCTTAATCCCAGACCGCTGTAAAGCCATCAACACCTGCGCATCTTCCATAGAATTCCAGGAAAAAGCCCAGGCATAAGGATCCTTCACTACTTTTCTGGCAACCGTTGCTTCAGCCAGATCTGCATAACTCCCTTTTATCGGTTCTTTCAGTGCATATGCAGTTAAACCATAAGCATAAGGCAATGCCCAAGCCGTAATATCATAGGTATTAGAATCCGTCACCACTGTAGAAGGTTCAAACAATACACTCGCCAGTACCGCCTTCGGCTGATGCAAATTCAACACCAGATCATTTCGCTCCAGCTTGAAATTCCCGGATTTACGGGTTTCAAAATTAAACCCACTCAACTGCTGCGTTCCCCCAAAAGAAAATTCAATTTGATTTTTAGCCAGCAATCTGGCCAGTTTTTTCAATCTCGGCAAGTTATCCGCTTTCACCACATAAGTCTGATAATTTCCCGGAGGCGAAGCAACCGAACGCTCAAAATAAGCAGCAAATTCCGTCAGCAATCTTTCTTTATGTGTAGAAACCGACTCCAAAGTCGCCATACTCGTGGTAAAATGGTGCGCAATCCTATCTTTTAGGGTTAAGGTATCCTTATCTACAGTCACCACAGCCAAACCAGCATTAATGCCCCCCTGTTCATAGGTCATTCCAATCGCACCATTATATAAAGGATAGGTATCCCCATAAGAAGGGTACAACAAATCAAAACGTTCTTTGGTAAAATACTGCCAGCCGTTCTGGTCAAAATATTTCGCGTTATTTTTTCCTGCAATGACCTGGAACTCCCTTTGCCAGGAATTGATATCCTGATGAACTGGTTCTGCTGCCGGTGCAAAATAATAAGGCTCATTATAACTCTGTTCATGAAAATCTACATGCACTTCCGGCATCCAGTCTTGATACAAAGCCAAACGCTGCTGCGTTTCTACTTGCGTCTGCCAGGCCCAATCCCGGTTCAAGTCAAAATAATAATGGTTTGAACGCCCTCTTGGCCAAGGCTCTATATGCTCCCTTGCTTCCGGATTAGCATTAGGAATACTTCCTACCACCGAGTTAAAAAAATTCACATACCTGTCCCGTCCGTCCGGGTTCAAACAAGGATCTATAATAACTACCGTATTGCTCAGCCATTGCTTTACATTTGCAGCAGTACCTTCGGCCAAAGTATATAAGGTCTTCATAGAAGTTTCCGTAGAACTGGCTTCGTTGCCGTGCACATTATAACTCAGCCAAAGCACCACCGGCTGTTTTGCCAGTTCAAAATTCCTTTTCCCGGCCTTACTCATCAGCAGGTTATTTTTCCGGATTTCCTCCAGTCTGCCTATATTATTTTCGGAAGAAACCACGGCCACAAGCAGTTCTTTTCCCTCATTTGACTTGCCATAAGAGATCAGCTTTATATTCTTATGCACAGAAGCCACATACTTAAAATAATCCACCACCTTTTGATGCGGTGTAAAATGACTGCCCAGTTTATAGCCTAAATAATCATCTGGCGATTTGGTTTGCGCCTGAACTGAAACCATTGTGCCAGCCAGTAAAAGAGAGAGAAAAAGATGCTTCATAACAATAAATATACTCCAAAATACTAAAGATAATTTTTTGTTTGTGATCCATAGTGTAATTTTACCTATACATTCAATTCTTTTTAACCCGCATGTCAAACATCGAATCTCTTTATCAGCACTATTTAACACACAGAACCATTTCTACCGATACCCGGAACATCACCAGGGGCTGCCTGTTTTTTGCCTTAAAGGGAGAACACTTTGACGCCAATACCTTTGCTGCACAAGCCCTCGAACAAGGTGCCGCCTATGCCATCATAGACAATCCGAACTACCAGATCAATGAGCAATGTATTTTAGTAGAGGATGTTCTGACCACCTTGCAGGAACTGGCCAAACACCACCGCCAGCAATTGAATATTCCTGTGATTGGCTTAACCGGAAGCAATGGAAAAACCACAACCAAAGAATTGATCAACGCCGTACTCAGCCAGAAATACAAAACCTTTGCCACCAAAGGCAATTTAAATAACCATATAGGTGTTCCGCTATCTCTGCTCTCTATCCATGACGAAATAGAAATTGCCGTTATAGAAATGGGTGCCAACCACCAGAAAGAAATTGAGTTCTTATGCACACTGTCCCAACCTACCCATGGCATGATCACCAATGTAGGCATGGCGCATCTGGATGGATTTGGTGGTTTCGAAGGTGTTAAAAAAGGAAAGGCAGAGCTGTACGCCTATCTGAAACAACACGATGGCTATGCCTTCATCAACCACAACAATTCATATTTAATGGAGATGAGTACAAAAGCAGGCCTGAATAAAATAGTTTACTACGGCACCACAGCCGGCACAGAAACCAACAACTCGGTTTCTGGTACTCTAATTAAAGCAGATCCTTTCATTGAGATCAGCTGGGTGGGACAAAATGCCCCTGCACAACAGCAAAATGTAAAAGCAAACCTCACTGGCGCCTACAATTTCGAAAATATACTAGCAGCCATTTGCATAGGACAGTTTTTTGAACTTGATGCAACAGCAATCAATAATGGCCTGGCCAATTATTTCCCAAGCAACAACCGCTCACAACTCACCAAAACAGAATCCAACACCGTTATCTGCGATTTTTACAACGCCAATCCCAGCAGTATGTCTGCTGCCCTGACCAATATAAAAGGTCTGTCTGCAGAAAACAAGGTGGCCATAATAGGTGATATGTTTGAACTGGGCCCGGAATCACTTGAACAACACGACCTGATTGCCGCAAAAGCAGAACAAGCGGGATTAAACACCTTAGTCTTTATAGGGAAAGATTTCTATGCTTATAAAGACAAATATAAAGGACATTTCTTTACGACCCCCCAGGAAGCCCGTGAATTTTTACAAGCAAATCCGGTAAAAAACAGCCTGGTTTTACTAAAAGGATCAAGAGGAATGGCACTGGAACAATTAATGCCGCTGTTGTAATTTTTACCATCCCTCTCTACTTATTATAAACAAAATAATTTCAAGCATCAAAATCAACAGCAGCTTGATTTACTAATTTACATCAATAACCAAACAACTACTTAATGGATTATCATCATAATGCACTCTGAGGGTTTGTTCAAAGAATTTGAGATAAGAATGAACCTCCTCATAAAAAACCCTTTCCCCCATCGTTAACCGTATAGCAGATGCACGTACAGGAATCATTTTATCATCCACAGACGTCATATGCTCCACCCGATCATGACCAAAAACACGATTAAAGCTATCACTCAGAAACTGAAACAATTCCGGAATAGCCGGCCAGTTCTCCAGAAAAGATAAAATAGACCCACAATACTCCTCTAAATAATTCGGGTTAGCCTTACAAGCATCCCTATAATATTCCTTTAAAAAAGGATATAAATGCTGTTCCAGAATTTCCGGCTTTAACTTCCATATATACCTGCCATTAGTCTCTTCACAATTGAAAAGATCAGGCTTTCCAATAATTGTAGACGCAAACTTATCTTTTGACGTGCCTGCAACTGTTTGTATTGCGTCAACAGACACAATATCAGCAGAGAATTCCAGAAAAATTCTTGTTGCTAAATAATCTCCCATACTGTTTTTAATTGGTTAAGGATACCAATGTATGTGTTGTAATTTAAAATATTACTATTTACACATAAATTAAACAACAGAAATAAAAGAGAAATAACAAACGGTTATATATTAAAGGAAGTACTTGAACAGACCATATTGATTATACCCTACCACTGATCCAGCACCCCCAAATACTGACTACTGGACTGCCTTGACCGATCTTTTGCCACAAAGCCCAGATAGACATGTACAGATTGGCCCACCAGCTTGTCCCTCAACGTAACAACCTCTGTTCCTGCGCTTCTAAATGCCCCTATATTCACATACACAGCCTGCTGCCCTTTGAAATCAATTGCCAGCAACATGGCCTGGTCATAAGCATTCGCTCCTGCTGGTGTTGCAGCATCCCAATGTACCCGAAGCAATTTGGGGCTTTCCAATATAAACTGCGCATCTTCAACTCCGGGTAAATCTCCTCCCGTAACCATAAATTTTTCCGGTTCAATATAAAAATCAGGTCCTTCACCCGCCACTGCAAACTTTCTGTTGTAAGATAGGGCTCCTCTCATTCCTCCTGTAGGGGTATAATAGTTTTTGAAGCCATTTTTAATAAAAGGAAGGATCATGGAAAGCGTATCCTGTACCAGTTTAAATTTATTAGTGTTTTTGATTTCACCTTCTGTGTATTTAGCCACACGCTCTGGCAAACCACGCATACAATTTTTGCCATTCATCGTGTAGCCAACCACTGTACCTGCTTTCCCGCTGAATCCACCCAGGATTCCATTTTTAATAATTGCCATAAGATTCTATTTGGTTAAGAGCGATACACCGTTTATAGAAAAGGCGCTCACTAATAAATAGAAACAAAATAGAACTTAAAAAGTTTTAAATAAGAAATCAACACGTTTAACAAGCGTGTTTAAAGCGAGTATAAAGCGTGTTAAAAGCCTGTTTAGTTCTTTTAAAAAGTATAGATACTTGAAGCCTTGTATAAGGCCAGGCGATGCTAACAAACAAGAAATTTAATCGGTTTAAGGTTCTACAGTGCTTACGGTGAGCCCAGCATCGCTGATTTCCTGTAAAGGATTGTCCCTCATGTTCTGCTCCATCACCAGTTCATATTTCCCCGCAGCGGGAAAATGATACTGAGTCAGCAAAGGAAAGGTATAAGTAAATAAATTACCCGAGCCCGAACCGAGCCATTGCCCATCAGCTTGGGCCAGTTTAAAGCCATACCTACGGGTTACTTTTTTACCCCCGGCTGGTTTAAGGTGAAATAAGATGTAAATATTCGAATACCTGTAATCTGCAGTATGTCGCAATCTGAAAAAGATATTATAGGCTTTCGCCGGATCTTTAATGTCAACGGTTGCACTCACCTTATTGATATAACTCCACCTGTGCTGGTCCATAGACACATTCAGGTCAGTGACATTATTGGTGGTGCAACCGCTCCATAAAACGACCGCCAGTAAAGCGATACTCCATAAAGAAAAAACCAGGGATTTATTCTGCTTCATTTTTGGGTTTATCCGATGAGGGCTTGTTACGTCTGCGGTTATTTCTATTCCTGTTCCTGCTCGCTGAAGGCTGACCTGTTGCAGCCGGAGTTTGCCCTGCTACTGCTGGATCTACAGGCCCTTTAACTGGTTTTTGACCCTCTCCCGGTGCTTTTTTAGGCTGTTCC
This sequence comes from Pedobacter sp. ASV19, assembly GCF_016429005.1. Lineage (GTDB taxonomy): Bacteria > Bacteroidota > Bacteroidia > Sphingobacteriales > Sphingobacteriaceae > Pedobacter. Next base: position 10,390 of record NZ_JAELTV010000003.1, read on the forward strand.
GGTCTTCTGTTCTCTTGCTTTTTAACCTGATCTGGCTTTTTACCCTGTTCAGGTTTCTTGCCCTGCTCTGGTTTTTTACCTAGTTCAGGCTTATTTTTTGCCTGTTGCTGTTGTGCAGGACGTCCGGCTTTCTCCGGTCTGTTGTTGTTATTGTTTCTCTGGCCACCGTTCTTTTGGCGGTTGCCTTGTTTTCTCTTCTCGTCCAAACGGGTCAGGCTATCCTGTCCAACCACGTTTTCATAATCATGTACCTTTTCAACCACGGCTGCTGTAGCCAGGAAAACAGCCTCTTCTTTTAAATTGACTGGTTTCTGACCTTTTTTATTCATGGCCATGATCTCTTTTACACGATCTACTTTCAAAGGGATCCAGTCTTCCTGATTGGCATAACTGAACCACATCACTTTTTTAAAGATGTCTGTTTTCTGGTGACGTGCCACACCAACTTCAGTATGCAAACTGTCAATTCTATCCGGAATGTCTTTCAGGGCATCCAGGTAAGTATCCAGTTCATAGTTCAGGCAGCATTTCAGCTTACCACACTGGCCGGCAAGTTTTAAGGTGTTGAGAGACAGGTTCTGGTACCTGGCCGCAGCTGTAGATACCGTTTTAAAATTCGTAAGCCAGGTAGAGCAGCACAGTTCGCGTCCGCAGGAGCCGATTCCACCAAGTCTTCCGGCTTCCTGACGCATCCCGATCTGGCGCATTTCGATCCTGATCCTGAAGGTTTCCGCCATTTTTTTAATCAGCTCCCTGAAATCCACACGACCCTCTGCCGTATAGAAGAAAGTCGCTTTGGTCTTATCCCCCTGGTAATCCACATCACTGATTTTCATCGATAAACGAAGGTCTAAAGCCAGTTTACGGGCCTTATGCATCGTTTCCCATTCCATATCCTTGGCCACCTTCCATTTCTCCACATCGGCTTCCGTTGCCTTACGGTAAACTTTTCGGGTCACCTGGTCCATATTGGTTTTACGACGTTTCATTTGCGTCCTCACCAGTTCACCGGTTAAAGAAACATGACCGATATCGTAGCCTCCGGTTGGCCCTTCAACGGCGATCAGTTCGCCAATCTCCAGGTATATATTGTCGCTGTTCAGGAAAAATTCTTTCCTTGCGCCTTTAAATTTAACTTCGATAACCGGGAAAGGAGCATAATTTGATGGCATATCCAAATTAGACAGCCAATCGTATACTTCCATTTTGCCGCATCCACCGGTAAGGCATGAGCCATTACTTTTGCAGCCTGCAGGGGCACAACCGCCACCCGTCGAACAACTTCCACATCCCATATTAACTATATATATATTGAGTCCCTTTCGGGAGCGTTTTAAACTTAATTATTTTGACTAGCTGTAAAGATACATCTAAAAACAGAATTTTAGGATTTGCATTCCTTTCTATATGATAATGCGCCAGTTCCAATTCAGAAATGATGGCCTCAGCCATATTTAAAGTCAGTACATGTGCAGATAATTTTTTTGCAGTGTCCATGGTCCTTGCCGGAAGTTTCACCAGATCTTCTGCTCCGCTCAGCAGCAAACTGCATTCTCTGAGAAAGCTGATCCCATATTTCAGGAAGTTCTTTTGGTTTTCCCTTCCCCAGCCAGCGGCCTGCTCTGTAAAACCGATCAGGTCCAGCACCCGGTTTCCATAGCCCATCCGCAGCCACTCCGCAAATTTATCGGCGTGATCGTTCTGGGTATGCTCCACCAGCAATTTGGCCTCTATTAAATTCCCGTCGGCCAGAAAACTATATTCAGTAGCTAGCTGCTGGCTCAATCCATGTTTTTCCACCAGGTAATTTTCTATAGTCCCATCCGGTAATTTAGGGATTTTTACGATTTGAGTCCTGGACAGCAGGGTAGACAAAATTTGTTCCTGGTTATTTGCCACCAGGATAAACAAGGTGTTTTTAGGTGGTTCCTCAATAATTTTAAGCAGGGAATTTCCTTCTTTATCCAGAAATTCGGGAAGCCACATGATCAGCACTTTTGTTTCCCCTTCAAAAGCTTTATAACTTAATTTTTTGATGATGTCATGACATTCGGCAATATTGATATTGGCCTGTTTGTTCTCTGCATTTAGTTTGGAGCGCCAGATGTCGAGGTCAAAATAGGGATCTTCGAGCAGCATACTTCTCCATTCATCCAGCACATCAACCGCTATTCTAACGTCTTTTGACGCAAAGAAAGGATAGGAAAAGTGAAGATCGGGATGGATATAACGCTCATATTTTCTGCAGGAAGAGCATACGCCACAACTGTCTGCCGGGGTTTTATCCAGGCAATTGATGTATTGTGCATAGGCAATAGCCAATGGCAATGCCCCACTGCCATCACAGGAAAGAAAGAGCTGTGCATGGCTCACCCTATTCTCTGCAACAGTTTGCAACAACTGTTCTTTTATAGCTTCTTGTCCGGTAATCTCTTTGAATTGCATTGGGTGCAAAATAGTGATTTTTTAAGATATTTCAGCCCTACCTTGATTTGCTCCATTTAAAGACCTGTCCCGCCATGGTGACTAAAACCTGCTTTATTCTTTTTGTTCATTATGCCAGAAAAAAAGGTTATCCCTTTTTTGATTCCTAGTTTTGTTATTATAAAAGCACAGGACAAACACGATTAACTGTTTTTCTAAAAATTTGGTAACAATTATTTAACACGCCCTGTTTTTTTTCTAACGTTAAGGTGTTTTTATTAAAAATCCTGCTGTTTTTCGCCAGAAAAAAACACAACACCTTGAACTATTGCTCTAAAATCCCTATAAAAACACCTTAAAAACCTACAAAATCCTCCCTACTCATGAAAACCCCATTGATAATCGGAATAACGCCCTTTGAAAAACCGGATCTATCACTCGTACTTGCTCTTGAAAAAGCAGGTGCTTTTCCCGTTCTTCATTTAGGTAGAAACCTGGAACTGGCCCAGGAGGCCCTGGAACAGCTGGCTGCAACATCTTCTGCCGGTTTTGGTATCTGTTTCGGCAGTGCTGACCTTAAAGGTTTAAATTTACTCCCTAAAACACAGCTGGTTATTGCACCTTATGGCCTGAATATCTCCAGGCAACAAGGCACTAAATTGTTTTATCAGATACACAATCTGGCAGAAGCCCGGAATGCCCAGGCAGAAAAGGCGGATGGAATCATCGTAAAAGGTAACGAAGGTGCAGGCCTGGTGGGCTATGAATCTTCTTATATTTTGTTCCAGCGGGTCATCCAGGAAATTAAGGATATCCCGGTCTATGTTCAGGGAGGCGTGGGTAGTCATACCGCCGCTGCGTTAGTGGCTTGCGGGGCTGCAGGTGTCGTGCTGGACAGTCAGCTGGCCTTGTTTCCGGAATGTACTGCTCCGGCTGCCATCAAACAGGTCTGTGAAAAACTCAATGGTAACGAAACCAAGCTGATCGGTCGTTACAGGGTACTGGCACGTCCAAACTCTCCTGCACTGCCAGAGGAGGTGTCTGAAGAAACACTCCTCACTTATTTTAATGATTTTGACCTGGAGAAGAGTTACCTCTCAATGGGACAAGACATTGCACTGGCTACAGACCTGGTCGCACGCTATAGAAAGCTGGATAAAATGGTCTTTGGATTTAAGGAAGCCATCTACGGTCACCTGAACCAGGCCAAATCCTTAAATGTGATCCGTCCTGATAATGCACTGGCACAGGATCTTCAGATCACCTACCCCATCGCACAAGGTCCAATGACCCGGGTAAGTGATGTGGCTCCTTTTGCCCAGGCCGTAGGAGAAGCGGGTGCTTTACCTTTTATTGCCTTGTCTTTGCTCAAGGGCCAGCAGGCCAGAGAACTGATCCGGGAAACCAAACAACGTTCCGGCAACCGTCCCTGGGGTGTAGGCATCCTGGGTTTTGCACCGGCCGAATTACGCGAAGAACAATTAGAATACATTAAAGCAGAAATGCCGCCGGTGGTCCTTATTGCCGGAGGAAGGCCTTCTCAGGCTAAACCTCTGGAAAAATTAGGCATCAAAACTTTTCTTCATGTGCCTTCGGTATCGCTGCTGGACATGTTCCTGAAAGAGGGCGCCCGGAGGTTTGTATTTGAGGGCCGCGAATGCGGTGGCCATGTGGGGCCATTGTCTAGTATGGTGCTCTGGGAAAAACAAATAGAAAGGCTGCTTCTGGAGGATAAACCCGAAGAAATCAGTGTTTTCTTTGCTGGGGGCATCCACGATGCGCTATCCTCTGCTTTTGTTGCCGTCCTATCTGCTTCTATCGCTGCCAAAGGGGTAAAGGTAGGCGTACTGATGGGTACTGCTTACTTATATACCAAAGAAGCTGTACAGACCGGGGCTATCCGGGAGCAGTTCCAGGAGCAGGCTTGTCAATCTGATGACACCGTATTGCTGGAAACCGCGCCGGGTCACGAGACCCGTTGTTTGAATTCAAATTTTGCCTTGTTCTTTAACCAGGAGAAACAACGGCTCCTGAAAGCTGGTGTAGATAAAAAAGAAATCTGGGCCAAACTGGAAACCTTAAATGTGGGCCGTTTGCGTATCGCCGCGAAAGGAATTGAACGTCAGGGCGACCAACTGGTGGCTATTGACGAGCAAGGCCAGCTGAACCTGGGTATGTACATGATTGGTCAGGTAGCTGCGATGTGGAATAAGGTAATTTCCATCCTTGACCTGCACAAAGATGTAGCAGAAGGAAACTATACCTATATAAAGGAAGCCCTGCTTCCTGCTCCTCCCGAAGCCAAAGAGAAATCCCTCCATGTCGCTATTGTGGGGATGGCCTGTATTTTTCCGGGTGCAAAAAACATAGAAGAATACTGGAGGAATATTGTACTGGGACAGGACGCCGTAACAGAAGTGCCCGATGAGCGTTGGAACAAACAGCTGTATTACAATCCGGAATCTACTGCCGGCGATATGTCTCATTCCAAATGGGGCGGCTTTATTCCTAAAATAGATTTCGACCCGCTGGAATATGGCATTCCACCGCAATCGCTGGCTGCGATAGAACCCACCCAACTCCTGAGTTTAATGGTAGCCAAACAGGCGATGGAAAATGCCGGCTATACAGACGGGAACTTCAATGCGGACAATGTCTCGGTGATCATCGGTGCCGAAGGCGGAAATGACCTGGCCAACAGTTATAGCTTCAGAGGATTTTACAAACAGGTTTTTGGAGAAATGCCCGAGGAACTGGATGCTGCCCTGCCTAAAACAACGGAAGATTCCTTTCCTGGGATTTTAGCCAATGTGATCTCGGGGCGCATCACCAACCGTTTGAACCTGGGGGGAAGAAACTTTACGGTTGATGCCGCCTGTGCCTCTTCACTGGCTGCCCTTGACCTGGCCTGCCAGGAACTGTTTCTAGAGAAATCAGATATGGTGCTGGCGGGTGGAGCAGACCTCCATAACGGAATTAACGACTACCTGATGTTTTCCAGCACGCATGCACTCTCCCGTAAAGGCAGGTGTGCCACTTTTGATGCAGAGGCAGATGGCATTGCCCTTGGCGAAGGGGTAGCCATGCTGGTCTTGAAACGTGAAGAAGATGCCATCCGGGATGGCGATAAAATATATGCAGTGATACAGGGTATTGGTGGTTCCAGTGATGGAAAAAGCCTGGGCCTTACTGCCCCAAGAAAATCCGGACAGGTGAAAGCTCTGGCCCGGGCCTATGATCAGGCAGGGATTTCTCCTGCTGTCCTTGGCCTGGTAGAAGCCCATGGAACAGGCACAGTAGTGGGGGATAAGACAGAACTCAGTGCTTTGACCGATATGCTGAACCAATCCGGGGCCCTCGCTGGCCAAACCCACCTGGGCTCTGTAAAAACACAGATCGGACACACCAAATGTGCTGCTGGCCTGGCGGGCCTGATCAAAGCCACTCTGGCTGTATATCATGGGGTAAAGCCTCCGACCATCCACCTCAAAAATCCAAACAGTTATTATAATCCGGCCACCAGTCCTTTTGCATTCCATACGGAGGCAGGCTTATGGATGGAAGAAAAACGCTATGCGGGCGTCAGCGCCTTTGGTTTTGGCGGCACCAATTTTCATGCAGTGATTGAAAGTGGTCCTGCAGCAAAGTCTTCAGCGGTGTTACAATCCTGGCCATCGGAGCTTTTTGTGTTCAGAGGAAATACCTATGAAGAAGCCAGTGCACAGTTGGGGGCAGTAAAGACCTTGCTGGAAGGAAATGACAACATCAGTTTAAAAGACATTGCCTTTAGCCTGGCCACAGCGAGCAGCAAACCCGTGCAACTGAGCATTGTGGCCGACAGGGATGAAGACCTGATCATGAAAATTGACCTGGCTTTATCTGGCGTAGAAAGCAAGGATACCTATATCACCCGGAAAAAGGAGGGCAAAGTGGCCTTTATGTTCCCCGGCCAGGGCAGTCAGCGGATCAATATGGCCAGAGATCTTTTTGTGATTTTTCCAGCCATGCGCAGTCTATTAAAAGGCCATGGCGAATACGAACAAGTATTGTTTCCGAATGCGGTGTTTAACGACGCTGCCCTGAAGGCACAAAAAGAACGGATCAAAGATACCAGGATGGCCCAGCCGCTGTTGGGTATTGTTGATCTGGCCATTGCCAATTTCCTGAAAGACCTGGGTATAGAACCGGATATGGTGGCCGGACACAGTTACGGAGAACTTCCGGCCTTATGTTTTGCCGGTGCTTTTGACACAGACCAGCTGGTCCATCTGAGCGAACAACGGGCCAGGGCTATCCTGGAGGCTGTAGAAGGTGAAGACACCGGCGCGATGATCGCAGTGAGCTGCAAAGAAGAAGACATCAATAAATTTATAGATGGGCAGCAGGATGTATATGCCGTTAATTTCAATTCGCCTGGACAGCTGGTTTTGGCAGGAACAACGCCTGCGATAGAAAAACTGAGCGAGACCTTGAAAACAGCCAAACTTTCTTTTAAACGTCTGGAAGTGGCCTGTGCTTTTCACAGCCCGATTGTTGCCCGGTCTAAAGAACTTTATAAGGAAGTTCTGGATAAGATTTCTTTCCATACCCTGGAACGCCCGGTTTGGTCAAATACCACAGCAGGCCTGTACCCGGTCAAGGGGGAGGAAGTAAAGCAAAGACTGTGTGAACATCTGGTTAAACCTGTAAAATTCGTAGAGCAGGTACAGCAAATGTATGCCGACGGAGCCAGGATCTTTATAGAGGTGGGTCCGGGCAAGGTTTTAAGTGCCTTGGCGAAAAACTGTTTGGGTAAAGAAGAATTGCTGCTTCATGCGGAAGACAATGGACACAATAAGATCACACACTTGCTTTGCACCATTGCGGATTATATGGCTACAGGTCGTCCGGTCCGCCTGGAGAAACTGTTTGAAGGCCGCGATGCCCGCTTACTGGATCTCGGACAACCGGATCAATACAAGAAAAAACCCTCCGTATGGATTGTAGATGGTCAGCATGCTGTTCCTTCTACAGGGAAATTGCCCGCCTATGGTGCTTTACCCATCACAGAACCTTTGAAGATGAAAGATACACCCCTTAAAAAAGAAACGATATATATACCATCGAATCCTGCCGAACAAATGATGCAGGAATACCTGAACACCATGAAGATGATGATCCAGTCTCAGAGAGATGTGATGCTCTCTTTCCTGGGTCAGAACCCTTCGGCTGGCCAGCCTGCTTTTTTCCAGCAGGCACCGCAAATCCAGCAGGCGGCCAATAAAATTGAAGCGCCTCAAAGACAAAGCCCGGCCACTGCGAGTTCTGCTCCGCAACCAACCGTTGCACAGCCTGCATCGCCGTCAAAAAACCTGGATGTTAAACTGGTCTTGCTGCAGGTGGTGAGTGATAAAACCGGCTATCCGCAGGAAATGCTGGGCATGGAAATGGATCTGGAAGCAGATTTAAGTATAGATTCCATTAAGCGTATGGAGATCATCGGTGCTTTAAGAACAGCACTGGGTGGCTTTAGTACAAGTGATGAAAACGCAGACCTTTTTATGGAGCAGCTGGCAGGCATTAAAACTCTGAACGGTCTTGTCCACTGGATTAAAGAACATGCGCAGACCAGCCCGCAGGAACAGACGGAAGCCATTGAGCCAAACGCTACATTGGCTTTCAGCAAAAAAGAACTGACCGGGGTGCTATTGGCGATAGTGAGTGAAAAAACAGGTTATCCGCAGGATATGCTTGGCCTTGACCTGGATTTGGAAGCAGATTTAAGTATTGACTCCATTAAGCGTATGGAGATCATTGGCGAACTGAAAGTAAAGATCGGTTTTAACCAGGGAGAAGATGCCGATGAAAACATCATGGAGAAACTGGCGTCCATCAAAAGCCTGAACGGATTGGCAGACTGGATTTCGGAGTCGGGCACAGAAGCATCTGAAGAAAGCTCCGGTAAAAAGGAAAGTTTGTCCAGGCTCCGTTTTGAGCTGATTCCTTCGGAACTCCTGAATGCAGAACCCTCCGGACTCCGCGGTCTTCGCTTTGCGGTAACGGATGATCAGGGTACACAAGCACCCGCAATCAAAAGTCTATTTGAACAACATGGCGCAGTAGTCGATATTGTTGGCTTAAATGATCCTTTAACAGGCTACCAGGGCATCATCCTGCTGAACTTATTTTCTGCACCTAAAAAGAACAGTCTGATCGACCATCTGGGCATGATTAAGTCGATTGACCTGGAGGAACTGAAATGGGTGTATTTAATCTCCGATACCAAAGGCCATTGGAACGAAGGTTCTGACATCAGCACCTTAAGACATTTCCAGGGTTACTCTGGTTTATTCAAAAGTCTGGATAAGGAATACGAAAACACCAAATGCAGGCTGGTGAGCCTCACCTCCAAAATGCAGGCAGAAGAAATCGCCCGCATCACTTTAAATGAAATCTTACATCCGGATGCGCCTTCTGAAGTTATCTATGATGGCCGCAACAGACAGATCCTGGAGCTCATTCCTTCTGAACTGGTTACAGGAAATGCTGCAGATTCTCCAATTCAACTGGATAAAGATGGCGTTGTACTGGTGCTTGGCGGTGCGCAGGGCATCACTTCAAAACTAATGCTCCATTTTGCACAGGAACATCCTTGCAGGTATATCCTGATGGGCCGTTCGCCTGATCCTCGTCAAAATGGTCTGGAAGCTTATGCGGAATTGGAAAGCAAAGAAGAGATCAGAAGTTTTCTGATCCAGCAGGGCAACAGCAGAAAACCCGCAGAAATAGAGATGGAAACCTCCAGAATTTATAAAAACAACCAGATCCTGCAAACCATTACAGCGCTGGAACAAAGCGGCTGTGTGGTGGATTATACTGCACTTGATTTACGGGATGAAGATGGACTGAGAAGTTTTATCCATAAGGTTTACCAGAAATATGACCGCATAGACGGGGTTATCCATGGTGCGGGTTTGCTGGAAGATAAATTGTTCCACAGCAAAACCCTGGATTCTTTTCAGCGGGTATTCGATACCAAGGTAACGCCTTTAAGGGTACTTGCCGAGCAATTGCGTCCGGAAACCCAGTTTGTTATTTTCTTCTCGAGTATCGCTTCGGTGTATGGTAACCGCGGACAAACCGACTATGCCGCGGCAAACAGTGTGATGGACAGGTATGCCTGGGCACTGAAAGAAAAGATCAGTGGTAAGGTGATGGCGATCAACTGGGGGCCATGGAAAGGTGCGGGTATGGTTTCGGCCAGTCTGGAAAAAGAATATGAACGGAGGGGTATTTCTATGATCCCGCTGGAGGATGGAATGGAAACCTTTGTCAATGAATTAAAATACGGAAATGAAAGCCAGGTACTGATCATGGCAGGAAGCAACTGGTAGGTATGAACAGAACAGACGTTGCCATCATTGGAATGTCCTGCATCTTCCCCGGCGCGGCAGATGCAGAGGCCTTCTGGCAAAACATTATAAATAAGGTAGATTCTACGCAGCTTGTTCCGGAAGATCGCATTGACCCGGTGCATTTTGATCCGGACACGAGCGGTGTAGATCGGTTTTACTGTAACCGCGGAGGCTTTATTCCCGACTTTAGTTTTGATCCTGCCGTTTTTGGCATCCTTCCTGTAGCCGTTGAAGGCACCGAACCGGATCATTTGCTCACCATCAGCCTGGTGCACAAGGCCCTGGAAGATGCGGGTGTTTTCAGAAAAAACATCCCACTGGACCAGACCGGTATGATCATCGGCAAGGGAAACTATACCGGGCCCGGCGCGACCAGGGCCATTGAGATTGTGCGTACAGGTGAGCAGATTGCCCATGTGCTCCGGGATCTGTTGCCGCATTTGAGCGCTGGAGAGATTGAACAGGTCAAAAAAGAATTCCAGGCCCGAAAAGGGCGTTTTGGTCCGGATACGGCTATGGGGCTGATTCCAAACCTGGTGGCGTCTTTAGTCGCCAACCGTTTAAACCTGGGCGGCGTAGCCTATACCCTGGATGCGGCTTGTGCCAGTTCACTGATTGCCGTAGACCATGCCTTACAGGAACTCCGGACCAAACGCTGCAATATGGTGGTGGCCGGAGGAGTTCATGTGTGTCAGAATGCGGCCTTCTGGAGTATTTTCACGCAGCTGGGTGCACTTTCACAAAAAGGAAAGATCAGTCCTTTCGATGCGGGTGCCGATGGCTTGCTGATTGGTGAAGGCTGTGGTTTTGTGGTCCTGAAACGACTGGAAGATGCGGAGAAAGATGGAGACCGGATCTATGCCCTGATTAAAGGCGTGGGGGTAAGCAGTGACGGCAGCGGGACCAGCGTGATGAGTCCCTCTGTAAAAGGACAGCTCAGGGCCATGGCCCAGGCCTGGGAACATGCGGGGATTGAAACTAAAGACATTGGTTATATTGAAGCCCACGGTACAGGTACACCTTTGGGTGATAAAACAGAACTGGAAACCCTGGCGCAGTTTTTCGGGCAGGACCCTGCTTTACCTAAAGCAGGGATAGGCTCGGTGAAATCCAATATTGGCCATGCGATGCCTGCATCGGGTATCGCCGGCTTGATTAAAACCACTCTGGCGCTGTATCATGGTATTATCCCACCGACCTTGCACTGCGAAAATCCTTCTGCACAAGTCAAAGAAACACGTTTTACACCCGTGCAGGAAGCTCAAAACTGGGCGGATTCTGGTCTGCCCCGGATTGCGGGAGTAAATGCCTTTGGTTTTGGCGGGATCAATGCTCATGCCGTATTGCAAAGTTATGGAACACCTGTTGTGCGACAGAAAACGGATAAGGTTTTGTTACTGGCCCGCCAGAGTCATCAGGATTTACTGAAGGCGCTCGAGTCTGGGGATCAGCATCCTGGAGAGGGTTCATACCGCATCGCGGTCTTTGACCCCAGCCCGGAACGCTTGCAGAAAGCCCTGAAGGTTGCCACCAAGAACAAGGCCTGGCGCAATAAACAAGATATATGGTATACCAATGAGCCTCTGCTGCTCAATGGCGGAAAAATTGCTTTTGTTTTCCCTGGCCTGGATGGCCTTGCGGGAGGCGAAATTGATAGTGTGGCTGCACATTTTAACCTGTCCCGGCAAAACATCAGCAAAGCGGGAGGTTTACTGGACGAGGCGCTGAAGATATTAGACAAAAGCCGCATCCTGGACACTGCACTGAAGCAACTGGGTATCCTGCCTGCAATGAATGCCGGGCACAGTCTGGGAGAATGGCTGGCCGCGAGGTCTTCCGAACTCACTGAGGAGTCTTCTGTATTACAGTTGCTCCAGTACCTGAACCCGGAAACTTTTGAACTTAAAGACTCGAGGTTTATTGCCCTGGGTTGTGGAACAGAACAGGTTGCAGACCTGCTTTCCAACATTAAAGACCTTTACCTTTCTAACGACAATTGCCCGCAGCAGGTCATCCTGTGCGGAACAAATGCGGCTCTGGAAGAACTGGTCCCCATTTTAAAGAGCCGGCAGATCTTTCACCAGATCCTGCCTTTTCAGTCCGGTTTCCATTCCCCTTTTGTAGCGGATAAACTGGAAACCATGCTGGAAGGCATGAACCAGATGCAATTTAAAAAGACAAGCATTCCCTTATGGTCTGCCACCACTCTCGATGTGTATCCGGAAGGTTTTGAAGCCATCCGGCAGCTCAGTGTGGAACACCTGATCCAGCCGGTACGCTTTCGTGAACTGACCGAACGCTTATATGAACAAGGCGCAAGAGTTTTTATACAGGTAGGTTCTGGGGGCTTGGTTGGTTTTATCGACGATACTTTAAAAGGCAGGAGTTTCAGCACCATCTCTTCCAATGTACCGATCCGCTCTGGCCTGACCCAGCTTCAGCGGGTGATAGCGGCTCTTTTTGTAGAAGGCAGGCTGGCCAACCAGGCTTTTATGGGTTATCCGGAACATCCGGCTAGCCCTGCAAGTGGAATCAGGCTGGAATTGGGCCTGCCACTGATCAGCCATATGGCTGCGCTTAAAAAACTGGCCCAGCACCCCGAAGGTCGGGTATACCAACAGGAGGTCCTTCTGGAAGACGTTACCGATCCGGTGATGCGTGCCTTCCAGGAGAATATGCAGGAAATGATAGGCCTGCAGTCTGAAATGTTGCACTTGTTCCAAAACAGGGCTGATCAACCACATTACGCCGTTACTCTGCAAGCGCCCCGGATTCCTTTCTTTAGGGATCTGGATGTGAACTTGCAAAACTGCCCATACCTGGTAGACCATGCCTTGCTCCGGCAGCCCAAAGGATGGCCGGTTGTAGAAGATATGGATCCGGTGATCCCAATGACGATGATCTTTGAGCTTTTTGGAGAAATCGCAGCAGAACAATCACCGGGAGAAAGAGTTTCCAAAATTCAGAACATCCAGGTTTTTCAATGGATGAATGTGGCGAAGCCTTTCCAGCAAAGGGTTCTTGGCGAATGGAAGAGCCAGGATCTGGCCTCGCTTCGTCTGGAGCGTTTTGCCCAGGCAGAGGTTTTACTTTCTGCTCAGCATGCGGAAGTTCCGGCTCTGAAGTTTGATATTGGCCGGAACCTGAATATCCAAAGGACACCGGAACAGATCTATGAAGAACATATGTTCCATGGACCGGGTTACCAGGGAATACGAAGCCTTGTCGCCGTAGGCGAAAAAGGCATTACCGGGATAATCGAGGGTGCTGCGGGTAAAGGTTCTTTACTGGACAATGCCGGACAGCTTTTTGGTTTATGGCTGCAACTCACCCTTCAGAAAGACCGCATAGCCTTCCCGGTAAAAATACAGGAGATTGAATTCTTCGGGGAACTCTCCGATCAGCAAGGCTTTTTTGAATGCACCTGCCAGCTCACTGAACTGAACGAGGAGTTTGCCACCGGAAATTTCTTGATCAAAAGGAATGAGCAGGTTTGGGCCCTTATTACCGGCTGGCAGAACCGAAGACTGGAGATTGACGAGGCCTTATGGCGGGTTTCGATGTCGCCCCTGCACAACCGTCTTTCTGAAGAAATTGCGCCCGGAGTTTTTATGTTCCATCAGGCCTACAGCCGTGTGGTTTCCTGGGATTTCATTTTAAAACGTTATTTCAACCAGACAGAGAAAAAACACCATACTTCCTTATTGCCCAACAAAAGAAAGGAATGGCTGATCAGTCGGGTAGCAGTTAAAGACGCCGTAAGAAATCTCCTGAACCTGGAAAAACAGCAGGCCTGCTATCCCATTGAACTGGAAATAGGTTCTGACGAGGTCCGAAAGCCTTATGTAACCGGTCCTGGAACAGATGACATCCAGATTTCTATTGCACATAAAGGAACAGATGCAGTGGGTATCGCCAGGTACAACAGCCCGGTGGGCATAGACATAGAACAAATTGAAGAACGGAGTCAGGGCTTTTATGAAATGGTCTTTTCTGAATCAGAACAGGCCCTGCTTGCCGGCAAAGAAAAAAATGAATGGGCCACCCGGTTCTGGGTAGCCAAAGAGGCTTATGGAAAATACCTGGGTAAAGGGCTGCAGGGAAATCCAAAGACCTATACCATAGAAGAGATCAGAGGAGAAGAACTCCGGATCAACGATATTTTCATATACACTATAAAACATAAAAATTATATCATCGGATGGACACAATAGTATCAACAGCAAAACTGAACAGCAGCGAAATCTTTGATTTGATGAAGCAATTTATTACCGAGGTGATCGGGGAAGAATTTGCAGAAGAAATGGACATTTCTATGGAGAATTCCTTTACCAAGGACCTGGAAATGGACAGCATAGAGATCGTTTCCTTTTCTGAAAAAATAAAAGCACACTTCGGGGATCAGATTGATTTTACCGGGTGGCTGTCTAACATGGACCTGGACGAACTGATCAACCTGAAGCTCGGCACCATTGTCGATTATATAGAGCAATGCCAATCCTAAACATCAACAACCGGGAAGTACATATCCAGGAGCTGAACAAAGGGGCTGCCGAAACGGTCTTGCTGGTACATGGCATGTTCAGCAACCTTTCTGTGTATTATTTTAATATTGCTCCTCTGCTCGCTCAGCATTTCCATGTGGTGATGTATGACCTGAAAAGTCATGGGCTAAGTGAAAGGACCGCCTCGGGCTACGATCTGGACAGTATGACCAATGACCTGCTGGCCCTGATGAACAGCCTGGGTCTTTCTAAGGTGCACCTTGCCGGGTATAGTTTTGGGGGGCTGATCGCTTTAAAAATGGCGCTGCGTTTTCCTGAAAGGATCGGCCGGCTTGCCGTGATTGAAGCTCCGGACCCCAATGACGATAAAACAAGGGATATTATTGACGATTACAGCAGGGAGTTCCTGGAGCATTATGTGCAGAATTTTACCGACACCACGAAGGTAAAAATGGGCAAAAGGCAAATGGAACGCAACCACCGGATGTACGAATACCTGTTCCACCAGACCAGTATTAAAAGTGATATGCTGGCGGAACGGGATTTTTTCCAATGCGCAGCATTCTCCCGCATTTCGCAGCAGACCTTGCTTTTGTATGGCTCGGCCTCCAATTGTCTTGGAGCAGGAAAGCGCTTGCAGGAGCAAATTGGGTTTTGTGTTTTGGAGGAGATTGCGGGCGACCATAATATCCCTATCCAGGATCCGGCAAGTGTTGGAACCCGGATGTCTGTATTTTTTAAAAATGAATAGAACTTATGGCAAGATTTGCATTTATAGTGCCGCCTTTAACCGGCCATATTAATCCGACACTGAGTATAGGCGCTGTTTTGTTACAGCAGGGGCATGAAGTGGCCTGGATCTCCCTGGATGCTGCCTTGTCTAAAAAGCTTCCGGAAGGAGGAAAGCTTTTATGGATCAGCTATGCAGAAGATGACCAGCAGAAACGGGAAAGTGAAAAATACCTGGACATCATCACCAAAAAGATCGTGTATGGTATAGACAGCATTAAGTTTCTTTATGAGGAGGTGCTGATTCCGTTGAACCGTCACTCTTATGAGGGGATTTGCAGTCTGTTGGATCAGTACCAGCCCGACCTGGTGATCACCGATCACCAGATGTTTGCCGGAGCGATAGCTGCCCTGCAGAAAAAGATCCCTTATGCCACATCGGTGACTGCTCCGGCCGCACTTAAAGTGATGGACGAACTGCCCAAGATCCACGAATGGGAAAACAGCCAGATCATAAGCCTCCAAAAAGAGCTTGGACTGGATCTGGAGCAAAGCGTGGCTTGTTCTGATCTGCTGACCCTGGTTTTAACATCTAAGGCATTTTTTGGAGAATTGGAACTTCCTTCCGCTTATCGTTTTACCGGACCTGTGATCCACAAAAGAACAGGCAATGCGCCTGAATTTGACTGGAACAGGTTGGAAAAAGCTAAAGCGCAGCGCAAAATACTGGTCAGCATAGGTACTACTTTCGACCACGAGCACAAGAAAGCTTTTTTTGAAAAAGTGGTGGAAGCCTTCTCTGATCAGCCTTTAACGGTCATCGTGGTTTCAGACCCTGACTTGTTTGAGGCCTGGCCGGAAAATTTCATCGTGCAGCGGAACATTCCTCAGCTCGAACTGCTGCCTCATCTGGATGCAGTGATTTGCCATGGCGGTCACAACACGGTTTGCGAAACCCTCACCAATGGACTTCCTATGGTGGTGATCCCGATTGCTTATGACCAGAGTCATGTGGCTGGCCGTGTCGTTCGGGTGGGTGCAGGTTTACGTTTAAATTTTAACCGCTTTAAAGCCCGGCACCTCAAGGAGGCTACAGAAGAGATATTAAGTAGCGACCAATACAAAACAGCAGCCCGGCAAATCAGTGCATCCTTTGCTGCAGCCGGGGGAACCCATGCTGCCGCAGATTTGCTGGTGCAACAAGCCGAACTCGTCTACCCTATTTAACAAAGAAATTATGTCAAAATTTTTATTTGCAGTACCTCCTTTTTTTGGACACATCAGCCCTACGTTAAGTATTGGGGCCAGTTTGATTGCCCGCGGACATGAAGTAAAATGGATTGGGGTAACGCCCTTAGCGGCTCATCATATTCCGGAGAGAGGAGAATATATTTATCCGGAAGAAGATTTAAGAGTGCATCAGCAGGAGCTTCAGCACATCTTAAAACGCCAGGATGACGGGCCTTCCTGCTCAGGACCGGAGGTGATGAAACTGGCTCTGGAAGAGACCTATGTGCCCATAGCTCGCATCATGATGGACGCCTTGGGTAAAGCGGTGGACAACTGGAGACCTGATGTCATTGTAAATGACTGTATTACTTTTGCGGGGGCATTGTGTGCGCATATTAAGGGCATTCCTTGTGTAACGACCACCCCGGTCCCACCGGATGTGATGGGCGATACCGCAACAAGTGCCCCTAAAATTTTTGAGTGGCAGGAAAACCTGATTAAAGGTCTGCAAAGGGAATTTGGGGTATACGGGGAGGAAATCGTAATCCATTCTCATAAAATGAACCTGGTTTTCACCTCTCAGAAATTTGCCGGCATTGAAGATCCGATGCCGCATATGAAATTTATTGGCCCGGTTAAAGGCCGGCCAAACCAAGCCGATTTTGACTGGGAACGCCTGGAAAAGGCAAAAGGGCCTAAGGTCTTTGTTTCTCTGGGGACCTTGCTGGTGGATATCCGTGCGGCATTTTTCCAGAAACTGATTGATGCTTTTGCCGATGCGCCTTTGACCATTGTTGCGGCCACCAACCCGGATATCTTTGAAAAGTGGCCAGACAACTTCATTGTTAATGGCTTTGTGCCCCAATCAGAACTGATGCCCATGATGGACGCGGTGATTTGTCATGGCGGCTTCAATACGGTGAACGATACTTTTATCAATGGGCTTCCCATGCTGATCACACCGATTGCCTACGACCATTTTCATACCGCCAAACTGATTGAAAACGCGGGTTGTGGTATAAAGATCCGCTATAAGCGGCTGCGGATTGAAGACCTCAGAAATGCGGTGCTCGAACTGCTGGAAAATCCGCAGTACAGGAATGCAGCGTTGCAGATCAGGGAGACTTTTCTCGCTGCGGGTGGAAATGACAAAGCAGTAGCGCTTTTGGAAGAATTTGCAACAACAGAACAAGCACTGGCAAGCATCAACTGAGGCCCATGAAGAGAAGATTATTATTTGCAGAACGCATGTTGCATGGTGATGGCTCAGCCCCTTTTAATGCAGTGATTCCGATTTGCCTCAAAGGAGAAGTTCATTTGGCTGGACTACAGCACGCACTAAAAAAACTTCAGGAAAAATATCCGTTTTTAAATGCCTTTGTAGAAGACGATGAAAAAGGAATGCCCTGGTTTGTTGTGGAAGAAGGCCAGACCCAACGGGATATCCCGGTAAGGATCAGCACCCGGCTTGGAGACGACGACTGGGTACAGGAATCTGTACAGGAATGGTCTACGGTGTTTGATACCCGGAAAGGCCCGCTGATGAGACTGGTCTGGATCAAAGGACCTGAGTTTTCGGATTTGATCCTGGTGATTCATCACTGCCTTTGTGATGGTGGCTCGGCCATGTCCATCCTGGCCGAACTCCTGCAACTACTCGACAATGGGGAGGCCCAAATCGGCAAAGAAAAACCAATTTTAAGTCTCCACGATATTGTTCCTGCAGAGGTACTTCGAAATAAAAAAAAGATCCTGAAAGCGAAGCTGATTGGAAGTGTAGCGAATTTGGTCCTCTGGCTGGTTCCATTGCCTAAAAAGGCCGTAGAACGAAAAAAGGACTATATGCTGAACTGGAGCCTGGACAACGCTTTAGGCGAGCAATTGATCCGTAGCTGTAAACAGCAGGGCGTAACGGTAAATACGGCACTATGCATGGCTGTGCTGAATGCTTTTAAAGCGGTCAGAAAAGAGGCTTTCCACAATAAAATCTCCTGCCCTGTCGACATCCGGCGCTTCGCTCCGGAAATCAAAAAAGACAATATTTTTGCTTTTGGGTTGATGATGGTGGTTTCTGCGGCACAGGAGCTGGGCTTTTTTGAGAATGCTCGTAAAATGCAGGCAGATATTGACAAAAAAACGGCAAAGCTGGATCCTTATGAGACGATCATGATGATGGAAGAATCCCATTCCTCGCTGAAACATTTCACCAAATTTCTAAAATATGGTAAATCCAGCAACGACTGTATGTTTTCTAATCTGGGCAGGATCAATATCCCCTATGAATATAAGACTTTTAGCCTGGAAAGGATCTATAGTCCTTCTGTGATCGGTCCTTTGGGCAATACCACCACCCTGATCACATCGACTTACCGGGAACGGATGGATTTTACTTTTGTTGCCAGTGAGGGCTTTATTCCTTATGAACAAGCACTGGCCATCCGGAATTGTATAATAACTGAACTAAAACAGGCCGTAGGCCAGGCTTAAATAAATTATGAGAAGAAGACTGATCATTGGGGAAAGAATCATGTATGTGGATGCGGTAACCCCGCTCAATTGTGTTTTTGCGGTTAAAATCAGGGGTGACTTTTCGTTGGAAAACCTTCGTGCTGCATTGGCCAAAGTACAACAGAAACACCCTTTATTACGGGCCAGGATCCAGGAGGATGCTAAAGGAATTCCTCATTTCACCTCCAGTAACCACCTGTCGGAGATTCCGGTACGGGTAGTAGACCGCCAAAGTGATGAAGACTGGAAACAGGAATCGGAAAGGGAATGGTCTGCGCTTTTCGACGACAAAGACCTTCCCCTGGCCAGGGTGGTCTGGATTAAAGGCGCTTCGGTTTCTGACCTGATCCTGGTTTGTCCGCACTGCGTTTGCGATGGGACCACATTTGTGGCCCTGATGACTGAAGTCTTGCAGTTACTGGATCAGCCGGACCGGGAAATTGGCAGCTATCCTCCTTTTGATTCGATCGCTGGTTTGCTTTCGGAATCGTATTCCAGCAACCCTTCAAAAATTTTCAAAGCCCGGATATTTTCTGTTCTGGCTTCCGTATTCTTTCTGTTTAAGTCTTCCCGCAAACAGCATCCTGCAGGTAAAGGGTATCTATTGCACTGGAAACTGAATAAAGAAAGTACCGCAGCGCTGATGGCTGGCTGTAAGGCATCTGGTGTTACCCTGCATTCGGCTTTATGTGTGGCTTTCCTGCAGGCTTTCCATGCGATTAAAGGAGACCGCGCACATGGTAAAGTCATTTGTCCGGTGGATGTACGCCGCTTTGTAAAGGAGATTAAAGAGGATCATATGTTTGCCTTTGCTCCTATTGCAGAGCTTTCTATAGAAAAAGGTACGAAAATTGGTTTCCTGGCAAAAGCACAGCAAGTCAAAGAAGACCTGGATACCAAAATATCGGCCATGAAGGTCCATGAACTGCTGTTTATGAGCGAGTATTTTCATGCTTCGGTGCCCAAAATGGTCAGGTATCTAAGGTCAACGGATGGTACACATGATTTTACTTTCTCTAATATGGGCAGACTGGGCATCCCTGAATCCTATCGTTCATTTGAACTGGAAGCGATTTACAGTCCCAGTGTAGGTTTTCCCTGGAGAAATCCGAATACACTGGTGGTCAGTACCTTTAAAGGAGAAATGGATTTTAGTTTTTACTCCAATACGGTTTTCCTGGATCCGCAAGATGCTGCAGCGATTAAAGATCGGGCTTTATTGATGTTACAAAGGGAAACAGCGCTGGAAGGAGCCTTACTATAATTGTATGTTCATTAATAAATTTGTACGCAGGAACCTGATCATCTATTTCCTGCCAAATGTTTTCTTCAATACCTGTATCCCCTACTTCGCTTTCAGAACTCAGGAGGCTGTTTACTTATTTCGGGGAGAACAGTGTTTCGCACGGTTCTTATTGCCTATGGTACTCTTCCTGCCTTTTATCATTACGTTTGACCTGTCCAGAAAAACAATTGAGCTGTATAAAAAGGGTAAAACCGGCCTGTTGATTCCTGATCATCTCCAGAAAACAAAATTCCTGTTTAAAATGGCGGGGATAAACGGGGGAATTTCTCTCTCCGTGGCCTTTCTGATCCTGCTGCTCGCAGAGTTCAGTATTCCCCGTCAGTACGGCTTTAGTGCTGGTTTTCTGGCTTTGCTGTTGGGCTTGACCGCGGGCTTGCTGACGGTGATTTTTACCCTCCATACCGGGGCAAGGTACTGGCGTCAGACAGACTCCTGAAAATGGGCAATGACCATATTCGCCGGGAGATTCCTTACCTTTGTCCATTAATTGATCTTTTATTCTGTTCTAAATATTGATTTATGGCCCGTATTATCGCCTTTGATTATGGCACCAAACGCATCGGCATTGCGGTTACTGATCCTTTGCAGATCATTGCAACCGGACTGGATACCATACACCCTAAAGACGTGATCGACTATTTAAAAAAATACCTGCTGACCGAACAGGTGGAGGCTTTTGTATTGGGGGATCCCAAGCAACTCGATGGTTCTCCTTCGGATTCTGCACAGCATGTAAAAGGCTTTTCAACCACCCTTAAGAAAAATTTTCCCGGCATCCCCCAGTATTGGATAGATGAGCGGTTTACCTCTAAACTGGCACAGGAAACCATTATGCAGAGTGGTTTGAAAAAGCAGGACAGAAAGAACAAAGAGAGAGTAGATACGATTGCAGCGACCATCATCCTGCAATATTTTATGCAAGAGCACCGTTTATAAAGACAACATGAGTATGATTAATGAAGACCTGCAACATTTACTGTTAAACTATTGCGAACCAGAAAGCGCTCTTTTACAGCAGATTGACCGGGAGACCAATTTAAAGGTATTGATGCCAAGAATGCTGTCCGGCCATTATCAGGGCCGGGTGCTCAGCATGCTGAGTAAGCTCGTTGCACCCAAAAGGGTACTGGAGATCGGGACCTTTACCGGTTATGCAACCTTGTGCCTTGCAGAGGGTTTGGGTACTGATGGAATCCTCTATACCCTGGACATTAATGTAGAGTTAGAAGACATGGTGAGAAAAAGTTTTGCACAATCTCCTTACGATGAACAGATTAGGTATATTCTGGGTGATGCAACGCAGACCTTGCAGGACTTAAACGAGGTTTTTGACCTTGTATTCATCGATGCAGACAAAAAAAACAATGGTACTTACTATGATCTGGTGTTCGACAGGATCAGGCCGGGAGGGCTTATTATTGTGGACAATGTGCTGTGGAGTGGAAAAGTACTTAGTAATCAACAAGATAAAGACACAAAAAATATTACTACATTTAATGATAAGGTTGCTAATGACGCGAGGGTGGAGAAACTGATCTTACCCGTCCGCGACGGATTATTCATCATAAGAAAAAAAATATGATTAAAAAGCTAATGTACATCTGGACCGCTCTCCTGTTTACATTTACGGCCTCCAAAGCCCAAACGACTCTTGATTATATTAATGAAAATGTGGATCATGCACAGGAACTCATGAGAGCTTCCCATATCCCGGCCAGTGTGATCCTTGCAGTGGCCATCCATGAATCGGCCTCCGGGACCAGCAAAATCGCCCGGTACCTCAACAACCATTTCGGCGTAAAAGGCCAGAATTCCAGTAAGGAAATCCATTCCGCCTATAAGGACTACCCTTCGGTTCAGGATTCTTACAATCATTTTGTAGAATTTTTGGAAAGCAAGGCTTCTTTTAGCAGTCTTTTCGATAAATTTGATGAGTCCGACTATGTCGGATGGGCAAAAGGTATACAAAAGGGAGGTTATGCACGCAGCAGAAGCTGGTCGTCTCAGGTGATTGGGCTGATCAAAAAATATGAGCTGTTTAAGTACGACCAAAGGCCGCAACAATATTTGGAGGCTGTATTCCCGATTCCTTCCTTAGCTGGAAAAATAACGAAACAAACCGTACATAACCCGGACAATTAATTGAATGAACTACAGACTGCTGCTTCCAATACTGCTTTTATTTTTTACGGCCTGTTCCTCCAGGAAATATAGCCGGAACAACCGCCAGATTGAGAAACAGGCGAAGAAAGCCAATCCAGATGCTTTAAGTTATACGACATTAAGCTATATAGATGCTTTTAAGGGTGTGGCCGTTGAAGAAATGAATACCTATGGTATTCCGGCCAGTATTACCCTGGCCCAGGGTATTCTGGAATCCGGTAGCGGGAACGGCAGTCTGGCCAAATATGCCAATAACCATTTTGGGATCAAGGTGACTTCTGAATGGAAGGGCAAGGGTTATTATAAAGACGATGACAAGAAGAACGATTGTTTTCGAGTGTATAAAGATGCCCGTCAGTCTTACAAGGACCATTCAGAATTTCTCAAAAGAAAAAGGTATAGTGCTTTGTTCCAGCTGGACAAAAACGATTATAAGAACTGGGCCTATGGCTTGAAACAAGCAGGCTATGCCACGAATCCAAAATATCCGGACCTGCTGATCAATCTGATTGAAAAGTATCAGTTGCACCAGTACGATCAGTCTGAATCTGAAAAACAGAAAATTATCCGTGAAGACCGGGTTTTTACGGAGATCAATGCCAATATACCGGTAGAACAGAAGAAATTTGCTCCGGTGGCGGCACCGCCCTCTAAACAGGTGATCACCACACCGGACAGCACTGCCGACACCCCTCAGGTCAATACCCCGGTCTATACCTCTTCTTCAAATACATCAAAGTATTATACGGTGAAGCAGGGCGACACTTTGTACAATATCTCTAAACGCTACAACCTTACCGTAGAAGAACTAAGGACCATTAATAACCTGTTGGACTCAGGAATTAAAATCGGCCAGCAGCTGCAGATCGTTAAATAATGTTAATATCTCGCACTGCATCATTCTGATCGCGTATTTTTGTATGCAAATGAAACTCACCGGATTTCTCCTTCTCCTTTTGATGTGCACCTGCACGGACATTTTACATGCACAGCAAAAAACGGTGCCGGGCTTTGTGATGGACAAAAGCAATAAGCAAAGGCTGGCGAAGGTCTATATTTACAACCCTAAAAATGATGTGGGCATTTACAACAATGCCAAGGGGGAATTTACATTACAGGTGGCTGTTGGTGATACGCTTTTTGCGGCCTTGTCGGGTTATGCGATTGATACGGTAGTATATAAAGGTCAGAATTCTATCTACTTCCAGCTTACGCCTCATTTTATACGGCTCAGAGAGGTAAAGATCATTGGAAGTTTGCCAACGCCTAAACAGAAATACGATAGAACACTTAAGGAATATAAATATGCTTTAGACCGGGGCAGCTCTAAAGATCTGCTCAATGTTGGGCCAGAAGGCGCAGGATTGGGAATTGATGCGATTTATAACCTGTTAAGCCGTAAAGGGGCCAATGCCAGGCATCTTCAAAAAATTCTGGAAAAGGATTACCGCGAACAAGTCATTGATTTTCGTTTCCGGCCGGAGTACGTGGAAAGGGTTTTAAATATCCACGATTATGAGCTGACGGATTTTATGCAGCAGTACCGCCCAACCTATGAATTTGTACTTTCAGCCTCGGATTATGCGTTTAACCTGTTCCTCCGTAATAATTACGCAGCCTATAAAAGAAACCCAAGGGCCTTGCGCTTGCCGCCGCTTCCGAAAGTGACTATAGAGGAAATAAAGCCTTAAATAGACAATTAGTTTAAATTTAGGTCTTTGATAAAGAACATTTTTGTTTTCTTTGTAGTAATGAAAGGTTTTTATATCAGCATATTCTTACTCTTTTCTGTTTGCGCAACTTTAAAGGCACAGGAAATTGATACCATTCCAATCAATACAAAAGATCTCAATATTAAACTGAAACGCAGTCCGCTGCCTTCCAGAATTGGAACTTTATTATTTAAGCCGGTCAAGATAGAGCCGCAGATTGTCAATTCCAAGGTGAATTACTGGAAAACAAAGACTTCGGTTGGGATCAACCTGAACCAGGCTGCTTTTTCCAATAACTGGCAAGGTGGTGGTGTGAACTCCCTGGCTTTGGCCGGAATCATCAACTATAAAGCAGAATATAGCAAGGAAAGCTATAGCTATGTAACGGAGGTGATCCTGAACTATGGAAAGGTGAAAAACAAGGACCAGATGGAAAAAAAGACCGTGGACAGGATCTATTGGGACCATAAGGCGGCCATTCAGATGTCTAAAAACTGGTATTTCTTCGGATCGGTCACTTTTGAATCGCAGTTTGACAAGGGATTTATGTATGATCGGCCTAACAATGAAGAAAGAGCAACGCTCACTTCGCAATTCATGTCTCCGGGTTATCTGACAGAATCTATCGGTTTTGAATACAAACCAACAAAATATTATTCAGCAAGGTTAGGTACCGGAACAGCAAGACAAACTTTTGTTCCCGCCAACGAAAAATTGTTTGAGGCACTCGATGAGCATGGCATTTCTAAATCGGATAATTATGGCGTTGAAAGAGGAAAAACCTTTAGAAACGACCTGGGTTTTCAGATCGTAATGAACTTGGATAAAGACATCTTTCCAAACATCAACCTGAAAAGTAAATATATGGTGTTGATCCCTTACGAGCACGTAGGATTTACCAATCACCGTCTGGATGTTGCCCTGACAGCTAAGGTAAACCGCTTTATGAGTACAACATTGACCGGCGTCGCTCTTTATGATAAAAACACCAACTCAAGGGTACAGGGTAGCCAGACACTGGCCTTAGGTGTCGTGTTTGTTTTCCCGAGGTAAAAGATGAGATAATACCCGGCCAATTCGGCCAAAATTAATACCTTTGCCAACTACAAAAAATTGAACACTAAGCATTAAAGAAAATGTTTGAGAATTTACAGGACAAATTAGACCGTGCATTTAAAGTTTTAAAAGGACAGGGAAGCATTTCCGAGATCAACGTGGCTGAAACCATGAAAGAGATCCGTAAAGCTTTACTGGATGCCGACGTAAATTATAAAACAGCCAAGACGTTTACAGACGAGGTTAAAGAAAAAGCATTAGGCTTGAACGTACTGACCGCCGTATCTCCGGGTCAGTTACTGACCAAGGTTATGAATGACGAACTGACTGCCCTGATGGGTGGCCAGGTGACCGATCTTGATTTAAAAAACAATCCAACTATTATATTAATTGCCGGATTAAACGGAGCGGGTAAAACCACTTTTACCGGTAAACTGGCCAATTTCCTGAAAAGTAAAGGAAAAAAACCTTTGCTGGTTGCAGGTGACGTTTACCGTCCGGCTGCGATAGATCAGCTTCAGATCCTTGGGGAGCAAGTGGGTGTTCCTGTATATGTAAACAAGGAATCTAAAGATCCGGTTGGAATTGCAATGGAAGGGATTGCAGAAGGTAAAAAACAAAACAACAACGTAATCATTATTGATACTGCCGGTCGTTTGGCCATTGATGAGCAGATGATGAATGAGATTGCGGCTGTTAAAGAACATACAAAACCGCACGAAATCCTGTTCGTTGTTGATGCCATGACCGGACAGGATGCGGTTAATACAGCAAAAGCATTTAACGACAGATTGGATTTTACTGGTGTGGTGCTGACCAAACTGGATGGTGATACCCGTGGCGGTGCCGCTTTATCGATTAAATCGGTTGTGAACAAGCCGATCAAGTTTATCGGTACCGGAGAGAAAATGGAAGCGCTGGATGTTTTCTATCCGGACAGGATGGCTTCCAGGATCCTGGGTATGGGTGACGTGGTTTCCCTGGTGGAGCGCGCCCAGCAGCAATTTGATGAAAAAGAGGCTGCAGAACTTCAAAAGAAAATCCGCAAGAACAAATTTGATTTCAACGATTTCTACAACCAGATTCAGCAGATCAAGAAAATGGGTAACATGAAGGATTTGATGGGCATGATTCCTGGCGTAGGTAAAATGATGAAGAACGTGGAGATTGAAGATGACGCATTCAAAGGCGTGGAATCGATCATTCAATCCATGACCAGATTCGAAAGAGAGAACCCCGACAGCATTCAGCAAAGCAGACGTTTAAGGATTGCAAAAGGTTCAGGAAATAAAGTAGAGGATGTAACCAAGCTGATCA
This sequence comes from Pedobacter sp. ASV19, assembly GCF_016429005.1. GTDB lineage: Bacteria > Bacteroidota > Bacteroidia > Sphingobacteriales > Sphingobacteriaceae > Pedobacter. The sequence goes on from NZ_JAELTV010000003.1 coordinate 36,734, forward strand.
AACAGTTTGAAGATATGCGTAAGGTGATGAAGCAATTTTCTAACCCGGCTGCTGCCGCTAAAATGATGCGCAATATGCCAAAAATGCCACAGGGAAAGATGTAAAATCTGATCTTGAAATAAAAAAAAGCCCGTTTAAAAACGGGCTTTTTTTATTTCTGCGGCATGGTGATATTCAAAATGTTTTCCTCTACATTGGCACATTTAACCTGTTGAATATGCTCGTAAAAACTTTTGGAAGCGCCGTGTTTGGCGTGAATGCACTAACCATTACCGTTGAGGTCAGCATTGGCGGCGGAAATAAATATCATATTGTTGGCTTGCCTGATAATGCCATTAAAGAAAGCTTGCGCAGGATTGAAAGCGCCGTACAGACAGCAGGCTTTAAAATGCCAAGACAAAAGATTGTGGTGAACCTGGCACCGGCAGACATCCGCAAGGAAGGCTCTTCTTACGACCTTCCCATCGCAGTGGGTATTTTAGCAGCGTCTGGACAAATCGAAGTGCAGGAGCTGCATCAATACTTCATTATGGGAGAACTCTCCTTAGACGGCGGCTTACAACCTATAAAAGGAGCTTTACCTATAGCCATCCAGGCCAGGGCGGCCGGATTCTCCGGATTTATCCTTCCAAAGGATAATTCAAGGGAGGCGGCCATTGTGAATGATCTGCAGGTATATGGAATGAAGAACCTGGGGGAAGTGATTGCTTTCTTCAATAAAAAGCAGGTCTTCGAACCCGTGGTTGTAGAAACCAGGACTCAGTTCTATAACAATGTGAACAGTTATGAGCATGATTTTTCTGATGTAAAGGGGCAGGAAAACATCAAACGGGCGTTGGAAATCGCTGCTGCCGGTGGCCATAACCTGATCCTGATTGGCCCTCCCGGTTCCGGAAAAACGATGCTGGCCAAGCGCCTGCCGACTATTCTTCCGCCCTTGAATTTACAGGAGGCCCTGGAGACCACCAAAATTCATTCTGTAGCTGGAAAACTCACGGCGTCGGATTCTCTGATGACAGAAAGGCCTTACCGCAGCCCGCACCATACCATTTCAGATATCGCCCTGGTTGGGGGTGGTGCAAATCCACAACCTGGAGAGATCTCTCTGGCGCATAATGGGGTGCTCTTTCTTGATGAATTGCCGGAATTTAAACGTTCTGTGCTGGAGGTGATGAGACAGCCTTTGGAAGAGCGGCAGGTGACCATCTCCAGATCCAGGTTAAGTGTAGAGTATCCGGCAAGTTTTATGCTGATCGCATCGATGAATCCCTGCCCCTGTGGGTTCTATAACCATCCGGAAAAGGAATGCATCTGCGGTCCTGGCCTGGTACAGAAATACCTCAGTAAAATATCAGGTCCATTGTTAGATCGTATAGATCTGCATGTAGAAGTTACCCCAGTCGATTTTAATGAGCTTTCTTCTCTCGAAGAAACGGAAAAGAGCAGCAGCATCCGTGCGCGGGTGATCAGGGCCAGGCGATTCCAGGACCGCCGCTTTGCGGACCATCAAAGCCTGCACTGCAATGCTCAAATGAGCCCGAATATGGTTCGTAAGCGATGTGAGATCGACGAGGCCGGAAGATCGCTGATCAAAAAAGCCATGGAAAAACTGGGGCTCTCCGCCAGGGCCTACGACAGGATTCTTAAAGTTTCCAGGACCATTGCCGACCTGGCTGAAAGTGAAGAGATCCGGCTGGAACATTTGGCCGAAGCCATTCACTACCGGAGCCTGGACCGGGAAAGCTGGGCCGGCTAGTCTTCTTCCTCGTCCAGATCTTCTTCTTCCGGTTCAGGAACATAGGCCAGGATCTCTCTTCCTATCTGGTTGATTTCTTCATCGCTTTCGAACAGCGGTGTACCGGTTTCCATGTCCAGTTTGATCCATTGCAGATCTGTGTCTTTCTGGATATGGGCATATTCTGCTCCGTCTTTAAAAATGGCATAAGTGTCGTTCCCCTCGGGAAATACTGCGTAATCTATATGTCCTATAGTAATATCAAATGGCTCCTGCATAATTGTAAATTTTAACGTAATGAGGCGTAATTGTAGAACTTTAATCCGCCTGTTCCTTCAATCCTGATGGTTTTGGTCTGGTCTTGTCCGTTGGCTCCTTTAAGCTGAAGGGTAATGGTATTTTCTCCTTTTTTCAAAGGGATACGGGCATAATTGATCTGGTTTGGAAGCGACTGCCAGTTCCTGGTGTCGGATTTCTCTGAAAGCAGACTGTACAGCTGCATGCCATAGCCAAGACCGGTCAGCAGACCATCATTCTTCCCGTTTTTACCGCTTCCTTTTCCGCTTTCGGTCAGCAGGTATTCTGCTGTTTTTTTAACCGCCAGGCGGGCCAGGGTTTTACCCATTTCTTTGGCAAAACGTTGGTCAAGGGTTTTAAAGGCAAGCGCATTGATATCTTCAGCTTTTTCCAGAGAAACAGCATAATTGCCATTGCTGGCGGTTGCACTGCTATAATATGGTGGCCGGGCTACATACATCGGGTAAGTGACCCTTAAACTCTGAACAGAAGCCTTGTTCACTTTGGCAGGATCATAATCCCAGAAAGGGATCACAATGTTACCATCGGTAAAGACCATGTTTCCATAGTCATCTTTGATCAGGGAAAAGAAAAACTCCTTTTGTTGTTTCACCGGTGCCAGTCCATTTTCCCAGAACAGGATCAATTCTCCGCCTTCCGGTGCTTTTTCCGGTGTATAAGTCAGGTTAAATAATTTTTCATATTTGCTTTGCTCAGACTGGAAACCGTTCAGATAAGCGGTGCGGATCACGTCCTTTTTCAGGCCATCCGGTATTTTTGTTCCGTAGTAGGTAGTGTCGGGTGCAGTCAGGTAAACATCTGATGCATTTCTATAGGCAATAAAAGCATTGTTTACATCCCTTCCGCCTTCATAGATCAGGCCCTGCAGCATTAGAGAAAAGGCATCTTTAGAATAACGGTTCTCTTTGTTGTTGAATTTATCCCCTTGCTCCTGGGATTGCAGGGTAATCCTCCTGGCTTCTACAATGGCTTCATCCGTATTGTTCAAATAGAAATAATTCAGTGCCTTGTAATAGTGGATCATGAACTTTTCAAAGTCTTCTCCTTTATAGGTTTGCGACATTGGATTGACCAATACACCAACAGTACCGTCCATGATTCCGCCAAGACCCTGTTCCAGCAACTGATCGGCTTCATTAAAATAGCGGTTACTGCCTTCGTAATCTCCGGTCAGATGGGCCATTTTACCTTCCTCCATCAACAGGAGCAGTTTATTTCTTGGTTTTTTTAGCAAGCTGTTTTTATCCAGTTCGGTTTTGGCCTGCGCATAATTCCCATCTGCAATCTGCTTATAATACAGCGCAGTTCGGTCATTATAGCTGGCACAGCTAAAAAGAAAGAGCATCAATCCAAAAAGAGTTGATGCTCTAAAAATATTCATCCGGATCGTTGTCATGCTAAGCGCCCGCCAATAATCCTAGTTTTTAACATATTTAGCAATCTTCTTTTCTCCGATCCATACCACTTCATTGGTTTGGATATTGGTCAGCTCCAGGTTCACCTGATAATAAACTACTTTTTTACGTTTGTGAGAATCGACGATGGAGTTGATAGAACCTTGCAGAATATAATCTGCTCCGTTTTCCAGTCCGAATTTCTTCATGCTGGATACAGAAGCATTAGATTGCTGATCTGCTTTCTCTGCACGCAGTTCTTCGCGTTTTTTTCCGCCTTGTACCAAACGCACTCTTTGTGTTTGCAGGAATGCCTGCTCTACGTCTTTTACAAACGTTTCTGCTTCTATATGCTCATGGCTTTTGTTTTGAACCATCCCTACGATCACCACAGGTTTTTTACCTGCATTTTGCTCCAGGTGATTGCTCAGCCAGGCTGCCCCCAGGATGTTCTGTGTCAGGTCCTGGGCCACCAGTCTTGAATCGGTATTGTTCCAGTTTCCGCTAACGTCGATGGCTTCATCGGTACTTACACGGGTAACTTGCCTCGAGCATGAAGTGATGATCAGGCCTGAAACTGCAAAAGCAGCTATAGTAATTATTCTTTTCAGTTGCATATATGTGTTTTATTATTGCTAAAAGCCAAACCAGAAATTCCTTGTCCGGAAACCGAATGATGGGTAAAGATATCTGGAATACCCTCCATAGTTCCAGTAATTGTTATATCCTGGGTAATACCAGGAGTTATCATAATTGCTATATCCGCCGTACAGGGAAAGCTGATAATTCCTTTCTCTCCTTAAACGGCGACGCTCTTCTCTGGCTTCATACCAGTCGTATGCTTTATAGGTTTCCTGAACAGTTGTTCCTTGTGCATAGGTTAGCGAATCTGCCATCCTGCTGTATTTATTTACACTCTCTGCATATCTTGGATTCTGATCAGCAACCAGATCTGTTTGCTGAGCGTAGCCTGCTGAAGCATAGGTTATCCCTGTAAGAAGGCCGGCGATCATTATTAAATTCCTTTTCATATCTATTAAGGTTTTAACGATATACAAAAATACTCCTTTTCAAACTAATATATTGTTTTTCAAATCTCATTTAACACTTTTTTACATCCTGGTTAATTTTTCCATGAAATCCAGGAATTTCTGGTCTGCATAATTGGCAGCTCCTTCTCCTTTATAAGAGATCCGCCCTTCCTTATCAAATACGATTGTAGTGGGCAACGAGCCTTTAAAAATCTCCTCTGGCACAGAACTTCCCATGGAAAATACAGGCAGGGTGTATTTCTTCCGATCCATGAATTTTTTAGCTTTTGCAACATCGCCGTCGGCATCTACAAAGAGAAAAACGACGTCTTTATTGTTTTTAAATTGCTCATAAAGCCGGTTTACAGAGGGCATTTCGGCCTGGCAAGGCGGGCACCAGGTGGCCCAGAAGTTCAAAAAGATCACCTTTCCTTTCAAATCGCCCAGGTCAATGCTGTTGCCTTCTGCGTCTTTGAATTTAATCCCGTTCAGGTTTGTCGCTTTTCCCTGCACCACTGCTTCTGCATGGGGCTTGAACAGGCCAACCTGCATAAGTCCTTGCATCAGGTAGGCTTTTGCAGAAGGGATAAACAACAGCACCAGTAAAACGGCAAAGAACAGGCCATTCCAGAAGTGTTTTTTGAGAAAAGTGATTTTATTCATAAGCTATATAGTATAGACGCAATGCTTTGTGAATTGTTACGCACAATAAGCTTACCACATTCTTTGCGGGCAGATGACTTTATATACATTGTTCAGCAGGAAGCCCAAAACAATTTCATGGCTACCGTTGCTGACCTGGTTCAACTGGGAGGTGGTAAAGTCATAAGCATAGGTCAGGTTTACAAAATGCCCAAGGTTGAATCCGGCCATCGCTGTATAAGAATCATCTTTCCGAAGGCTGGCACCCAACCAGAACTTATCTTTGAAGGCTGCCTTCATATTAAAATCAAGGGAGGTCGGCAAGGCCTGAACCTGTTTCAACATCACCGAAGGAATGATACTGATATCGTCGTCTACACTCACTTTATATCCTCCTGTGACAAAGAAATGTGGTACTTGTTTGCCTGTATTTTCGACCGGAGACCTGGTAAAACTTAATTTTTGAGGCAGGATCTGCTGTACAGAAACCCCTGTAAAGAACCGGGCACCATAGATCCAAATGCCGGAAGAAAGGTCTGGCTTGAGCTGACTGCTGATGGCATTGTTCAATGCAGGATCATTGCCGTTCTCAAACTGGAGTGCATTGATGTCAAGATCTATATTGGTTACACCTGCTGCCATGCCTAAAGACATATTTAACTGATCAGATAACCGAAGATGATAAGCATAAGTCAGGTTAAAGGTGAGCGTTGACAACTGCCCGGCTTTATCTCTTACCGCCGTAAAACCAACGCCGTGATGGGCGGGTGAAGCGGTATAGTTCTGCATATAACTTCTGCTCATGGGATTATCTCCATCTTCTTCAAAAGACAGGGCATTTGACCATAGATATTCTTTTCCTAGCGCCCAGTTGGCGGTCACAAAACTGGTCTTTGGTGAATTCTCAAGCCCCGCCCATTGGTTTCGATAACCTATTTTTATATCGGTATAGTTTTCAATACCACTTAAAGCCGGATTTAACAGGTAATTGTTCAGGATGTATTGAGAGTACTGTGGTCTCTGCTGCCCAAAACCCGCCGCAAGATTAAGCAATAAAGCGAGTATAAAACTGAGTTGTATTTTCAAGAGGTTATTTTTTACCGCAGCAATTTATTAAATTAATTTAAGCTTATACAATGTTTTCCATTTTCCGACAGGAGTATCTCAGATAAAATAAAACCCGCAGCGTTTAGCGCTGCGGGTTTTATAGAATGTTTACTTAAATACAGATTAGATCAGCTCTACACTTCTGCTTACAAATTCAGTCAGTTCAGCACCTGTCAGCATCCCTTGTGCCAAAAGGGCTAAATCCACCGCTTGTTTAGCCAGTGTTTTTTGCTCTTCTTCATTTTCGCTTTTAAGAATACGGGAAATCAATTTATGGTTACCGTTAATAGCCACCTTGTAGTTGTCTGGCATGTTGCCATAGAAACCCATTCCACCACCCATTTGGGCCATATCTTTCATCCTGCGCATAAACTCATCCATGGTTACAGTAACCGGTAATTCCTCGGGATTTAATCCAACTACCTCTACATGCATACCTGGCTTGGTGATCGCTTTTTCGAAAACTTCTTTAACCGTTTTAGATTGTTCTTCCGTTAACACAGATTCTGTGCTCTCGTCTTTTTCAATCAGTTTGCTTGCAACACTGGAATCTACGCGTTTTAAGGACGTTTTTTCGAGCTTGTGTTCTAAAGAGCTGATGAAGTGGTTATCGATCGGAGAATTCATTAAAAGCACATCGTAGTCCTTTTTATTAGCCGATTGAATGAAACTATCCTGTTTAGCCGGATCATTGGTATAGATATACACCACTTGTCCGTTTTTATCTGTTTGAAAATCTTTTACCTTTTCACGGTACTCATCCAGTGTAAAGTTTTCATTTTTTGTGTTGGTCAGTAAAGCGAAATCTTTGGCTTTATCATAGAACTTCTCTTCACTCACCATCCCGTATTTTACAAACAGGCCGATATCGCTCCATTTTTCTTCATAGCTTTTACGGTCTTTATTGAACAATTCCTGTAATTTATCAGCAACTTTTTTGGTAATATAGCTGTTGATCTTTTTCACATTGCTGTCTGCCTGCAGAAAGCTTCTGGATACGTTCAAAGGAATATCCGGTGAATCGATTACCCCGTGCAACAGCATCAAAAATTCAGGAACAATGTCTTTAACCTCATCGGTGATGAATACCTGACGGGAGAACAACTTGATCTTGTTGCGCTGCATATCGAAATCATTCTTCACTTTAGGGAAGTACAATACGCCTGTTAAGTTAAAAGGATAATCTACATTCAGGTGGATCCAGAATAAAGGATCTTCAGAGAAGGGATATAGTTGCTTGTAAAAATCAAGATAGTCCTGGTCTGACAAATCTGCAGGTGCTTTTGTCCAGATCGGATTGGTGGTATTGATGATATTGTCTACCTCTACAGATTTGGTTTTCGGCTTTCCTTCTTCATCTTCTCCGTCCGGTTCCTGCTCTGTAGTGGTACCAAATTTAATTGGAACAGGCAGGAATTTGCCATATTTATCCAGGATCTCTCCCAGTTTCTGTTTGCTTAAAAATTCTTCTGACTCGCTATTGATATGCAGAATGATATCTGTACCGCGAGTCGTTCTGCTGCCTTCAGAAATTTCGTAGCTGGTGCTGCCGTCACAAGTCCATTTTGCTGGCTCGGCACCATCCTGGTAAGATAAGGTCTGGATCTCTACCAGATCTGCTACCATAAAGGCAGAATAGAAGCCTAAACCAAATTTACCAATGATTTCGTTGGCATCTTTGGCATCCTTAAATTTTTCTACAAATTCACTTGCACCCGAGAAAGCCACCTGATTGATGTACTTTTTAATCTCTTCAGCAGTCATTCCTAAACCATTATCTGAGATGGTGATGGTCTTCTTCTCTTCATCCAGCGCTACTTCAACAAGGGGTTCCCCAAGCTCACCATTGTACTGACCAAGAGCTGCAAGGCGTTTGATTTTTTGTACTGCATCAACCGCATTTGAAACCAGCTCGCGCAAAAAGATTTCATTATCTGAGTACAGGAACTTTTTAATGATCGGGAAAATGTTTTCGGTGTGTATGGAAATACTTCCTTTTTCTTCTATGCTCATATATTAGGATTATTTTTGTTTAACATATACAGCTTATCAAGCCTTGTTCCAATCTTTAAACTTGTCAATTTGACAGTAAATGATCTGATTTTCGAGATCTTTCCGTATTATTGGGTATACCTATGCTAAACCTATGAATTTTGACCTCTTAAAAAAATTAAGGGAAGAGCAGCTGATCGGTCCTGAATCTTTTGAAAAAATTGAGCAGCAGCAAGCCCAGCCTTTGTTTTCCCTGCACTGGGAGTTAAAAACCCTGTTGTACCTGGGCGTGATGCTGCTGAGTACCGGATTGGGTATCCTCATTTATCAGAACATCGATACGATTGGCCATCAGGTCATTCTGCTGACCATTGCATTGATCTGCGGGGCATGTTTTTTCTATTGTTTTAAACAAAAACTGCCCTTTAGCCGGGAAAGGGTAAAGTCTCCGGGCTCCTTTTTTGATTATGCCCTTTTACTGGGTTCACTTAGCTTTCTGACCTTTGTGGGCTATATACAGTTTCAGTACCATCTTTTTGGCACAAATTATGGCCTGGCTACTTTTATCCCCATGGTGGTTTTGTTTTTTCTGGCTTATGAATTTGATCATCTTGGCTTATTGAGCCTTGCCATTACCAATCTGGCGCTTTGGATGGGGGTCTCTGTTACACCAAAACAATTGCTGATGAGCAGCAATTACGACAACCAAACCATCATTTACACTTATATTTTATTGGCTTTGATTCTGCTTGCTGCCGATTTCGCAGGCCGGCGCTTTAAGGTTAAAGAGCACTTTGGTTTTACCTATATGCATTTTGGTATTCATATTGGCTTCATTGCACTGCTTGCCGGCTATTTTATTCATTATGAATTTGGTATCGCGTACCTATTTCTTTTGGGGGTATTTGCTCTTGGGGCCTATATTTACAGGGAAGCAATTGCCCGCCAGTCCTTTTATTTTCTGATGCTGACGGTTCTTTATGGTTATATCGCGATCAGTTGTTTGGTGATGAGGGCTTTATTTAATGCCGGAGACGGAGAGGGTGCCTTTTTCCTGGGTTTCTTTTACTTCATTGCCTCGGCCATTTCCATTATTATTTTACTGATTCGTTTAAACAAAAAAATTAAGACGGCATGATCATCTACAATAAAACCTGGCTACAACACCTTCAAATTCAACATGAAGCTGAACAAGCTTTTGATGCAGGCCTGATTACAACTTCAGAGCAGCAGGAGGTTAAACAAAAATATCCTCATGGTTTTTATAGTCCCGGGATTTGGGTGAGGATCGGCCTTTTCATTCTCACCTGTGTAATTGTTTCTGCGGCTTCAGGAATGATTTCCCTGATGTTTATAGATGCGCATTCGATAGACTTTTCTGTGTATATATTCCTGATTGCAGCCCTCACTTATGGGGGCCTGGAACTGATGGCTGGCCAGAGTAATCATTATAAATCCGGCGTGGATGATGCGCTGGTATTGATCAGTTCAGGAACTTTTTTAACGGGATTATGCTGGCTGGCCTTCGAAAGCTTTAAATGGGGCGACATCAACGGCTTTTTGCTGATTTCTACGGTGATGTTTGTTTGCTGCCTGTTTCTGACTTTAAGGTTTGCTGATATGCTAATGGCTGCGGCTGCGGGAATTTCTTTGCTGGTCTTTGTCTTTTTTCTCCTGTATAAAGCCGGTCCAACAGGACAACTGTTGCTTCCATTTGCCATGATCATCACTGCGGGCTTGCTGTATCTATGGGCAGAAACCGTATATAGACGGTTGAAAAAATGGTATTATGGCCAAGCCTTGATCATGTTGCAAATTGCTGCCTTAATGTGCGTATATCTTTCCGGAAATTACTTTGTGGTCCGGACACTGAATGAATCATTGAGTGGTTCTGAAAACCTGCCCTTTGGTCTGTTCTTCTGGTTCTGGACAATCGCTATTCCTCTGGTCTATATCGCATGGGGCTTGAGAAAGAAAGATGTCGTGCTTTTACGGTCTGGACTGCTTTTGGTTGCCGCCGCTGCCTTTACCATTCGAAATTACTTCCATTTAATGTCTCTGGAAGCGATCCTATGCCTTACCGGGGCTGGATTGATCGCTATCGCCTATGGTGTTATCCGCTACCTCAAAATCCCTAAGCATGGTTTTACCTACGAAGAAACTGCGCAGAAGCACCTGATGGACCATATGCGTGTGGAATCGCTGATTGTTGCAGAAACCTTTTCCGGTGCAGGTACCCCTCCTGCCGAAGCGGCTAAATTTGGGGGCGGTGATTTTGGAGGCGGGGGCGCCAGTGGAACGTTTTAGATCATTTGCGGATACTGAAAAATTATAATTCTGTGATATTTTTCTGTGTACCTTTGTGCCTCAATGGAATACAACGTTCATACTTTGCCTAATGGCATCCGCCTGCTTCATGTCCCTTCAGCATCTGCCATCTCTCATGCCTGTATCATTGTTAACAGTGGCTCAAGGGATGAAAAAGAAGAACAATCAGGCTTAGCACACTTTATAGAGCACCTGATCTTTAAGCGTACAGAAAAGAGAAATACCAACCAGATCTTAAATCGCCTGGAAAGCGTAGGAGCAGATCTGAATGCTTATACAACAAAAGAATATACCTGCATCCACGCTTCTTTTTTAAATCCTTACCTGGACAGGACCATAGAATTGTTTAACGATATTGTTTTTCATTCTACTTTTCCGGAGGAAGAACTGGATAAAGAGAAAAGTGTGATCCTGGATGAGATATCCTCTTACCTGGACCAGCCGGAAGAAGCCATATACGATGACTTCGAAGACATGGTCTTTGCCGGACATCCACTTGGCCGCAATATCCTTGGTACTGCAGAGAGTGTAAGCCGTTTGTCTAAAAAGGACATAAGGGAATTCATGGCGGAGAACTACCACACGGATAAGATCGTGATCGCGGTGATCGGGAATTATGCCTTCCAAAAAATGGTGAAAATTGGAAGCCGGTATTTCGAAAATATTCCACAAAATTTGCACGCCAACACAAGATTGGCCCCGCTCTCGGCCAAGCCTGTCATAAAAAATCATCAAAAGCCCATTACCCAGGCACACGCTGTTCTGGGTATGCCTGCGTATTCCATTTATCACCCAAAGAAAACAGGGTTACTTCTGTTGAACAATTTGGTTGGTGGAACCGGAATGAGTTCCATTTTAAACCTGCAAATTCGTGAAAAATACGGAATTGCCTATACCATAGAAACGAGTTACAGCCCATTAAGCGACACGGGTATTTTCACCTTGTATTTTGGCACGGATAAGGAAAAAGTAAATAAAGCGCTTTCCCTCATCTATAAGGAATTTAAAAAATTAAGAGAACATCCCCTCACAGAGGTTCAGCTGCAAAAGGCCAAGAACAAATTTATCGGTCAGATTGCCCTTGGTGAGGAAAACCGTATCGGGCTGATCATTTCAATGGCCAAGAGCTTGATTGATCATGATAAAATTGACGATCTCCAAACCGTTTTTAGCAAAATTCAGGCGGTAAGCCGGACAGAAATGGCCGATATCACCAATGAAATCCTGGACGAAAAGAATCTTAGTGCCCTAACTTTTTATCCTTTAGGGTAATATTTGTATTTTTGCATTATGAAGTTACCAATTGTAGCCTATGGCGATCCGGTTTTAAGAAAAGTCTGTGTAGATATTGAAGAGACTTACCCAGATTTACAACAACTCATCAGCAATATGTTTGATACCATGTATGCTGCCAGCGGAGTTGGATTAGCAGCGCCTCAGATTGGCCTGCCTATTCGTATGTTTATTGTAGATACCGGTGCAGACGAAGACGAGAAAAAAGGTTACAAAAAGGTTTTTATCAACGCAGAGATCCTGGAAGAGACCGGCGAACCCTGGGCTTTTAACGAAGGCTGCTTAAGCATTCCTGATATCCGAGAGGATGTGATGCGCAAGCCCAACATCCGCATTAAATACCTGGATGAAAACTGGGTAGAACATGAGGACGAGGTAACGGGTATGCCTGCCCGCGTGATCCAGCATGAATATGATCATATTGAAGGTAAATTGTTTACCGACAAACTGAGCATTTTAAGAAAAACCATGCTGAAGTCTAAACTGGATTCCATTTCCAAAGGAAATGTAAGAACAGACTACAAAATGCGCTTCCCTAAACAAAATAAAAAGAGATAAATTATAGATATAAAAGAAGATGAGAACCTTTAGTTTTCATCTTCTTTTCTTGTTTTGTCTCCGCTAAAGATTTGCTGCATCAGCTTGCCCCAGGCAAATGGATTCAGCAGCGGATTGGTTTGTACCATATTTTTATTGAGCGCCCTGTCGTGATTTAAACGCCAGTTCAGACCGGATATCTCCCCCGCATCTCTCGGAAGAGTTACCATCATTCCTCCAATACTTTTTGAAGACAGGTTCTTCCTGGCAATTTCTACATCGTCATCTGCAATCTTCATGGAAAGGAAGTCTTTTGTAAATTCTTCTACGGTTGCCCATGGATATACCCTTACTGTAGGGAGATAAATGATCTCTGCCTTCATTTTAACCAGGGCGGTATATTTCTCTTCTTTAAGGTCTTCAGGAATGATCACCTGAGCCTTGGTGAAGCCTACGGCTGTATAATCAATGGTATCGCCCGGATGCGCCACAAAAGAAAAGTAACCTTTATAATTTGCGGAACGCTGTTCCCGGGTATTCATATTGGTCACCGTTACATAGGGCACAACTCTGTTGCTGTCCACATCAGTAATGATTCCGGAAAATTGAATCAGTCTTTTGCGCGCAGGCTCCTGCTGTTGAGCAAAGGCACTGATCACAAAAAAGGTCAGCAAAAAAGTGAATACGTACTTCATATTACAAAAGTAGCGGTAATTACGCCAAGCGATGGTTAAATTGTGTTAAAAGATTTATACGGGTTCTGCCAGGTTGATGGCAACCACCGAGGTGATTTCCGGAACAGCTTTCATTATTGCCTGTTCAATGCCCGCCTTCATGGTCATAAAGCTCATTTTACACGAGCCGCAGTTCCCTAACAACTTCAATTTCACAACTTTATCTGATGTAATTTCATCTATAGCAACATCCCCTCCATCTGCAATTAAATAAGGGCGGATGGTTTCTAATGCCTGTTCTACTTGCTCTGTTAAATTCATCTGTGTTTATCTTTTTCTAATCTTAAATATAAAAATACTAATTATTTAGCAAAAACCGGCTGCGCATTATTAATCGCCACCTGCTGTGCTACTTTCCCGGCTATTTCAGAAAACGTTGCTGAAAGGATACTTTCTTTGTTCAGTGCTACCGGAGCACCGCTGTCACCACCTTCGGTTATGCTTTGAACAATCGGAACCTCACCAAGGAAAGGTACTCCAAAGGATTCAGCAAGTACTTTTCCGCCATCTTTTCCAAAGATATAATATTTATTCTCAGGCAGTTCATCCGGTGTAAAATAAGCCATATTTTCAATCACGCCCAATACCGGAATATTGATCCCTGGCATTTTGAACATCGCCAGTCCTTTTCTGGTATCTGCCAGGGCAACCTGTTGAGGAGTGGTTACAATAACTGCCCCGGCAATTGGAAAACTCTGTGTAATGGTAATGTGAATATCCCCTGTACCTGGAGGAAGATCTACGATCAGGTAATCCAGTTCACCCCAGTCTGCGTCGTTGAACAATTGCTTTACCGCGTTGGAAGCCATAGGCCCCCGCCATGGCACCGGTTGATCCGGATCTGCGAAGAAACCAAGCGACAATAATTTGATGCCATATTTTTCTATCGGCATGATTAGTGTTTTGCCGTCTTCTGTTTCCCTTGCTCCTGGTTTGGCGCCAGTAAGCCCAAACATGGTGGGAACCGAAGGCCCGTAAATATCAGCATCGATCAGACCGGTTTTCGCACCATTTGCAGCCAGGGAAACAGCCAGGTTACTGGCTACTGTTGATTTACCCACCCCTCCTTTTCCAGAAGACACCAGGATGATGTTTCGGATGGCACTCAACTGTGTGGAGTCTGCAGGTTTGGTTACCCTGGATGTAATGTTAATATGCACCTCTGCGTCCTGTGCTACAAAATGCTTTACTGCATTGATACAGGCATTCTTCAGCATGTCTTTTAAAGGACAGGCTGGCGTGGTCAGTTCTAAGGTAAAGCTTATATTTTTATCGTCTATTTTCAGGTCTTTAATCATGTTGAGCGTTACCAGATCTTTTTTAAGATCAGGATCTTCCACATGGCTAAGTGCCTTTAAAACTTGTTCGTTTGTAATTATCATTATTCAAAATTAACAAAACCCCTGTACAATTAATTGATTTTAGGGTTTTTAAGCGTAATTTTAACACGAAATAAACATTTGTGTTTAACGTTTAAGCAATAAACATCTATATTACAGCATGCATCTACCGCAAATCAGGGTTCCCAAGAAATATATAAAAATTGGCGCATGGGTGTTGGGAGGGATTTTGGTCATCCTCATCATCGCCGGCTCCATTGCTTACAGCAAAAGAGCTGAACTGCTTAAAAAAGTGATGGCCAAGGCCATCAGCAAGGCCGGCAAGGATTATGGCCTGGAGATTAAAATAGGTTCAGCTGGTTTCAGCGGCTTAAGCACCGTACATATGACCAATATTTCGGTGGTCCCGAAGGATAGAGATACCCTCTCTACTGTTTCCGACATGACCATTGGTGTTAAGCTCTTTCCGCTGTTGTTTGGGAATGTAAAACTTTCGGAAGTGAACCTGAATTCCGGAAAAATTACGATTGTTCGCAGGGATTCATTGACCAATCTGGATTTTATCCTTAAAAGGAAAAAGAAGGACAGTACAGAAAACAAGTCCAAGCTGGACCTGGGCGACCTGGCGCACAATCTGCTGAACCAGGTCTTGTATAAGATTCCTGACGATATGAAAATCCGCGACCTGCTGTTGCAGTTCAATGATAACGACACCAGCAAGCTCCGGTTTTTGACCACCACGGCTACGATTGATAACGGAGACCTCAAATCAACCATTGTGGTGAACAATAAAGAGGCCATATGGCACGTGAACGGAGTAGTTAAGCCTGGGAAGAAACAAATGGATGTATCTTTCTTTGCCGAAGGCAAAAAGGTTGAACTTCCATACCTGAACAAAAAATTAAATGCGAAACTGAGCTTTGACACCATCCGTACAGAGCTCAAAGATGCAGATTACAGTGGAGATGCTTTCCGGATCAAAGGTTCCTGGTCTGTCAAAAATCTGCTGATCAACCATCCTAAGATCGCTTCCAATGACATCGTTGTTCCTGACGCCAGGATTGATGCAGAAGTTCTGTTTGGAAAAAATTATGCCGCCCTGGACAGCACTTCAACTGTTCATCTGAAAAATGCTACTTTTCATCCCTTCTTAAAGTATACCCTGTCTCCGCATAAAATCTACGAAGTAAAAGTACATGCAGATGAACAGGAGGCCCAGGGCATCCTCAATGGCTTTCCAGAAGGTTTATTTGAGTCGCTGGAGGGCTTAAAAGTGAGCGGAAAGGTAAAATATGACCTTAATTTCTACCTGGATACTTCTATACCAGACAGCGTAAAGTTCAATTCTACCTTGACGCCTGTAAATTTCCGCATCACCGGCTGGGGTAAAACGAACCTGCAGAAGATCAACAGCACGTTCGTTTATACACCTTATGAGTATGGAAAGCCTATGCGTGACATCACCATTGGCCCCTCAAATTCAAATTACACCCCACTCTCTGAAGTCTCCAGCAATTTTAAAAATGCCTTGCTGACCGCAGAGGACCCTTCCTTTTTTAGCCATAAGGGATTTGTGATGGAGTCCATACGAAAATCCTTTGCGGTGAATTTTAAAGAAAAGAAATTTGTTCGGGGCGGAAGTACCATTTCTATGCAACTGGTTAAAAATGTATTTCTGAGCAGGAACAAAACCCTTGCCCGGAAAGCAGAGGAGATTCTGATTGTGTGGCTTATTGAAAACAACCATCTGGTTAGTAAACAGAGGATGCTGGAAGTCTATTTCAACATCATAGAAATGGGCAAAAACATTTATGGCATAGGTGAAGCCTCCAGATATTATTTTGGCAAAACACCTGCCTCTTTAAGTATCGGCGAGGGAATTTTTCTGGCCAATATTGTTCCCAGACCAAAAATTGCCTTGTTTAAATTCCGTGGAGACGGAGGCCTTAAAGATTACCTGTATCCATACTTTAAATATATGGGCAATATTATGGCCCGACGAGGACTTACTCCATCGGACACCAGTGGCTATGGATTCTATAACGTAAGGCTCCGGGAGGGCTTAAGACAATACTTGTTGCCAGACTCTACCAAAGTAGACACCACGGCATATGATAATGACGACCCAATGCCTGCCATTGAAACTCATGACGAATCAAAAAGTTTGTTTGACCGTATATTTGGGTCAAAAAAAGACAAAGACACGACATCCAGGTCATCTTCTAAAACAGATACCCTTCAGAAAACGAAGAAACAGCTCAGACAGGAAAGAAGGGAGCAGCGAAGGCTGGAAAAAGAATTGGAGAAATTAAAAAAGAACGGCGGATAGCCTTACAATACACTAATGAAGCATACTGTTCAAGTAGAAGATAAAGAGTTTGAGATCCTGCTGGAAAACGACCAGATCAGTAAACGTACCAGATTGATCGGTATCCAGCTCAACGTGGATTATGAAGATCGATGCCCTATTGTTATTGGGGTGCTGAACGGCAGTTTTCTTTTTATGGCAGACCTGATTAAAGAGCTGAACATCCCTTGTGAGGTGGGCTTTATAAGGGTCTCCTCTTATAAAGGTACTTCGACCAGCGGGGAGGTAAAAGAGGCTTTTGGTTTGCCGGATACACTGCACAACCGCGATGTAATTATCGTAGAAGATCTGTCTCTTATACACATCTAAAAGGGGGGGGGGGGGGGGGGGGGGGGGGGGGGGGGGGGGGGGGGGGGGGGGGGG
>NZ_JAELTV010000400.1 GCF_016429005.1 Pedobacter sp. ASV19
CCCCCCCCCCCCCCCCCCCCCCCCCCCCCCCCCCCCCCCCCCCCCCCCCCCCCGCTTTTAGATGTGTATAAGAGACAGATATGTGCCTGGGCCCCTCCAAAGGCTGTGAATGTAAACAGAATTACATTCCTGATGAATAACAGTTGCCGCTTTGCCAATGTATTACATTTTAATCATCTTCATAGTCCATTCCCATTGCAGAATTCAAGGCTCCCTGCAGTTCTGAATAAGCATGATTGTCTCTTTTGTTCCTTGCCGCAAGCATCCCCTGCTGATAAGTCTCAATCGCCTTGTCTTTCTGCTGCTCTTTTTCATAGAGTTTACCCAGATGATAATAAGTACCTACATAATCGGCATGCTTATTGACTAGTATATGATAATAATGAAATGCTTTTTCTGTGTCATTTAAGTTGTTATACTCTGTGGCCAGGGCATAAATAACGAAGGGATCATTAGGATCACTTTCAAAAAATTCCAATAACTTGATTAAACGGGTACTTTGCATTTTAAATCCCTGCTTTTTTAATTAGATTTGCAAAAAGACAATTTTATATGATACCACCAGGCAAAGCTGTTTAATCGTAAAATTGGATAAAACTGAAAAACCTGAGGTTGACTCATAAAAGTTAAAAAATTAAATTTGTATGAAAATATTAGTTTGTATCAGTAATGTGCCCGACACAACGACAAAAATAACTTTTACTAACGATAATACACAATTCAATACATCGGGAGTTCAATTTATTGTAAATCCCTATGATGAAATTGCTTTATCGAGAGCGATTGAACTTTGCGAAGGCGGAAAAGGTACAGTTACCGCAATTAATGTAGGCGACAGCAGTACAGATCCAACCATCAGAAAAGCACTCGCTATTGGTGCCGACGATGCGGTTAGGATCAACGCCGTACCACGTGATGCCTATTTCACGGCCTACCAGATCGCTGAATATGCTAAAACAGGAGATTTCGACATGATTCTCTGTGGACGTGAGTCTATCGACTATAACGGTGCGCAAGTAGCTGCAATGGTTGGTGAATTTTTAGACATCCCTTCCATATCTATTATTAAGAAACTGGATTACGATGGAACCACCGCAACGCTGGAACGTGAAATAGAAGGCGGTAAAGAAGTAGTTTCAGTTACTGGCAAATTTATTGCAAGCTGTGCAGAAGGTGTCGCAGAACCTAAAATCCCTAATATGAGAGGGATCATGTCTGCAAGAACCAAGCCTCTTCAGGTCGTAGAAGCGGTTGAAATTGCAGAAGTCGCCAAGGTGGTTAAATTTGAGACCCCTGCCCCGAGAGGAGCTGTTAAACAAGTTCCTGCAGAAGAGGCTGCAAAATTAATTGACTTATTACACACGGAAGCAAAGGTGATCTAAGGATTCCTTTTTTACAAGAATTTAATTAAAAGATATTTATGTCAGTTTTAGTATATGTAGAACAAGCCGATGGCAAATTTAAGAAATCAGGTTTCGAAGCTGTTTCTTATGCAAAAGCTATTGCAGATGGACAAGGAACTCATTTAACCGCAATTTCTATCGGTAATGTTGGTGAAAATGAACTGAAAGAATTAGGAAAATACGGTGCATCCAAAGTCTTGAACGTATCATCTGATCAGTTGAAGAATTTCGTAAATCAAGCCTATGCTTCTGTAATCGTAGAAGCTGCAGCTAAAGAAAATGCAGATATCGTTGTCTTGTCCAACTCCTTCTCTGGAAAAGGTCTCGCACCACGGGTAGCTGTAAAGCTTAAAGCAGGATTGGTGGATGGAGCAGTAGAACTACCTCAAACAGCAGATGGTAAATTCACAGTAAAGAAAAACGCCTTCTCAGGAAAAGCTTTTGCCGTTACAGAATTAACCTCTGCAAATAAAGTGATTGCCCTAAACCCTAACGCATTTGGAACTAAGGAATCAGCTGGTGATGCTACAATTGAAAACTTTATACCCGAAGTTAAAGCTACAGACCTTACCGCCATTGTAAAAGAAATTGTTCGGGCTACTGATAAAATCTCTTTGCCAGATGCAGAATTGGTGGTATCTGCAGGAAGAGGCTTAAAAGCTCCTGAAAACTGGGGAATGATTGAAGAACTTGCCAACCTGCTGGGGGCTGCTACCGCTTGCTCTAAGCCCGTATCTGATGCAGGCTGGAGACCACACTCCGAACACGTTGGGCAAACAGGAATTGCGATCAGCCCTAACTTATATATCGCGATTGGTATTTCTGGTGCTATCCAGCATTTGGCTGGTGTAAGCTCATCCAAAGTAATCGTTGTAATCAACAAAGATCCTGAGGCTCCCTTCTTTAAAGTTGCAGATTATGGAATCGTTGGTGATGCCTTTGAAGTGGTACCTAAATTAATTGAAGCTTTAAAAGCACATAAAGGATAAAAATATAAGGCAGGCTCCGGCCTGCCCTATATTCTTTAATATGAAAAAAGTAAAACTAGATATCGTTGGCCTATCGTATAGCCAGACCCAGTCAGGTGCTTATGCATTGGTTTTGGGGGAAGTAAATGGAAGAAGACGTCTTCCTATTATTATTGGTGCTTTTGAAGCACAGGCTATTGCCATTGAAATAGAGAAAATGACACCAAGCAGACCGCTTACACATGATCTCTTCAAATCTTTTGCCCAGACTTATGGAATTCAAATTACGGAAATTCTAATCTATAATCTGGTAGACGGCGTATTCTTTGCCAAACTCATCTGTACAGACGGAGAAAACGTACAGGAAATAGATGCCAGAACTTCTGATGCCATCGCTCTTGCAGTACGTTTCAATGCAGCTATTTACACCTATGAATTCATCATTTCATCAGCGGGTATTGTCATTGAAGGCAATGATCTTCTTTTTCTTGAAAACATGGATATGACTAAAGAAAAAGGTTCAGAAGATATCAGCACCTCTATTCCCGGAACAAATTACAAATCTCTAACAGTTGAAGAGCTGACCCAAAAACTTCAGGAAGCTATCGCAGAAGAAGCTTATGAAAAAGCAGCTAAGATCCGGGACGAACTCAACAAAAGAAATTCTGCCTGACCTCTCGTAAAAAATACAAAAGGGTGGTATAAGTATTTAAGAACAATTTAGATTTTGTTTCAAAATAGTTTTATATTCAGCCATTACTAACAATACATCAAACTAAACTATTATTATGAATGTTAAGTTTCGCTTAACTGTGATGAGTTTTCTGCAATTCTTCGTATGGGGTGCGTGGTTACTTACAATTGCAAACTATTGGTTCGGGACAAAACAGTGGGACGGTACACAATTCGGAGCTATTTTCGCAACAATGGGTTTTGCATCCCTGGTGATGCCAACATTAACCGGAATTATTGCAGACAAATGGGTAAATGCAGAAGTTTTGTACAGCATTCTTCACATTCTATACGCCGGAGTACTCTTTTATCTTCCTCAGGTACAGAGTCCGGACACGTTCTTTTGGATTATGCTGACTGCAATGTGCTGCTATATGCCAACCATCTCTTTAAGTAATTCTATATCTTACACCACCTTAAAGTCTGGAAACCTGAATGTAGTCAAAGACTTCCCTCCCATCCGCGTATGGGGTACTGTTGGCTTTATCATAGCCATGTGGACCACCAACCTGACTGGAAATAAAGCGACGGCCTACCAGTTTTATATTGCAGGTGTTGCCGCAGTAGGTTTGGCGATATACGCTTTAACTCTTCCCGCATGTAAACCGCAGAAACTGATCTCGGAGAAAAACTCCTTTGCACAAACTTTTGGACTGGAAGCCTTCAAATTGTTCACCAATTATAAAATGGCTCTATTCTTTATCTTTTCCATGTTTTTAGGCGCGGCCCTCCAGCTCACCAATGCTTACGGAGATGTATATATAGATGAATTTAAGCATTTCCCAAAATATGCAGATTCGCTTGTGATGAGGTATTCGACCATTATTATGTCGATTTCACAAATTTCAGAAACCCTGTTTATCCTCGCTATTCCTTTCTTTCTCAATCGCTTTGGAATTAAAAAAGTAATGATCATAGCAATGCTGGCCTGGGTATTCCGATTTGGGTTATTCGCCTACGGAAACCCAACAGGAAACCTCTGGATCTGTCTCTTATACACATCTAAAAGGGGGGGGGGGGGGGGGGGGGGGGGGGGGGGGGGGGGGGGGGGGGGGGGGG
>NZ_JAELTV010000401.1 GCF_016429005.1 Pedobacter sp. ASV19
ATACAATCGAGGCTGCCGCTGAAGCTGGAGTAAAAAGAATTGTCTATGTCAGTTCTATTGCTGCATTAGATTACACCAGTTTACCCGCAAAGGAGAGCAGTGGTTATAATAACGATCGGAGAGACATGTATTACAATTCAAAAAATGATGGTGAACAGCTGGCATTAGAACTAGCCAGACAGTTAGGAATTGAATTGGTTGTCGTTATGCCATCCGCAATGATTGGAGGAGTAGCATATTTACCATTAAATGTTTCCTACGGTGTTTTAAAGCTGATTTTGAATAAACAGATCCCGGTTGATACTAAAATAACCTTGAACTGGATAGACGTAAAAGATGTAGCCGAGGGATGTTACTTAGCCGCTGTTCGGGGAAGAAATGGAGAGCGTTACATTTTAGCCAATGAAAAGTGCATGACCATAACAGATACAACAATACTGGCAAAGAATTTACATCCCCAATTAAATCTGAAAGTACCAGGAGCAGTTCCAAAGCCGGTCTTGTTTACCATTGCCTGGTTAATGGAACTTGTGGGTAAATGGAAAAATCAAGCACCCTTATTAACCAGGAAAGATATTGCCATGTTTTCGGGATTACAGCAAAATTTCGATATTTCCAAGGCGCGGAATGAGCTGGGATTTCATCCGGTTAAGCCGGAGCAAGCTGTAGAGGAAGCTATAGAATATTTACTGCAACATAAATCGCTATTGACCAGTTAGTGGTAGTGTAAAGAAAAATGTTGAGCCTTCGCCACATTGACTTTCCACCCAGATGTTACCGCCATGTCTTTGAACAATCTCTGCACTCAGATACAAACCAATTCCAAAACCAGATATATTCTGTGTTTGGTTACTTTCCACGCGATACAAACGTTGAAATAATTTATCTACATCTGCTTGTTGTATCCCTATGCCTTCATCCTTTATACTCACCTGTACTTCAGCATCTTTAATTTCACAATTAATTTCAATACCTTTTCCCTTTGGAGAGTATTTTACTGCATTGCTAAGCAAATTTGAAATTACTGATCCTATTTTATCCCGATCTGCATATATGGTGACGGGTTGGCAATTTGAAAGTGACAAAATATGCCCGTCATCAACATGCATGGTCTCCTCCGCAATATCTCTGATCAGCATGTCCAGCTGAAAATGATCTTTATGGAGCTGGATTTTTCCAGATTCCAGACGGGAAATATTCAGAAACCCATTGATCAGCGTGTTCATTTTTTTTACCTGACCAAGCGCCCGCTCCATAGTATTGGTTACAAACGTATCTTCAATTCCTTTTAGTTTAGCTTTTAACAACTGAACGTAGCCAGTGAGGGAGGTAAGCGGCGTTTTAAGTTCATGACTAACCATCCCGATAAAATCATTTTTACGAAGTTCATCTAACTTTTGCTCCGTAATCTCGATCAGCAGACCTGAAAAATGAGTTAAATTTCCGTTTGCATCCGGATATAGACGCCCAAAAACCCTTAGCCAGCGATTTTTCCCGTCATTACGGCCCAGGACGGGGTATTCGACATTAAAATACTCATTTCTGGTGAGTGTGGCATGAAGCATATCCCTGACTTTTTCTCTATATTCTTCTGCGATATTTGAAATGGCATCTTCGGCAGTCATTGGATCGCTCGAATGATAGCCATACAACTCCTTCATCCTATCTGAGGCAATGAATTGCTTGCTGTTTCTGTCCATATTCCATGTACCAGCGTTCGCAGCCTCAATCGAAAACCTTAACATACTCTCTGCCTTTTCAGTTTTCTTTCTCGAACGTTCCTGTTCTTTTATCGTCTTCTCAATTTTTTGAAAATTAAGGACCTTTTCCGTTGTTTCCGAGCAGATGACCAAAACACCACCAGACCTGCCTGATTCATCGTCAACTTTACTATAACTAAAAGTCCAGTACACATCCTCCAATTGATTATTGCGATAAATAGGTATCAATTGATCCTCACTCCAGGTAGAGGGGCCTCCCTGCATAACCTGATCAATAAGCGGTTTAATTACCGGCCAGATTTCCGGCCAGCATTCGGCTCCATGTTGCCCTAAAGCTTTTGGGTGTTTTCCCTCGTTACCCAGGCTTGGGCGGTAAGCATCATTGTAAAACTGGATCAATTCGTCACCCCACCACAAAAACATAGGAAATTTTGACTTCAGCATAATACCTATTGTAGTCAACAAACTTAGAGACCAGTTTTCAGGATCACCTAAAGTTGTTTCCGACCAGTTATAAGCTCTGGTGAGTCTTCCCATCTCCCCACCATCTTTTAAATATTGGAGATAGGACTTTGTATTCTGGTTTTGAGGCATTTTGAATTTGGCTTTATATGACGCATAAAGATAATAATTCTATAATAGAATAGTCCATGAGTTAAAATCAGCCCAATAAGACTCTTGCTTTGAAAAACTCTTGTTACACACCATAGTTAGCTCATTTTCGGGCGCTCTTTTTGCACGTAAAAAAATAATTCGATAAGGGATTATGTTTATATTTATTCTATGCTCAGAAAGTTTATAGAGAGGCCGGTACTCAGTACCGTTATTTCAGTGCTCATTGTATTATTGGGCATATTAGGTCTGGTGAAGTTGCCCATTGCGCAATATCCCGATATTTCGCCTCCCACTGTACAAGTATCAGCAACCTATGCCGGAGCAAATGCAGATGTCGTATTAAAGAGCGTAATCGTTCCACTGGAACAACAGATTAATGGGGTAGAAGGAATGACCTATATTACCTCTTCTGCCACCAATACGGGCACAGCATCTATTAGTGTTTTCTTTGGGGTAGGTACAAACCCGGATCAAGCTGCCGTTGATGTACAGAACAGGGTATCGGCGGCAACCAGTTTGTTACCACAAGACGTTATTAAAGCTGGTGTTACTGTCCGTAAGCAGCAGAGCAGCAACTTGCTGATCATGTCTCTTTACAGCGACAACCCTGCCTATGATCAAACATTTCTTCAGAACTATGCAGCAATTAACATTATCCCCCAATTACAACGGGTAAATGGAGTAGGAGCCGCAAATGTTTTCGGTTCAGCGATGACTTATTCTATGCGAATTTGGTTAAAGCCCGATGTCATGCAGATCTATGGCGTAACAGCTACCGATATATCCAATGCAATAAATGAGCAAAATCAGGATGCGGCGCCAGGTTACTTCGGAGAAAATGATCAGCAGACTTTTCAATACGTCATTACCTACACCGGTCGTCTTCAATCTCCCGAACAGTTTGGAAATATTATTGTTAAATCCACAACAAAGGGACAATACTTAAGGCTGAAAGATCTGGCCAGGATAGAACTAGGGGCACAAACCTATACGGGTTCCACTGCTACTGATGGAAAGCAATCTGTAGGCATATCGATTAGCCAGACACCGGGCAGCAATGCAAGGGACGTGATCAATAAATCCAAATTAGTCCTCGAAAAGGCCCAGAAATCTTTTCCTGCAGGCATCAAATCACTTTACCTGGTTGATGTCAATCAGTTTTTGAATGCGTCAATTGATAAAGTGGTCCATACACTTATTGAATGTTTTCTGTTGGTGTTTTTGGTGATCTTTATCTTCCTTCAGGATTTTAGATCGACCATTATCCACGGAATTTCTGTTCCTGTTGCCATCACAGGAACATTCTTCTTTCTATATCTCTTTGGGTTCAGTATTAATCTGCTCACCTTATTTGCGCTGGTGCTCGCCATCGGTATTGTTGTGGATGATGCAATTGTAGTTGTAGAGGCTGTGCATGCTAAACTAGAAAGTGGCTATAAATCTCCAAGAAAGGCTGCAATTGATGCCATGAGTGAAATTTCAGGAGCAATTGTATCTATTACTTTAATCATGGCTGCAGTATTTGTTCCGGTTACTTTTATAAGTGGATCAGCTGGTGTCTTTTATAAACAATTCGGGATTACCCTGGCTATTGCTATTGTCATATCGGCTGTAAACGCACTTACGCTTTGTCCGGCATTGGCCGCCATGTTTTTAAAACCTCCCTCGCACATTAAGGAACAGGAAAACAAAACACTCATGCATCGGTTCGGTGTTAGTTTCAACGCTGCTTATGATGGACTTACCAGCAAATACGCCCGTGCTGTAAAATTCCTTATGGCAAAAAAATGGATTGTTGTTGTAGCCATAGGTCTGTTTATTACCGCTTTTTATACCTTAATGAGGTCTACGCCTTCGAGCTTTGTACCCAGTGAGGATATGGGGACTATCTTTGTCAACATTACGCTCCCCCCAGGAT
>NZ_JAELTV010000402.1 GCF_016429005.1 Pedobacter sp. ASV19
CCAAAACCCCAAAACCCCCCTCTACCCTCCACATTATTCCTTCTTTCTCTTATACACATCTACGTTCGTCGGCAGCGTCAGATGTGTATAAGAGACAGATTTTGAAAAGCAAGTTATCTTTCAGCAAAAAGTTAAGCTGAACAAGCCTTCTGCAACAGTCAAAGGAAAAGTAGAATTTATGGTTTGTAACGATAGCAAATGTTTGCCCCCAACAGAAGTAGAATTCAGCGTTCAGGTAAAATAGATTACCTCTGTTATAGAAATTGAAGAGCGCAACCCTCCGGAGGCGCTCTTTTTATTTTTTATCCGGATAAAATTATCGTTAAATTCACAGCCCTGATACAATGTAATCATCATGTGCAGCAGTACACAAATCGCTATGAGTAAATTTGGTAGCAGATGGTTGTTTCATAACCTTTAAAATATATACTGATGAAAAAATTAATACTGGTTTTAGGAGTCATATTTTCGCTTAGCGTGGTGAATTCCGGGCGGAGCTTTGCGCTGATACCGCAGCAGGATACGACAATCAATGCCGATGATATAGAATTTACGGAAATAGGTTCTTCTGCAGACAGCGCTAAAAATGACCTGAAGAAAGAGCTTGCCAAAGCTGATACCGTAAAAAAAGAAGAAGCTGTAGCTCCCGCAGGAAAAACGATACCCGCAACAGGTCAGACAGAAAAAGAAAAGACACTCTGGGAAACGTTTATCGCAGGGTTGTTTGGTGGGTTTCTGGCTTTTCTAATGCCTTGTATCTTTCCTATGGTCCCGTTAACCATCAGTTACTTCACAAAAAGATCGGGAAGCAAACAAAAGGGAATAGGACAAGCCCTGATCTATGGACTTTCTATTATTGTGATTTATGTTGCCTTTGGTTTGTTGATCACCGCCCTTTTCGGCTCAGCAGGACTGAATGCATTCAGCAGTAGCGGCTGGTTTAATTTCCTGTTCTTTATTTTACTTGTGGTGTTTGCGGTATCTTTTTTTGGTGCTTTCGAAATTACCCTGCCAAGCGCTATTGTTAATAAGATAGATCAGAAAGCAGATGACAGCAAAGGTTTAGGCGGTATTTTCTTTATGGCAGCCTCACTGGCACTGGTTTCTTTCTCATGTACAGGACCAATTATTGGAACCCTGCTGGTTCAAGCCAGCTCCAAAGGTGAAATCCTTGCTCCTGCAGTAGGGATGTTTGGATTTGCTTTGGCTCTTGCGCTTCCATTTACCTTATCGGCGGTGTTTCCAGGCTTTCTAAGCAGTATGCCTAAATCAGGAGGCTGGCTGAATAGTGTTAAAGTATGTCTGGGTTTTCTGGAGCTTGCATTGGCTTTAAAATTTCTTTCTGCTGCTGATCTGGCCTGGCATTGGGAATGGTTTGACCGGGAGATATTTTTGGTATTGTGGATTGTGATTTTTGTTTTGATGGGGATCTATATCTTAGGAAAGATCAAATTTTCTCATGACAGTGATGTCCCTTATGTGTCTGTACCACGTCTTTTCTTTGCCATCATTTCACTTTCTTTTGCCATGTACCTTGTTCCCGGTTTATGGGGAGCACCAGTGAGTATCTTAAGCGGGATTGCCCCGCCATTAAATACACAGGATTTTATTTTAAGCGGAGGTGGGTCATCTGCGTCAGCACCTTTATCCGTTGATTTTCCTGCCAAGGTAAAACACAGTGAATTTTTGAAACCTCCTGTTGGTTTCCATCCTTTCTTTGATCTGGATGAGGGGCTTGAATACGCGAAGAAGGTGAATAAGCCAATTCTAATCGACTTTACCGGCCATGCTTGTACCAACTGTCGCAGAATGGAAGATATGGTTTGGATCGATAAAGAGGTAGGCAGATTAATTCGTGATGAATATGTGCTGATCCAGTTGTATGTGGATGAAAGAAATGTAAAAATGCCAAAAGAAAAAGTACATTATTCAACCATCCTGAAACATGATACGGATGATCTTGGCTGGTGGAACGGCGATTTCCAGGCTACAAAATACAATACCAACTCACAGCCCTTTTATGTTTTGGCCGGACCGGATTTAAATCCTTTGGTTACGCCTAAAGGTGCTATATTTGATGCTAAAGAATATGCTGCATATTTGCAGAGCGGACTCGATAAATTTAAAGCAGGGAAATAAGGTTTAAATGAATAAGATTAAAAATATAGGTGTATTGACTTCCGGAGGTGATGCCCCGGGTATGAATGCTGCCATAAGGGCAGTTGTTAGAGCAGCAATTTACTATGACTTAGAAGTTACCGGAATACTCCGTGGTTATGAAGGACTTATCAATGGTGATTTCATGCCTATGGACAGAAAATCGGTAGCAAATATCATTCAACGCGGGGGAACGATCCTAAAAACAGCAAGAAGTGATGCCTTTCGCACATTTGAAGGTCGTAAAACGGCCCATGAACAATTGGTGAAGCACGGTATCGATGCTTTAATTGTGATTGGTGGAGATGGAACATTTACGGGTGCAAATTTATTTTCCCAGGAGTTTGGCTATCCAATTATTGGTTTACCCGGAACGATAGATAATGACCTTGCGGGTACAGATTTTACAATTGGCTATGATACGGCAATCAATACCGTCATTAATGCAGTTGATAAGATTCGGGATACAGCAGAATCCCATGACCGTTTATTCATTGTAGAGGTGATGGGCAGAGACTCTGGTCTTATCGCCCTCAGAAGTGGTATTGGTGTGGGTGCTGAGGCGATTCTGATTCCTGAAGCTAAAACCGGCATTGAAGGACTAATCACCAGATTGGAGCACGGACGTAAGGATAAAGCCTCAAAAATTATTATTGTTGCTGAAGGGGATGAAATTGGAGGAGGCTTTAATGTAGGCGAAGTGCTTAAAGAAAGATTTCCTGCCTACGATATCCGGGTTTCGGTTTTAGGTCATATTCAAAGGGGCGGTAAGCCGAGTTGCATGGACAGGGTTCTGGCCAGCCGGTTTGGGGTTTCTGCAGTAGAAGGCCTGTTACACGGAAAATCAGGTGAAATGGTTGGGCAAATCAACAGAGAGATTGTGTTTACACCTTTTAGTCATGCTATTAAGCACATCAACGCAGAAGAAATCAGTCCAACCTGGTTAAAACTCGTAGAGATACTATCATTATAATAAAAAGGACCTTTTAAGGTCCTTTTTTTATTCTATGATGACAGCCGTGCCTGTTGCGGCTACCATCAGCATACTTCCGCCGCTGCCAACAGTCTCGTAATCCAGGTCGACTCCGATAATTGCATTTGCGCCAAGGGCTGCGGCATATTGCTGCATTTCATTTACGGCAGTATCTTTACCTTCTCTTAAAACCTGTTCGTATGAGCCGGAGCGACCGCCAACGATATCCCGGATGCCGGCAAAGAGATCCTTAAAAATATTTGCCCCAATAATGGTTTCGCCGGAAACCAGGCCGACATATTTAACTATTTTTTTTCCTTCTATGGAATTTGTGGTCGTAATTAACATATCAATCTCGTTTAAAATAAGACACCTAAATATTAAAATTGTTACACAATTTAGGTAAAATCATTTGGTGTTTACTGTGTTAAATTTTCTTTGGATATTTTTTTTAATAGAAAATTGTGGCTATTTTTCGATTTGCATCTTGCTTATCATTAGTATTTTACTTACTTTTGCAGCCCCGCAAGCATAAAGCTCCGGGAACTATGTTGAATACATAAACTAAGATCAAAAATGGCAACTAAAATCAGATTGCAAAGATTCGGTAAAAAAGGAAAACCTTTTTTCCACGTAGTGGTAGCGGATTCCCGTTCACCAAGAGATGGTAAATTTATTGAGCGTTTAGGTTCTTATAACCCAAACACCAATCCTGCAACCATTGAAATTAACTTTGAAAAATCATTAGACTGGGTAAACAAAGGTGCTGAACCTACGGATACTTGTCGCGCTATCCTTTCTTACAAAGGTGTTTTATACAAAAAACACTTAGAAGGTGGTGTTAAAAAAGGTGCATTAACAGCAGAGCAGGCAGAAGCTAAATTTGCAGAGTGGTTGAGCGCTAAAGATGGTAGAATTGAAGCTGTCTCTTATACACATCT
>NZ_JAELTV010000403.1 GCF_016429005.1 Pedobacter sp. ASV19
CCCCCCCCCCCCCCCCCCCCCCCCCCCCCCCCCCCCCCCCCCCCCCCCCCCCCTTTTTAGATGTGTATAAGAGA
This sequence comes from Pedobacter sp. ASV19, assembly GCF_016429005.1. Taxonomy (GTDB): domain Bacteria; phylum Bacteroidota; class Bacteroidia; order Sphingobacteriales; family Sphingobacteriaceae; genus Pedobacter. The sequence goes on from NZ_JAELTV010000403.1 coordinate 75, forward strand.
CAGTGCTGGACCTTTACTGGATCCTGCTGAAATAGAAGAGCAAAAGAGACACCTGGTCAATAAGATCTTTACCATCGGCTATCTCATGCACCGCTATAAAGACAGAAGTAAACCCTGGTTTATTTTCGCTATGGACGGGAAGTTTACTGATGATGGTCAAAGTCATGGCGGATCTGGAAAATCTATTGTTTTTGATATGGCCATGCGCTCGCTCCTGCGCAGGAACTTTATGCTCAGTGGAAGAAATCCAAAACTTACTGATGATCCGCATAAATACGATGGTTTATCAGAATATCACCGGTACGTGTTTATTGATGATGCCAACAAGTATCTAAAACTTGATGTATTCTATACCGATATCACCGGTGATGTAAAGGTCAATCCTAAAGGCAAAAGGCCATTCACAATTCCTTTTGATAGATCTGGAAAGTTTTCTTTCAGCAGTAACTACACGCCTAACAATTTAGGGCCGTCAACAGAGAGAAGGATGATTATTACGGTTTTCTCTGATTATTACCACAATGCCGGTGAAACCACAGATTATAAAGAGAGCCGGGATCCTAAGACTGAATTTGGCAAAGCTATGTTTTCAGAGTTCACTCAACAGGAATGGAATGACTTCTATGTGACCGCTGTTCATTGTCTGAGATTTTACCTGAGTACCACTGAAAAAATTACCCCCGGAATGGGTAATGTGAACAAAAGGACATTGACTAACGTAATGGGAGATGACTTCCATAGCTGGGCAAATGCATTCTTTTCCGAGCAAGGAGATAAACTTGACAAATACCTGGTTCGTGATGTGGCCTTTAAGGATTTCACCTTCAACGTAACAGGTAAATGGACTCCACAGACATTTTTTGAACGTTTGAAGGCCTTCTGTAAGCTTAATGGATATGTCCTGAATCCTAAAGAACTGCAGGATAAAAAAGGAAAAATCATTCATAAAGTAGAACACAGAATGTATGATCAGAAAACAAATACCTGGACAGACCTCGGTGGCGCGAAAGTGACAAAGGAAATGATCTACATACAAACTCTCGATAAAATTAAGTATGAGGAGCAGGAAGAGGCTAAGCAATCGGCCACACCTGCAGAGCTATTTGATAACGCACTAAATACCGAAGAAAATGAAAACCCTTGGCCATTATCCTAACCCAGCAATTGATTCCAGGTGGTGCGGTGCTGCAGGTGGAATTGAATTTAAGTTGACCATTGTGGGCACCTACTGCTCAGGAACAGGCCAGGATTTTAAAATACACGCTTACGAATTAATGTACGATAACAGTTTAAAAAGAAAAGTGATCAGCGCAGATAAGCTGAAAGAACATATTGAAAAAGGAGAATTGATACTGATTTGAATGAAGGGAAAGGATTTAACATGGTCCAAAAATACCCGAACATCCTAGCCCCGACACCTTCCTAGGTTCGGGGTTTCGGGGTGCCGGGCATTTACAATCTGGCTTATGAAAATGAAATTAAACGTACTCGGAAAGAAATCGAAAGGCAAAAAGAACTTCGTTTTGGTAGCCGAAAATGAAAAAGGCTTTAAGGTCACGCTAAAAACATATGACGACAAAATCATGGTGTGCAACAACGTATCAAAAATTGAATGGTTAGCTGGACTCAGAGTTGAGTTAGACTCCATGCTTCATCGTTGTGGATCCGGAATTAAGATTAAAGATTATGTAAACAGCGTCACCATTGAACATGCGAAAAAAATAGAAGACGGTTTTTAAAGATAATAACCTGGTTAGTGGCCAGGGTAATTGCAATCAGTAAATAATTAAATCAAAAAGTAATGAAAAAACAATTAGAATTAACATCCGAAATGGCTAGCGAAATGCTCGGCCTGAACCCAGCTTTTGATACTTTGATCAAAGCTAACTTCACTGAAAAAGAACTGAGTTTACAAATTGATTCCTGGGAAGCTGCTTGCCGGGTTCATAAGATAGACCCGGTAAAATCTCTTCCGGATCTTTCCTGTCTTCCTGCTGATTTCAGAGAACCTATTGAAGCTAGGATTCAACTGGAACTTATTGCCGCTGCCTTCCGTAAGAACAGGGTGCCTAACCTTGTTACTGACGACTTGTTTGTGCCATGGTTTGATGTTGAAGAAGATGATTCAGACCCCTCGGGCTTCCGTTTCTCGTATGACGCTTGGACGGACTCGGACACGTATACGGGCGTCGGTGCCCGCCTTGCAGTTTTTACCTCGGAAGACGCAGAATATTTCAGTAAACAATTCCTCCATCTATTCAAAAAAACCAAACTAGTATTCAAAAAGTCCAACTAATCACCATAAGAAATAAATGAAATGAACTATCAAGAAATCACATCCGAAGAAAAAATATTTGAAGCATTAAATTTACCTGTAACAGCAATCCCTGACTTATCAGCAATTCCAGAGAAAGACAGGGAGCCAATCATGAGCCATTACCTTATGATCAAAGCAATAGAAGCCATAAATCCGCCGGATTTTATTGCAGATCTAACAGACTTTAGGCAACCAAAGTATTTTCTGTGGCCAGACATTGAAAAGGATCCGTCCAGTCTCTCGGGCTTCCGTTTCTCGTTTAACGGTTGGACGCACTCGTACGCGATTACGAGCGTCGGTGCCCGCCGAGCCTTTGCTGATCGAGAAAGAGCCAGACACTTTTGGATATACTTCCAGCACCTATATGAGTCTTACTCGGTCATTATTCCTATAAAATAGTTTAATCCTATATAGGTAAGTAAATAAAGGTTGTGCGTTGTGATGGTCTCAGGCTTCCGTTTCTCGTATAACGATTGGACGAACACGAACACGAATACGAACGTCAGTGCCCACCTATGCAACACAATATTAAACAACGCAGACCTTGCCAACACGGCAAAAGATTTCGAATAAACTTAAAGAGCGCTGGTATCCCAAACAGGTAGAGAACGCGATCTTATAAAGCAAAGGCATGAAAAGATTAAACAATTTATATCAACAGATCTGTAGCATGGATAACTTAAAACTTGCAGATATCAAAGCCCGTAAAGGAAAGAAAAACCAGTATGGGGTGAAGATGTTTGATAAGTGCCCAGAAGTTCATCTGAACGATCTACAGCGGTTGTTAATCAATAAAGGCTATAAAACTTCGTCCTATACTACATTTAAAATATATGAACCAAAAGAAAGGGAGGTTTTTCGCCTCCCTTATTTCCCTGACAGAATTGCCCACCATGCCATAATGAATGTTTTGGAGCCGATGTTTACCAAAGTTTTTACTGCAGACACTTACAGTTGTATAAAAGGTAAAGGAATCCACGGCGCGGCATCAACGTTAAAAGAAGCATTAAAGGATGTTACCGGAACTAAATATTGCCTAAAACTTGATATCAGAAAATTTTATCCGAGTGTGAACCACGAAATTTTAAAGAGGTTGCTCCGGAAAAAAATAAAAGACCGAGATACCTTATGGCTGCTTGACGGCATCATAGATAGTTCTGACGGATTGCCAATTGGGAACTACCTAAGCCAGTATTTTGCTAATTTTTATCTTACTTATTTCGATCATTGGGTAAAGCAAGAAAAGTGCGTAAAATATTACTTCAGGTATGCGGACGATATCGTTATCCTTTGTGACAACAAACAGGATCTGCATACACTACTCTCTGATATCCGGGTTTATCTAAAGCAAGAATTGGCACTGGATGTAAAAGACAACTACCAGGTGTTTCCAGTTGAGGCCAGAGGGATTGACTTTGTTGGGTATGTTTTTTACCACCACAAGGTTATGCTCAGAAAAAGCATCAAGAAAAGTATGGCCAGAGCATATGCCAGGTTCAATAAACTTAAAGCAAGAAGATTAGGTCAAATCAAACAAAGACAAATCCACGCTCGTATACTACCATCTAAAAATGTCAAGGCAAGAAGATTTGTACAAATTAAACAGCGGCAAATTTCTGCATCACTTGCGTCATACAATGGCTGGGCAAAACACTGTAACAGCAAACACTTAATTAAAAAACTCTCAAAATGTTAAGTTTCAAAGACATGGGCATAAAGCCCTCATCGACCGCATTAACCGGCGATAAAATTAAGATATCCAAGGTATTGAACCTGTCTCTTATACACATCTCCGAGCACACTA
>NZ_JAELTV010000404.1 GCF_016429005.1 Pedobacter sp. ASV19
CCCCCCCCCCCCCCCCCCCCCCCCCCCCCCCCCCCCCCCCCCCCCCCCCCCCCCCCCCCCCCCTTTTAGATGTGTATAGAGACAGCACCAAACCACAGAAAGAACCATTGAACCATTTGCAATTTACAGCACACAAGAAAACTGGTTACTTATTGCCTTTTGTCGATTAAGGAAAGATTTCAGAGCATTCCGTTTAGACAGGATCCAGCATTTGAATATCCTCAACGACAAATTTGAGCCACATAAAATTACACTTGAAGAATATTTTGAAATCTGCAGAGCCAAATATTTTCAGAACCCTTGACATAGGGTTGTCGCAGCCCAATTTAAATTTGTAGCCTAACGATAAAAAATCAAAAATGAGCAATCAAAACATTCAAAAATTCAGTGTAATCGGTATTTCAGTAAGAACTACAAACGAAAACGGGCAAGCAGGACAAGACATATCTGCATTATGGAATACATTCATGACAGAGGGAATTGCAGAAAAAATTCCAAACAAAATGGACAGTTCCATTTATTGCATCTATACAGAATATGAAAAAGACCACACAAAACCTTACACAACAATTTTGGGTTGTAAAGTTGCAAATCTGGATACAATTCCTGCCGAAATGGTTGGCAAAACTATTGAAGAAGCAACCTATACAAAACACATTGCAAAAGGGAATATTCTCCAGGGGATCGTTTTTAACGAATGGACAAAAATTTGGAATTCAGATTTAGACAGAACCTTTACAGCCGACTTTGAAGTATATGGCGAAAAAGCACAAAACCCAGAAAACGCAGAAGTGGATATATTTATAGCCGTAAAGTAACAAGGAAAGCGAGTTAATGAGTCAAAACACGTGTACAACTCAAGAAATCAGGGGCCGTAATCCCGGCCACTATGCCACCAAATATAAAGAAGCCCGCTAGGATAAACAGTGGAATGGCCGCTATCTTATAATACACTGACCTGCTTTTAAGCATCCTGATGGCTTTAACCAGAATAAATACACCAACAGGAGCCATGCAAAAAAATAAAATCCTGAATATGATTATTTCCACCTCTAAAATTGCGTTAATAAACTTAGAAACCCTGCTTTTCGAGACTTCCTATGCTTAATAAATAATTCAATGCCTAATATAACCTATAAATCAAGTGAGCATAGTTCCGCTTTTATCTTGATCTGTTTAATTATTCCTAAATATATAAGTTTTAAAGATCATTTTAATACAAAGGCTACCCTAACAAGGTAGCCTTTTGCTTGTATTCCAACCAGATTCAGCCTTAACCACAATTCGGCATATTCGCTGCATCCATATACACAATTTCCCATTGATGTCCGTCTGGGTCTGCAAAGCTATGCTGGTACATCCAGCCGTGGTCTTGCGGTTCAGCATAAACGGAACCCCCAAGTTCAGTTGCTTTTGCTATCGTCTGCTGCACTTCCTCACGCGACTCCGCATCAAGCGCCAGCAATACCTCAGTGGCCTGGTGCGCATCACTGATCTCTTTTTTGGTGAAGGTTTTAAAATAGCTTTCTACCAGCATCATCACATAAATATGCTCGCTGATAACCATGCAGGCCGCATTATCGTCTGTAAATTGTGGATTGAAGCTGTAGCCAAGTCCGTTGAAAAATGCCTTTGACCGTTCCAGATCTTTAACAGGCAGATTGATGAAGATTTTAGTTGCCATGACTTAATTTTTTTGTGTTTATTGATACACAAAGTTGCGGCAAGCCTTTTCGAAAAAAATTTACATATGTTGAGAAAACCAAAAAATCTTCACTTATTCGCAAAAAATATCCGGCTGAGCTGCGTAGGGGTAATGCCCAGATAGGCAGCAATATGTTGTTTCTTTAACCTTTTCACCAAACCCGGATAATTGCGCAGAAATTTATCATAATTGGTTTTTGCTGATTCATACCGGAGTGATACTTCATAAGGTTCCTTTTCGATGATCCAATGCTGCTCGATATAGCGGATATAAAAAGCAGCGATATCAGGATAAATGCTCACCAGTTTTTTAAACTCCAGGAAATTATATTCGAGTACCTGGGTATCCTCCAGAACTTTTATGGTAAAATTACTCGGCGATTGTGTAAGCGTTGCGGTCATAGATCCGGCAATCCGGTTCTCCGGGAAGAAATATTTAACCACCATGTCGCCGTTTTCGGCGGCGTAGTATTGATACATTAAGCCATTAACAATGAAGGCCACCTTTTTAGGTGTTTGGCCTTCGGTAACAAAATAATCGCCCTTGTTATAAGAGTTTTCGCGGAGCAAAGCCGCCCAGGCGGCCTCAGCCTCAGGCGAGAGTTCCGTGTAGGTTTTTATTTTTTGGAAGAAAACATCGTAGCTCATTAGGTTAAAGATCGTCAATTTTTTCAACTCCCCAGCCTTTACCACATTCTCTGATTAATAGTTACCTTCAAGGATAAATAAAGCGGATTTAATTGATTACTTTAAATACGTAAATTATAACTCATATGCCGTATCACCGATGAAATCAATGCTACTAATTCTCATGCTCATCTTTTCAATTTCTTATTATTCTTCAGGACAGACCTGTAACTGTACTCTGGAATTCAGTTACGTAAAAGATAAAATTGAAAAAAATTACGCTGGGTTTAAAGATAAAGTAAACACTAAAACACAGGCCACTTATTATATACATACAAAGACGGCGCTTGAAAGATCAAAATTTATAATTAAACCTGCTTATTGTGTTTCCCTGATCAACGAGTGGTTAGGTTTTTTTAAAGACGGGCATATTCAAGTGGGCCGTAATAGAATTTCGGGAGAGAAAGAAAAGGTTTGGCTAGACAAACGAATTCAGGGAATTGAGCGGGTTAATTTATCCGTAACGGAGTTGGCGGCTCTTAAAAGCTCAAAGGGAATTACCGGGATTTATGACAATGGAGATTCTACTGCTAAAATCGCTATCATTAAAAATAGAAACTCCTTTCGGGATTATGCTGGTATCGTTATTTCATCCAAATCAGGTAAATGGGTACCTGGTCAGGTCATATTAGAACTTAAAAGCGGAAAAGATTCCCTTAAAGGTATCCTGTACGATAAATACTATATCCCTGAAAACGTATCCTTACCGATCAAAGATGATGCTTTAGGCGCATTCAGACGAGAAGCGAGCAAGCCAGCTCCTACAGAATTTGTTTCTGGTGCAACTGTTGCCAGCCAGGTACTTTCAACAAAAACCTTATACTTGAAGATTGGCACATTTAATCAGACAAATGCCAGAAACATAGATTCGCTAATTAGCGCAAATCAATTCAACTTGAGTACAATGCCCAACCTGATTCTTGATCTAAGGAATAATGGGGGCGGTGCAGATTTTTCTTACCGGTCGATTACACCCTATCTTTATACAAAACCACTTAAACTCATTGGTGCCGATGTGTTAGCTACCGATGACAATATTGCAGGATGGAGTGCGATAGCGACAACCAATGGTATACCTCCTGATCAGAAGATATTTATAAATGATGTTGTTCATAAAATGCAACAAAATAAAGGGAAAAGGGTATCCTTCGCTGAGGACCAAAACATCACATTAGACAGTGTTAAACCTTACCCGAAAAAAATCATTATTTTGATGAATAGAAACTGTGGAAGCACAACTGAAGAATTTCTTCTCTTAGCTAAACAAAGTAGTAAAGTAGTTTTGATGGGCGAGCACACTAAAGCCGTACTGGATTATGCCAATATAAGAGGGGCGGATTTTAGCTGTATGCCTTACATGCTTTATTGGGCTACTTCCAGAAGTCGAAGAATCGATCATGGCTTGGCAATAGATAACATTGGCATAAAGCCTGATAAAGCACTAAATGCTCAACAAAATTGGATTGAAGAGGCCAAATATTATGCTGAAAAATAAATAACGCCTATGAATCTTTGGGAATCGTACGAACGTCTGCCGCCCCTTGAGCGGATCATCATCACCTTTACAGTGACCGCCATACTTGTTTTTATCATTTTCCTGGTCAACAAAAAGGTAAAGCGTCCCGTAGAGATCAGTCCTGGTATGTCTCTTATACACATCTAAAAGGGGGGGGGGGGGGGGGGGGGGGGGGGGGGGGGGGGGGGGGGGGGGGGGGG
>NZ_JAELTV010000405.1 GCF_016429005.1 Pedobacter sp. ASV19
CCCCCCCCCCCCCCCCCCCCCCCCCCCCCCCCCCCCCCCCCCCCCCCCCCCCCCCCCCCCCCCCCCCCCCCCACACCCCCCCCCCCCCCCCCCCCCCCCCCCCCCCCCCCCCCCCCCCCCCCCCCCCCCCCCACACAACAAATTTTTTTACGTTCGTCGGCAGCGTCAGATGTGTATAAGAGACAGGTTAGTGGCTGTCTACCTCTTTGAACTTTTCGTAGGAACGACTCAACTGTTTACATTATATAGTTCTGCTAGGGGTCAAAACCTATTACCTCAAGGCACAGTAAAAAATTCTGGTGTTTTTTCCATGTTAATTGTATCTGGATTACCGTTAATCAATTATGCCCTATTTCGTTTGAGGTATGAGAATCTGAATCCTGGAAAGTTGGACTTTTTGAATATAATAATTCGAAATTATACCGTCAAGGTAGTTTATATAAGATATTTTTATATCACATTGGTGGTATTGACGGCTTTATTGCTTTCTGTTACACGCTCCAGAACAGCGATCGTTTCCTTTCTTATTACAATTCTTATTTTAGCTTTCAATGAGCGTAAAAGTATCCAACTAAAATTAATGAGTTTAAAAAAAGCACCATTTATATTTGGCGCATTTTCTATTTTCTTGTTTGGACTTACTAGGTTTAAAGCAGAATCGTTATCGGGAAGGCTACTTATATATAAGATTTCTATGCTGCATTTTTGGGATAATTTTCTTATAGGGGTAGGAATAGGAAAATTCACCTTGGTTTATCCCGAGTGGCAGGTTAATTACTTTAATGAAAATCTAAATCTAAATGATACATTTTTTTTAAATGCAGGTGAGACCTATTTGGCATTCAACGAATACTTACAAACTTATAAGGAAATAGGCGTAGTTGGAATATTATTGTGTTTGACTATTTTTTGGTTTGCATTCCGTTCGGAATCAACTTCGCACTGGAGACTTCTACATACTTGCAAAATTGTTTTGGTCATCATTTTAATCTGTGCAACAAGTTCTTACCCTTTCCATGTAAATTTCCTATTATTTATTACAGGCTTTTGTTTTGCAGTGATCTTTTCAATACGGGAGTATAAATTCAATATAAAAGTTTTATACGGCAAAAATTTCATTATTATTACATTAATATTTTTTTGCTTCTGCCTGTTTTTTTTCACAATTAAAGGAGTTAAAACCAGCATATTTGCTGAACGCTGGAAGTCAGTTGAGGAATGTGGTGATTGCAAAGATCTTAATAGCGAGAGTTATTACAAAAGCCTCTATCCTATTCTTAAAAATGATGGGAAGTTCTTAGCAATATATGGAAGAATGATGTCTTTAAAAAGGTGGCATAATCCAGACACAGCAACTCAAATTTTGGAGGAATCTAGAAATAGGATATTATCAGTTAGTACAATTCAGGAACTTTCTAGATTGTATTTAAAAACAAATAAGAAACGAGCAGAGCGCAACTTAATTTGGTTAACAAATTATGTACCAAATAAGTTCGCTTATAAGTACGACTTGCTCTCATTTTATATTCTAACTAATGATTCTACTAAGGGAATACCTATTGCCAAACAAATTGTATCTATGCCAGTTAAAATACCTTCAGCAAAGGTGACTTTTATTCGCGATGAGGCAAAGCGTTATTTAACTGATGTTCAGCAAAAATGAATACCCTACCAAAGAGCTAAACCTGAAAAGAAACCGGTTCCCGTCTTTTTCTGCAGAGAGGTGGTTCCCATTTTCCGCAATAAATAAATTTATTCTTTATCATCATCCCCGGTCTGCACCAAAAAAAAACCTGCACCTCTTTTCACACCTCAGAACCTGAAGCCCTTCGCGGAAGGTTCAGTGAGAAAAGAAGAGCAGGGTTTTTCACAAGGAGGACCAGCCCCCGGAATCCTCCCGTAACCTAATACTACGCAATCACCGGCACCGGCCCCCTACAAACACTCTCCGAGGTCAGATGCTTCGTAATCACAGAATTAAAACTCATATACACATACACCTCATCATCAATAAAATCCGCAGGCATCTGCAACGTAAAAGTCAAAGCAGATCTGACAATCACATTCTCCACCCCTCGGTTTTGCCAGCCTGCCAACACTAAATTTCACCTTAGAAAAATCAATCGAATAATCAGGCCCAACACCCAATACCGCCTCCGCCAAATGATAACGCACCGCCACATTCATCGGCGTAGTAATCTTGCTCACCGAACGAAAACCCACGTTAATCAAATTGCCAAACCAGCTCAAAAAGCTCGTAATCAAGGCAAACTGCAGCTGCTGATTTTTCTGTTTAAGCGTAGGCGCCTTACCCGTATTCCGGGGCAAGCCCTTAATCACATCTAACGTACGCCAATAAGACCCCACTACCGCCCCAGTCTTGTTTCTGAAGCCACCAAGGACCCCTTGTCTAATAATTCCCATGTTCTAAAAAATTTAAGATTTAAAAATTTGTTCATTCGTCAAAACACATCAACCCACCCATACCCGGGAGCTGCAAGTCTCCGTAGAAATGACGACACAAATAGAAGCAAACAAGAAAGCCACAAGCAGTTCCCCAGGGTTAGGAACCCCCAGTTAAAAACCAGGCAAAAACAAGCCTGACACACCAAAAAAACAGCATTTATTTTTATCAAATTTTTGCTACAACCTTCAATATTATCTAAATATCACATTAAATGAATTCATAAAAACCGCACTTTCATTTGCCTTAGAACACAAAGATGAGGTAAACCGTAGTCTGGATAAATCTCTTCCCCGGACATCCCCCCAAAAAAACCTGCACCTCTTTTCACACCTCAGGGCCTGAAGCCCTTCGCGGAAGGTCCAGTGGGAAAAGAAGAGCAGGTTTTTTCTTACTTAAGTTAATCCTTGAAATTTTCTATCGAAACCCTCAATATTATCTCAGAAATACCATAATTTAATTTTTAAATAAATTACCAAACGTACAATTACTATACTTATCTTTGAATATGCTAACCAGGCAGAAATAAACACCTGCTGAAAAACGAGAAAACAGTGAACGGACAAACATTAGAAGTATACGAGATTTTCAAAAAATCAATCGCAGAAGACGACGCACGTAAGATAATTGCGTACATTGAAGATGCAAAAGATAAAGAAATTACAGCTACTGTGGAAAAGAAAATCGAACATCTGGCAACCAAAGAAGATCTAGCGAAATCTAACTCCGAAAACATTAAATGGATGTTCATTTTCTGGCTAGGGCAAATCGGAGCAACGATTGGCATCATCTTGCTGTTTATAAAAAGCTAGACATCATAAAATATCTAAATAACCTTATCTAGGACTTCTTCGATAAGGCCAATAATAGCGATATATAGATATAAAGACATCCAACTAATAACCAAAAAAACAACAACAATGGGTGCTTCCATTAGAAGTAATCCAGGCACTATAGATAAGTCACATTAGATACAATATTAAAAGGACAACCGAAAATTTGTCCTTTTTTATTCCACACTCAATCACTACCCTTCCCCGGACACACCCCCAAAAAAACCTGCACCTCTTTTCACACCTCAGGGCCTGAAGCCCTTCGCGGAAGGTCCAGTGAGAAAAGAAGTGCAGGTTTTTTCCTCACATCTTCCCCAATCTAGCATCTACCTAAAATATTTACTTTATTTGTAAATGCCAGTTATCCGTTTAGAAATTAATGTGGATCTTACTTAAGCTTATACTAGTATTTGGATTTCAGCTATAGAAAGATTTGTTAACTCAGCAATCTCTTCAACATGCATACCTTTCGTTTTTAACTTAACAGCCATTTCCCTTTTCTCCTGCTCCGCCTTAGCACGTTCCATTTCCACACCGATTTCAATACCCTGCTTCTGTCCTATTTCAATGCCCTGCTTCTGTCCACGCTGCTCCCCCCTCAATTCCGCAGACTCAAGAGCACTGTAGTTATCACGCTTAATCTTTAAACTTTCCTGGTACGCATTCATATCTTCCGGGCTTAAATTAATGACCTCTGCCAATTGGTATAACTCTCTAAAAACTAAAATCCATCAACGCCACAACATACACCTCCGGTAAACGGTAATTCCAGTCCGGCGCCACAGATTTTCCCTGTTCCCTGATCAGGTTCGCTGAATAATAGAGAATACGATCCTTAAAAAAGCGCTGGCTCGCCTGTTGGA
>NZ_JAELTV010000406.1 GCF_016429005.1 Pedobacter sp. ASV19
CATAAGCTCCTTGCGCAGTTAATGCGATGCCATAGTTATTACAGCACATAGCAAATACATGTACATCGGTATCATTTGTACCTTTCCTGTGATGGTGATTACAGAAATAGTCGTAAAAACCATCGTAAGAGATTTTATAGAAATTGGTTCTGATTTTTAGCAACTCCCTGCCAATCGATGGGTTGTAGGCTTGTGTTTCAAACTCATAGAAATTGACTCCGGCATTGTAATAATCTGAGGAAGAATCTTCGGGCCATTTTTCCAATTCCGGAAATACACCTTTGACATGATAGCTTGTCTCATAAAAGCGCTGTACACCGTACGAACGTCCGCCCATTTTTAAGCTCTTTTCCAGATATGGAAGCGCTTCTGCATAACTTTTAGCATCATATAAGGCAGCACCAGCATAATGATATGGAATATACCAATCAGGAAATATTTTGATATAATGCTGTGCAAAATTGAGCATTTCAACAGTATCGCAGCCAAGTTCATCAGCAAATACTCTCAATGCCACAAAAATAGCCTCCACCATCGGTTTGTTCTCTACCCCTTTGCTGTTCAGTTCTTCCAGTTTCCTGTACAAGTCCAGCAGTTCTTCCTCCGCTCCGGTAACATTCGAAAGGAATGCCATAACTGCTACCTGGCCTCCAAAGGCATAATCTTGCTGATCAAAAGCGAGGCTGGCGATCATAGCAAAATTTAAAGGATCGGGGCACATATAATCCAGCCCTTCTTTATAGACCTCCAGTGCCTTCTGTTCATTATTTTGATGCTCCAGATATAAATTACCTTTTTTGAGATATACCTGACCAAGTTCAACATCAAGCGCATTTCTGTTCTCTTTATAAAACGCCTTAGTTAAGTTAATCAATTGATCTGCATCTTCCAGCGCAAGTGAAATGTATCCTTCCTGCTGGCAGGCGTCCTGATGGTAACTGATGGCTTTAATCTTAGTGGCCAGGTGAGGAGAGTTTGCCATTATATCACAATAAGCGATAGCCTTTGGTAAATTGGTTTTGAGTAAAGCGATATAAATATAGGCCAGATAGAGCATTGCCTCTTCATTGGAAGGGTCCAGTTCCAGTACTCTTTCAAAACTACCGCAAACCGATTCAAACCGGTTGTCTTCTTCCGGATCTTCATCCCATGCTTCATAAAAGACCATTTGGTATTCGCTTTTGGCTTTTAGCAATAGAGCCTGTGTATTTTGTTCGTTGACCAGAAGGAACAGATTGGTTGCTTCAAGACAGGCTTCATAGTTATCATTATTGTAAAGGCTGTGTAAATATTCGAGGTCTACCATATAGCGTTAGTATGTCTGGGTATCTTTTGGGGCGTAGAGCAAAATTTCTGCCAGTTATCGCCAATTTCTTTTTGTTAACTTTACCATATGCAAATTTGCCCTGCTGTTTCTTTAAGTTCCTTGATCAAACATTTTCTGATTTTAGAAAGTGATGGCCCCGTGAATCATCAAATGTTTGCTGACGGTAATCCTGGAATTGTATTTCATTATGACCAGCCCATTTCAGAAGGATCGCATCGCAATACCATGCCAGTGGGCTTTCTTTACGGACAACTTAAAGATTGTAAACACTTAATTTCCAGTGGAAAAACAGGACTCATTGTTACTGTTCTCCAACCCTACGGCATCTATGCATTAACAGGTATACCAGCCAATACGTTCAAAAATCATTTCACTGCATTAGAGGATGTTTTAGGGAACCAGGCAAGAGAATTGGAAGAGCAGATTTTAAATGCATCCAGCTCTGCAGACAGAATCCAGATTCTGGAAACATTCTTTATCAAAAAATATTCTTCCTTCTACCCTGTAGACCCCGAGGTACGGCACTCAATTGAACTAATCTGTACACACAAGGGCCGTTTACCCGTTGCATGGATCAACGAGAAGCTCCAGGTCACCGAGCGGCAGTTAGAACGAAAATTCAATGCCCAGATCGGCATCAGCCCAAAATATTTCTCTGGTATAGTAAAGATACACCAAACACTAAAATTATTGCAATGTACTCCTTTCAACAGTACCGCACAGGTTGCTTGTGAAGCTGGATATTTTGACCAGGCACATTTTATTCACGATTTTAAGAAGATAGCCGGAGTTAGCCCACTAAAATACCTGAGCCAGAGCCATAAACTAGCAGTCAACCTCTTTCCTGCCGGGATTTAATTCTTGTCGGAAATGTACAATCCTGGCATTTCAGGCCAGCGTAGCTTTGTCTTATAATTTAATTAAGATGAAGACTATAAAAATTGCTTCTGCTCAGTTTGAGCATAAAAATGGAGATAAAGCCTATAACTTAAGCGTCATCAAAGATCTTACAGCAAAGGCTGCAGCCCAGAGCGCTGATGTGATTGCATTTCATGAATGTTCTATTACAGCTTATACATTTGCAAGAAACCTATCCCGGGAAGAGATGCTCACACTAGCCGAACCTATCCCAAATGGCCCATCTATACAAACCCTTACTGCATTTGCAAAAGAATATAAAATAGCCATTTTGGCCGGACTGTTTGAGAAAGATGAAAATGATCGTTTATTTAAGGCTTATGTTTGCGTTGATGAAAACGGACTGGTTGCAAAGTACCGAAAACTCCATCCTTTCATTAATCCATACCTGGAACCGGGAGATCAATACGTTGTTTTTGAATTGCTGGGCTGGAAATGTGGTATTCTGATTTGTTACGACAATAATATTATTGAAAATGTCAGGGCTACCACACTCCTTGGTGCTGACATTATCTTTATGCCCCATGTAACAATGTGTACACCTTCCACCAGGCCGGGTGCTGGTTTTGTTGATCCTGCATTATGGGAGAACAGACTAAGCGATCCCACATCTTTGAGAATAGAATTTGATGGGCTCAAAGGCCGTAGCTGGTTGATGAAGTGGTTGCCGGCCAGAGCATATGACAATGGTATTTACGCCATATTTTCTAATCCAATCGGTATGGACGATGACCAGTTAAAGAATGGTTGTTCCATGATCTTAGATCCTTATGGCGACATCATTGCAGAATGCCGTGAACTTGGAAACAGCTTCTGTATAGCCAACATTGCCGCAGATAAGTTAAGCAAAGCCGGCGGCTACCGCTACAAGCAAGCCAGGAAACCAAACTTATATAAAGACATCATTGGTCAGCCCCACGACGCGGAGCAGACAGTTGTCTGGTTGTCTTAGTTGATTTTAGTATCAGATTGAAACACATTAAAAGGTTTCGGCGAACCGGTAATTTTAAGTGTAACAACACCGTGTGCCGGAACCTCTATACTGATTGTTTTCATCGTAGATACTGGAGAATCTTTATGTTTCCACAGATCACGTAAAATATAGCCTTTTGAAGCATCAATACCAAGGCCATCCAGGTTTAAAACCTGACTTGCTATCTTTGTCGACCGGTTGAGTAAAGTTACCGCAATGGTTCCGCTCATGGTAGAGACTAGAGGTTTTGCCCAGGTTTCGAGTTCACCATTCTTTTCAAGTCTGCGCGCCTGATAGCCTAGTTTATCTTGATTCAGGGCAATAATTTCTTTATTGGTTACCAGACTTAATGTTTCTTTGGAGATGCTTCGCAGATCATTACCTAATAATAATGGAGAGTTCAGCATGCACCACATGGTAAAATGCGCCCGGTCTTCTTCATAACTCATCCCACGTCCGACCTGCAGCATGTCCATATCATTTACATGTCCTGGTGAACTGTATTTCCAGAGGTCTGCATTCTTATCAATAATATGAAGAATAGATTCAAACTGGTTGCTGATATCTCCCGATATCCGCCAGGAATCTGCAATTTCCATTGCCCATTTTCCTGGAAACTGCCATCTGCAAATATTAAACAAGGCTTCGGGTTTTATACTTTTTATCCGGTTGGCCAGTTGTGTATAACGCAGCTGTTCATCTAAACCTAGTTTTTCTCCTCCGCACCAGTCTACTTTAATGAAATCATATCCCCAGGTTTTGAGCATCAGGGTAAGATCTGTCTCTTATACACATCTCCGAGCCCACGAGACAGGCAGCTCTATCGCGTATGCCGTCTTCTGCTTGAAATGGGGGGGGGGGGGGGGGGGGGGGGGGGGGGGGGGGGGGGGGGGGGGGGGGGGGGGGGGGGGGGGGGGGGGGGGGGGGGGGGGGGGGGGGGGGGGGGGGGGGGG
>NZ_JAELTV010000407.1 GCF_016429005.1 Pedobacter sp. ASV19
CTCGGAGATGTGTATAAGAGACAGGTAACATATATGCCCGATTTGAATTTTATGGCAATATTGTTGCTGTTAAAGCATTTCAACAAATATTTAAATTATGGTAAAAAGGATACATGTTCTCGAAGATGATACTGACATCAGATACATTATTGAATTTCTGCTTAAAGATGAAGGATATGAATTGCAGTTATCTTCCTCTTTTAGTGAATTAAAGTCCAAATTAAAGGATTCCGTGCCCGATTTGTTTATTCTGGATGTGATGCTGCCGGATGGTGATGGTGCAGATATTTGTTCAGATTTAAAAAGTGATCTCTTTACAAAACATATTCCTGTAATTGTGATGTCTGCAAATGATCAGAATAAAGAAAAAAGCATAGCAGCAGGAGCAGATGATTATATTAAAAAGCCTTTTGATATTGATTACATTGTAAGCAGGATTGATAAATTAATAGGCAAGGCTGTTAAAAAATAAATCTCATCTGTTATATTTGGTCAATCAATTACAAGATTTAAAATGTCAGATCAAAAGAAAGAAATATTTAGCGGCGTTGCACAGCGCCTGAAGATCGAAGGTTTCAACGTAGTTAATGTTGATGATACCCGTCCATGGGGTGGTTTTTTCGTGATAGATGAAGAACAGGCACAACAGTTTGCCAATGTCTACTTTGATGGATTAAATGTTAATGACCTCAAAATTAGTGGTAAATTGAGCCCTAAGATCCTGGTGGTTGCTCCTGATTCCCGTTTATCATGGCAATATCACCATCGTCGTGCTGAAATCTGGCAGGTAGTGAGTGGTAATGTGGGCATTATTACCAGTGATACAGATGAGCAGGGAGAAGTGAAAACACTTACACCTGGTACCAGGGTGAAACTTGAAAAAGGAGAAAGACACCGTTTAATTGGTTTAAAAGACTGGGGTATAGTTTCTGAAATCTGGCAGCATACTGATCCTGAAAATCCTTCTGACGAATCTGATATCGTTAGGGTACAGGATGATTTTGGAAGATAGAATATTCTCTTATCAATAAAAAATGCCGTGGGTTTGAATAAATCCACGGCATTTTTATTTGAAGATTTAGCAGCTGTTCAAAATAATTCTAAATAAGCGTCATAATTTGATTACTTTTGAGGTTTGAACAGTTTGACGTAAGCGGATTACGTTGGTATACATTCAGTGCTTTATATGATTATTTTAGTTTTCTTCCTTTTACATTGGTTTCTCTCTCTCTTTTCCCAGACTTTTTTTCTTCACCGCTATGCTTCGCATAAGATGTTTAAAATGAATACCTTTTGGGAGAAGTTTTTCTATTTGATTACCTTCTTATCACAGGGTTCATCTTTTCTGAATCCTCGTGCTTATGCAATTTTGCACCGGATGCACCACGCTTTCAGTGATACGGAGAAAGACCCGCATTCGCCGCATTTTGTTAAAGATGTATGGGGAATGATGATCCAGACTAAAAATATATACCTGAATTATTCCAAATACAATGTTGAACCTGAAGAACAGTTCAGAGATAAATACCCGTCCTGGCCTATTATTGATAAAATTGGTGATTCCTGGATTACCCGCATCATCTTTATCAGTTTTTACGTATGGTTTTATATTACTTTTGCTACGGCCTGGTGGATGTTCCTGTTGTTACCCGTCCATTTTCTAATGGGACCAATTCATGGAGCCATTGTAAACTGGTGTGGGCATAAATATGGTTATTCTAATCATGACAACAATGATCACAGCAAGAATTCTCTACCGCTTGATTTTTTGATGTTAGGGGAATTGTTTCAAAATAACCATCATAAGAAACCGAATAATCCAAATTTTGCTTCAAGGTGGTTTGAGTTTGATCCTACTTATCCTCTCATGAAAGTGATGCACTGGATGCATATCATCCGGATCAGGAAGACCTAAGTCGTATTGATACCTGAGAGCGGTTTAGTATTTCAATATATGATATTTTATATTTGATGTAGCGTTTCCCTTTTTTGTTTCGTTTATATCAATAACCAAAATGACTAAATTATGCGTTCCATTCATTCCTTACCTAAATTACTTTTAGTTTCCTGCTTATTTCTTATGGCATCCTGCAGTAAGGATAAGGCAAAACTTGTTGTTAACGACACCCTACCAGGAACATGGAAACTGTCCGCGTCTTATGCCGATATTGGCAATGGTCAGGGCAAATGGACACCTGTATCTGAGCATTCTGCTTCTCTTTATTTGGTCACGTTTAAAGATAATGGTGTGCTTGAAGGTAATGCCTACAGTGATTATTCGACCTATTCGGTGAAAGATAGTGTAACACTTACTTTTTTTAAGAAAGATAAAACCGAACAGAATTATAGATTTAAGATTAGCAACGGCGAATTGACCATGAGCCCTGCCGGACCTATTATGTGTATTGAAGGCTGTGGTTCGAAATTCGTGAAAACAAAATAAAATTTCTTTACTTAAAACCTTTTCCGGGTTTTTTACGTAGATAAAAGAGCAAGTTTAAACACTGCTCTTTTTTTATGTCTGTATTTGTCCTGATATTCATCTGTTTAGTAGTTTGCTGTCTGGTCATGACTGGTGTATGGTTTTGGGCGGAGAGGATTGGTAATGCAGGGGTAGTCGATGTTTTCTGGGCTTTAAACTTTCCGGTTATTGGAGTAGTACTGTATTTCCTGGCAAATGGTTTATCGATAAGAAAAGTTCTGATTTGTAGTATGGTAGTCCTGGCTGGTTTAAGGTTAGGTTTGCATCTTGGGAAAAGGGTATTTTCTCATTTAAATGAAGAGGAAGGCCGTTATCAGCAGCTTCGTAAAGAATGGACTGCCCATGCCAGCAGGAATTTTTTTTGGTTCTTTCAGTTTCAGGCAATTTCTAATGTGGTTTTGGCCATTCCCTTTTTTTTGATTGCGATGAACACGCAGCCCGAAATCCATTTCCTGGAATATACAGGTATGGGACTTTGGTGTGTTGCTGTTGTTGGAGAGGCTGTGGCTGATGCACAATTAACAAAATTCAAAAGTAATCCTGCAAACAAAGGAGAGGTTTGTACTGTTGGATTATGGTTCTGTTCCCGCCATCCGAATTATTTTTTCCAGTCGTTATTATGGACTTCTTATTTTTTGATCGCTGTTACTGCGCCCTTAGGCTGGTTGGCTATATTTAGTCCGTTAATTATTTTTTACCTGTTATTTAAGGTAACTGGTATTCCAGCTACAGAAGAACAGGCGCTGCGGTCTAAAGGAGATAAGTATAGAATGTACCAGAAAACAACCAGCGCATTTATCCCATGGTTTAGGAAGAAACATCGCGTTTTTGACCTGTAATTTATATTTAACAATAAGAAGTTTTTATGTATGTGGTATGACCGCTTGATCGAACAGAACAAATTACCGGATATCGTTCTAAGAATGGGAATCAGAAAGCTTCTGAAAGAAAGGCTCGAAGAGGAATCGGCCGGTGACGAAGAAATGCAACAGCAACACTTCAATGATCTGCTACTGGAACTTAGGAACTCTCCAATTGCAGTTCATACGTCCGATGCAAATCTGCAACATTATGAAGTGCCAACGCAATTTTATCGGTATTGTTTGGGTAAACATCTTAAATATTCAAGTGGATATTGGAAACCGGGTGTTTCGGATCTGGATGTGTCGGAATTGGATATGCTTGAGCTCACCTGCCTGCGCGCAGATTTGAAAAATGGGCAAGACGTTCTTGAATTGGGTTGTGGATGGGGCTCTTTGTCTCTTTTTATGTCTAAAAAATATCCTGATAGTCGTTTTACAGTGGTCTCTAATTCGACAACACAGAAGTCTTATATTGAAAATAAGGCAAAAGAGCAAGGCATTCATAATTTAACAGTAGTGACTGCAGATATGAATACTTTTGAAAGCCGGGAGCATTTTGATCGTGTGGTTTCAGTGGAGATGTTTGAGCATATGCGCAATTACAAATTACTAATGGCCAGGATTGCTTCTTGGTTGAAAGAAGAAGGGAAACTGTTTGTCCATATTTTTACTCATAAAAGCCTGACCTATAAGTTTGAAGTCAAAGATGAAACGGATTGGATGAGCAAGTATTTCTTTACCGGCGGAATCATGCCTTCAAATCACTTGCTTTTTTATTTTAATGAAGATTTGAAGGTACAAGAACACTGGGTTGTCAACGGTAA
>NZ_JAELTV010000408.1 GCF_016429005.1 Pedobacter sp. ASV19
CCCCCCCCCCCCCCCCCCCCCCCCCCCCCCCCCCCCCCCCCCCCCCCCCCCTTTTAGATGTGTATAAGAGACAGGCTCGAAGCTGCGCTTACATCGAGCGGCTTTAATTGGTTCTAATGTATTGTATTCAAGACCAACTGAATATTTGTTCCCCAACCCTACCGCACTATCCGCATCCAGTGGTATCACATTGAATTTAGCTGTACTCCCAAATTCTTCTTCATAAGGGTGTATAAAATCCCCATAGTCAACCGTTGACTGGTTTTTAACGCTCCGGTTACAGACCAGACAACTCGGAATTAAATTGTAGAACGAAAGTGCCAATAAAGGATTTGCCTTTTTCGGCATAAAATGATCAAAGTCCGGACGGGTTACCCTTCTCCGCCTGGCAATGGTCACCGTATAATTTCGGTTGCAATACGGACAGGTATTCACCTGTAGCTTCTTTGCAAGATCATAACCACAATAGTATGCAGCTCCAGTAACGGTAAAATGCTTATAATTGAATACCGCAGCTAAGCCCCTGTTTACAGTGTTGGCATTTAACCTGTATTGTCCTGGATCGGTACAGTAGGTCAGATATTCTGCTTTCAGTGAAGCCAGTTCAGCAGGCTTTCCGGCAAGTATGCGCCTGAGGTTTGCAGTAATGAAATTTCTTGGCCTAACTCGTAGGGCCGCTAGTCTTGCTAAAATCAGAGGATAAAGCTCATTGTAATGTTCCTCCGCGATATTATCTAAATTCCGTAACAGATTACTTTTGATTCTGATCATTTTTACTTTTCAATTCTACTATGCGTCTACGGATATAAATCTCTTGTTCCTGAAGTCTAGCCAGTTCCTGATCCTCGCCCATCTTTTTGGCAATCATCTCGCTGAGCTTCATCTTGATGATCGGCTCACCAATGACATTTACCAAACTTCTGTAATATTCAACCAGTGACCTCTTGTTTTCATCTGGATCATTGCACCAGTTGATGATTTCATCAATCTTAGACTTGGCATAATCACCCATCAGACTGCCCGAAAGAAATAAAGAATCCTTAAACAAATCGTGAATATTGGCACCAAAGGTATCCTGCTTAATGTTTTCGCTGTCAACCTCACAATTTCCAGCAGCACCATTTTTCAGAAAGATAAGGTTCTGTTTAGGCAGATCAGAAACGATAAATGGCGAGTGAGTGGAAAGTATAATCTGAACTTGATTCCTAGAAAATAAGAAACCTACGAAAGTTAGCAATTGGCTAAAATACTCTTTCTGCATCTCCGGATGAAAGTGCAGATCCCCTTCATCGATTAATAACCAGATCGGCTTACTACCTACTTTTCTTTTGATATCGTGTAACCTTGAGAAATGAGAAATAAATGCTTCCTGACCAGTGCTCAATCCCCCTCCCCATTCGTAGGTTATAAACTGAAGATGCTCAATATCGATAATATCATGTATCCGCGAGAGTACGGGCCAGAGTCGATTGTCAATCTGAAAAGTAAAATCTGTGATATTCTTTCTATCCCATTTTCCTTCAAACCTCATACGCCTCAATTGACCAAATAGGCCATCCCGTAATTCATGAACCAGCATAATGTGACGTTTTGAACTATATGAGAACCTTTCAATAGTCCGCAACAGGTTTTCAAATAATCTACCGGGATCATGAATTGAGTCTTCCATATACTCATAGAAGCTGGCTTTTCGAGAGCCATCTTCCACAAACTCCCATTTCAACAGGTAATAATACGTACATAAAATTACAAGCTTGTTAAATGCTTGAACGTAGTCCTCTGTTGCCCGTATCTGCTCCAAAGCTATGTCATGAATCATCTTTAATTCCTCTACACTGCCCCTAAACCTAGAATCCATGTCGTACATTAAAAAGTCCAGGTCATCGAAGTTGAATTTGAAAACCAAGGTCTCGGGCAGATCTGGAATCTTATGTGTTGAACGCTCCTTAGCGTAGGAGAGAAAACTAAGCATTGACCGCAGCTCGATTTTATGAAAGCCACTAAGCTCATAGGTAAGCGGCTCGATCTCCCTCTCTCTACGTTTCCTATCTTCAGAAATCCGTTCTTCAACCAAACTTTTCATGAACCTGTCCAATCTTGCGTTGGTGGACAGGTTAAAAATCCCAGTGAAACTCGCTTCAGAATGGCTATGAAAAGCATTGGTAAAAAAACAGGTATTGATTTCCCTCAAATCAAAAGGTAAATTTTGTACTGCGGGAGTGGCAAGAAGATCAAGCCAGTAAGGACGGGTAATCAAATTGAGGTCCTTTTTGGGATGGTTCCTGCTAAACCTTACAGTTACCCATTCGTTTAATGCACCTTCATGCACTTCCCGGTCATAATAACAAGTATAGATTATTCCTTTGTCCTGATCCCTGACGCTAAATATCAACGGCGTTCTGATGGCGGATATGTTTCCACCCAATAATTTCAAGCAATCTATCAATGTAGACTTGCCGGCTCCATTCTTTCCAATTATACCAGTTGCGTTCAGAATGTTTTCCGGAAAAATATTTACGTAGTCAGGGCTTTCCGAAATTAGAATATTGATTCTCGGATTCTTATCGGTTCCTTCCTCAGTGACGGTAAACTGAAGATCAGCACTAAATGCAAATGCTTGTTTTTTGATTTTTCTAAAGTCAAAGACATAGAGAAAAAGTAGTTCCATTTAATAAAGAGTTTTCGTTAATTAAAGCTACAGCCTAATCAAAGATCAGGCAATTGTAATACTGCAAAATATTTTCCATAAATGAAACAAAAACGCTTAAAAAACCACTAAAACAGGAATCACGATCCTTCAAGATATTTTGACATTATTTATATATCATCTTTATCAAACTTCTCTAATATATTCAGTTTTGCTTGAGGTCTTATCCGTCTATAGCTTTGCAGTTGGTCTGATACGGGTTTCTCTTTACAGTTGCATTATTTGACTAACCTACTTTCTACCAAATTTAAACAAGTAATACAGGTTTTGTTGAAACATAGCCCTTCTCGTAAAGTCTATCTTGCCTAATGCAAGCAAACACCCTCCATATCAATTTGAATTTAATGGAATTCATAATGGACATCTTATTCTTTTTGTCTACTTCAACCCTTCTTTTGTAATAGGCCCTGATCTCTGGATCAAACCCAATGCAAGTTCTTACCGCATTGTGGAGTAGGGACTTTATCTTTTTGTTAGCGACGTGTGATACATGCGCTTTACTCTTTACACTAGTACCGGAGTCATAAGCAAATGGCGCCACCCCGCAGTAGGATGCGAAAGCGCGTGCAGTGGTTATGGTCCTAAATTCGTTAGTATGGATTAGTATTTTCAAGGCGATCACATCCCCAATACCCATGACCGAAAGCATGACCTTCATCAGCCTAGAACATCGCTCGTCCTGTTCCCATAACATTCTAATTTTCAGCTCGACGTTTTTAATGAGCTCCTTGCTATCAACCATCAACTGATTACAGAGTTTTATATTGGCACTGGAAATTCCAGCTTCGATGAATCCGTCATCTTCATATAAAGGAGTGGTAATCATTTTGTTCACCCTTACCATCCGCTCCCTTAAAGTTGATAGGCTGCTAAGTTCGTCTATAATTTTACGTCTAGGCATCCAAAGTTTCAGTTCAGGAAGGTTTTTAATCAGATAGCGTGCAATCCTGGCAGCATCAAGCTTATCATTCTTGCCTCTTATGATGCCAAGCGAATTCTTGATGCGCATTGCCGGTTCGACGACAACTTTTCCCTTCATTTTTGTTAAGGTATTCATCAGTACCAATCCATAAACACCTGTGACTTCCATGCCAAAAACAGCGTAACCCATCTTGAATCCTGAAATCTCTTTAAGCTTAACCACAAATTCTTTTATTGACTCAATATTATTTCCAGCCTTTGCATTAAGTATTCTTCCGCCCCCATAGCGAATGCAATCTGTCTCTTATACACATCTAAAAGGGGGGGGGGGGGGGGGGGGGGGGGGGGGGGGGGGGGGGGGGGGGGGGGGGG
>NZ_JAELTV010000409.1 GCF_016429005.1 Pedobacter sp. ASV19
CCCCCCCCCCCCCCCCCCCCCCCCCCCCCCCCCCCCCCCCCCCCCCCCCCTTTTAGATGTGTATAAGAGACAGGTGCATGGTAATGCTCATGAAGTACGCCCACGGCCTCTGCTTCAAATTTTGCCTTAACCAGCATGATATTGTCATCGTATCCAAATATTTGCCTCTGGATGCCATTTCCAAGATCTTCCCAAGGTGTTTCTGATTCTATTTGAAATAAACTGCTTTGTAACATAACTTGTTATTTAAATTCTATGAAATTTTCTTTGTTTGTATAATTGATCTGGTAATTGTACAGACGATCCTTTACTTTAAAGGAGACTTTTACCTGGTTTTTATCTATATTCAGAAGTTTTAGATCACTCACCAGGCTTGATGCTCCTGTGGTGGTTTCACTTACGGAATTCACTTTGCCATGTGTTTCTGTAACACTGAAAAAGGTTTGCTGTTTTACATTTTCCTGGGAGAACATAAAAGCCTTACTTTCTATTAAGCTCAGGTCGGGATCATTGGCCCCAAGGGAAAGCAATTTTACCGTTGCAGGTGCATCTGTGGCAAAATGAGTGGTATAAAATCTTTTGTTATGGAGTATAGTGATATAACCATCTGCCTTGTCCAGCTTTTGTGCTGTATTTAACCAGATGTGCTGATAGCCATTGTCTATACCCAGGGCCTGTAGATTGTTACTTGCCGCTTTGTATTTGAAAGAAGCATCAACCAGATGGCCTTTGTACCAGAAGGGAAGATCATATTGGTGAGGCTGATTTGAAACCGCTTGAAAAACATCGATCAGGAGTGGTTTTTCTAAACCTTGTACTTTAATTAATGCCGATGTTCTGATCATTTCTACACCTGGATAGGCATGGGTTTCTTTCGCACTTACCACCTGCAGGTCCTTGCTGTTGTTGAAATATAAGATTTCAGCAGATTCCAATTGTGCTTTTTCTGCACTGGCTTTAAAATCAGATTGCTGATCTACCACTAAAGTATTGTGGGCAACCGTCTGTTTGGCCCAGGTCTTATTTTCCGGCAAATAATCGCCGCCTTTCTTGGTTTCTATATTGATAAATCTTGCCGCACCATAGTCTGGAAATATTTCTGTCCCATTATCGTAATAAAGCAAGTTTAACCGGTCAAAATGGCCATGGCCCATTCCCTGTGATGCGGCTTTGATCAAAACGCATTGCTGGTCGTCATTGCTGCCATACCTTAGTAAAGCAATTCCACCTTCATCGCCTTTAGCGCCGTCTGTAATCAATTGAGGGGTATAGACAAATGGTTTGCTCTTCCCGGCTGCAACATCGGCCGCAATCTTTAAACCTGCATCGGATACAATGACTTCTCCTTGTTTTTGTGCGATATCCAGCAATTGCGGTTCCGCTTTAATATCCGCGTAAGCGATATCGGTACCGTACACCAATTCTGCAGATTGATAGGTCTTATCTTTTATCGCATCATTGACAGGGAAGAAGGTCCCATCGGTATAAGTGAGTTGCAGGGAGGTATTTATGGCTTTAGACAGCAATTTGTTCCGGTATTCAAATATTTTTAATTCTGGCTGATAATTGTTAATCGCCTTTGCAAAGATAACAAAAGGAAGCAGGGCATAACGCTGATAATAGGGGCCTTCTGTATAATAACCGTCGGGCGAAAACAACTGATCCAGCTGTTTTAGAAAACCAGTTTTACCGTCTTTATTAGAGCCTTTAATGGCCATTTGAACGTATTCTGGTTTATTCAATACATAACCCGTCATGCCTACAGCTGCGATATCCCAGGTTCCATGGTTATGGATCCAGTCAAAAGTCTGTTTACAATCTACGGTAAAGAACTTTAGCATGGGCATAAATAGATGGTTCTCAATGGTTGCCCGGTCTGAAGCGGGTATGGCGTCGTAAGCCATGTCGTAACCTTGGATGGTATACACCTGCCATACAAAGTCATTCAGGCTCTGCCAGAATATTTTTCCGCCTTCATGGCCTTCTTTTCTTTTAGGATGTAAAGGCCATTTTTCATACTCCTGGGCATAGTTAAGCAGGATGTTTTTGATATAATCAGCATATTTTTGCTCACCTGTAATTTGATAAGCAATACCGCAATTTAATATATTGGTGTAGTTCCTTTTGTGCTGTTCGTGGCTAAATCCACCGCCTCCGTCTTTTGGCAAAGGCACACTGATAGGGGTAAGCAAGGCTTTTTCGGCATCTGCCTGTACTTTCTTATAGGATTTTTGAAGTAAAGGATAATCCATTACCCCCTTTTTAAGAGCTGGCAAATTAGATTTGGTAATCATAATGGCCGGATGAACCTGCGCTTGCAGTGTTGCAACAGAAAATATAAGGCAAAAGGAGTACAGTACCAGCTTGTTAAAGTAGTTCATCATTTTAAATGAATATAGGTTATATTAAAATAATACTTATCGTATCATGGGCGATATCAGTCTGTTTTAGGTTGGATGAGTTGGTTTGCATTATAGCCGGCCCTGCTGATTTGAAACATATCATTCAAGTGTGCCGCTACCGCATTCTCCGCGGCATCAATGTCCTGTTCTTCTATGGCCTTTAAAATGCTTCTGTGTTCAGGAATAGCCACCTTACCACGGTTTTCTCCACAAATCTTATTCTCTACAATGTTTTTAATGAGGTCGGGAATCAGGATAAGAATCATGGATTCTATGACTGAATTTTTTGAAGCTTTGGCTATTTTGATGTGAAAAAGCATATCTTCTTCTACAGCATCCATTCCACTGTTGATCTTATTCTCATAATCTAAAAGAGCTTCCTTTAAATTCACGAGGTCTTCTTCGGTACGGCGTTCTGCAGCAAGTTTAACGGCGTCAAGTTCCAGGTAATACCTGGCTTCCAGAAGGGCATTAAAATCTTCTTTGTTGAATTTGATTACATCGGTAATGATGCTGTCCATCACTTTGATGCTTAACCCCGCTACATAGGTACCGCTTTGAGGATTGGTTTTTAACAGTCCATAAAACTCCAGCTTTAAAATGGCTTCGCGAACATAACTTCTTCCTACGCCAAACTTTTCGGCAAGCACTCTTTCTGCGGGCAAGCGGTCACCCGGTTGTAACTGACCTGAGGTTATTAACTGTTTTAACTGACCAATGATCTTATCAACCGGCGATTCTACTTCAATAGATTTAATAGTTTCTATAAACGACTTCATACAATATTTGGTTTACCAATTAATTGGTAAACCAAATCTAAGTATTAAAACATAAAATCCAAGAAATATTTAACATTTAAATTTTTAATCTTTTACCATAGCCATTTCTTTTTCGAAGACATCCTTAATCAGCTGGATCTCTTTGCTGTAAATGGTCCCTTTTCTACATCCGAAATAGAGTGTGTTCTCAATTTTCTGCCTGCCTTCCCAAACGAGTTTAACTTCGCCCAGGTCAATTTCCTTTTTACAGAGGAAATCTGGTATAATGGCTAAACCTCCGCCTGCGGTTAAACAGCGTACGATGGAGTTTAGGTTAGGAACAATATAATTGGGTTTAAAATCGGGACGTTTGGAGAAGTTGGCATGCCAGAAACGGATGAGGTGTTCCATATCACCGGTAGTTCCATACCATTTTTGTTGTTTCAGCCACTTTTCCAGTTCTTTGATATCGCCGTCTATTATTTCTTCAAATGCAGAGGTATCTGTGGTTTTTCCTGCAACCAGTACAATGGTTTCTTTAGAGAATGGTCTATACTCTATATTTTTATTGTTGTCCTTTTGCGGTGTAATGATCAGATCGAGAACGCCGTTATCTAAATCGCTGATCATTTGTGGGTATTCGCCGAATTTAATGATGACGTTGAAGGGGAGTTCTGGCAGATAGGGCTCCAGTGTAATTTGAAAAGTTTCAAAACACATCCCGATGCTAATAGTGGGGGTGTCTTTTTCTGCTGTCTCTTATACACATCTAAAAAGGGGGGGGGGGGGGGGGGGGGGGGGGGGGGGGGGGGGGGGGGGGGGGGGGG
>NZ_JAELTV010000040.1 GCF_016429005.1 Pedobacter sp. ASV19
CCCCCCCCCCCCCCCCCCCCCCCCCCCCCCCCCCCCCCCCCCCCCCCCCCCCTCTTTTCAAGCAGCAGACGGCATACGAGATAGAGCTGCCTGTCTCGTGGGCTCGGAGATGTGTATAAGAGACAGGTTCTACCAGTTTTTTATGGTATTTGGATTCATTCTGGAGGTAAGCAGGAATGAATTCTTCCAGTAATCCGCCCATAACCTGGTAACCAGCCACTTCAATTTGCACTACAGAAGGGTAGTTATAGATTTTCTTAATCGAAATCCGCTCAATTTCTTTCATCACTGATAAATATGGCTCTTCGATCGCATCCATCAAACTTTGATTGAAATGACCCCCAAGAATACTTTCCTGTTCCTGGTAAAATACATTGGAACATTGCCAGATCAGGGTACTAATGGATTTTGCGCGCATTAAAGTAATCTTTGCATCATCGTCTTCCATTTCAGCCAAACGGTCAGGCAGCTGGGCATCGTTACACAAAGGCAGTAACAATTTTTCCACTTCAGCATAAGACAGAATCTTTAAGCGATGCGCATCTTCCAGATCAATAATATTGTAGCAGATGTCATCCGCCGCCTCTACCAGGTAAACCAGGGGATGCCTTTTATAGATCAAAGGTTCCTCCTGTACCTTGATCAGATCCATTTCTAGCGCGATCTTTTCAAAGCCACTCTGTTCAGATTGAAAAAAGCCATATTTCTTGGTGAAGATATTTTTCTTATTGTGACCAGCAATCGATGCACAAGGGTATTTTGCAATAGAAGCCAAAGTGGCATAAGTTAAGGCAAAGCCTCCGGTACCTTTACCAGCAAATGGATGGGTGAGAATTCTTAAGGCATTGGCATTTCCTTCAAAATTAATCAAATCTTTCCATTGACTTTCGGTGACCTGTGACTGGTAAATCTTTCCGTCACCTGTTGTAAAATAATGAGAAATGGCCGATTCTCCTGAATGCCCGAAAGCCGGATTCCCCAGGTCATGGGCAAGACAGGCGGAAGCAATAATATTTCCGGCCTCAATGAGCAGCGGGCAGGTATCATCGATGTCCGGGCGTATATCTTTCATCTTATTGTAAAAGATACTCCCCAGGGAACGGCCTACACTGGCAACTTCCAGACTATGGGTTAAACGATTGTGTACAAAAACACTCCCCGGCAGAGGAAAAACCTGGGTCTTATTCTGTAATCTTCTGAAAGGAGAAGAGAAGATAATCCTGTCGTAATCACGTTGAAATTCTGACCTGGCTTCTTTTTGGTTGCCTTTAAACCTGTCCTCATTTCCCCATCGCTTGGCGGATAATAGCTTCTCCCATTTCATCATAGTTGCATTCCTTAAATTGAGGGCAAAGTTCTATTTAATTGCCAGAATTTCAAATTTTATAGCAGGCATTTACAAAAGCTGAAAAACAATCCGGTTTAGCAACTGTTGTAATGATCAAAATAAACAAGACACTATGGGAACTTTTAACGAAAGTGATTTAACAAATTATGCTGAAGTTTTAAATACTTTACTCCTGCAATCCGCTAAAAACACAGCCAGAATCAATACCTTATTGGATATTCAGGCACAAATATTGGCCAAGCTGGAAGGCAGGGATCTCGATCAGCTGAAGGCCAGCATCAATGCCAGAGTAGACTCTTATGAAAAGGACCCCAGCAAATAACTATTTACCTTCGTAGATCACTCCAGATCCCGGGGTTTCACTTAATTCAAGTTTAACCAATTCAGGGAGGCGGCTATAAATCTGGTTCCATATCCAGATCACCACATTTTCTGTAGTCGGATTTTCCAGACCTTCAATTTCGTTTAAAACCTGATGATCAAGTCGGGCTATAACTGGATTGATGGTGTTTTTTAAATCCTCAAAGTCCATAAACCAACAGGTTACCGGATCGATTTCGCCAGACACAAAGACCTTAAGCGAATAAGTATGACCATGCATATTCCCACACTTATGTCCTGTCGGGACTTCGGGCAGGTAATGGGCAGAATCAAATGTAAAACTCTTATAGATAATCATTTTGTTAATCGTGTGCCGCAAATTGTAGAATCTTGGTTTATAAAAAAATGATCTGCGTCACTAATAGGTTTAATAGTAAAAAAACCTTATGTTAATAGCAGTTTTTTAACATCGCCCACACCATATATCCATCTAAATATGATCAGTAAAGAACAGATTTTCGGGTATCAGCCCAATGAAAAGTACAATAAAACCATCGCTTATTTCTCTATGGAATTTGCCATAGATCAATCTTTAAAAATATACAGCGGAGGGCTTGGTTTTCTGGCAGGCTCTCATATGCGAAGTGCTTTCGAATTGAAACACCCTACTATCGGCATCGGAATGCTTTGGAAATATGGGTATTATGACCAGTTTCGGGATACCGATGCGGATATGAAACCTTTTTATGTAGAAAAGAATCCTTCCTTTTTGCAGGATACGGGAATTACTTTTACTATTCCTGTACATGATGCGCCGGTCCATATCAAGGCCTATCTTTTAAAGCCGGAAACTTTTGGTTCTGCTCCGGTATTCCTTCTGAGTACGGACGTAGAAGAAAATGATGAGGTTTCCAGATCGATTACGCACCGTCTTTATGATTCTAATGAGTCGACCCGAATTGCCCAGTCTATGGTATTGGGGATAGGTGGTGCTATGCTGCTGGATATACTTCAATTCCCTGCAGATGTTTATCATATGAACGAAGGGCATTCCCTTCCTTTAAATTTTTACCTCTATTCTAAATACCAGAGCCTGGATGAAGTTAAGAAAAGAGTGGTCTTTACCACCCATACTCCTGAACTTGCCGGAAATGAGTCACACCGTTTTGACCTGCTGAAAGAAATGTCATTCTTTTACCATTTACAGGACCACGAGGTAAAATATATCCTTGGTATAGAAGGAGATGACTTGAATTATACACTGGCTTCCCTCCGTTTTGCCAGAAAAGCAAACGGGGTTTCCAAATTACATGGTGAAGTAGCGAGGGAAATGTGGGGGCATTACCCAAATATCTGTGAAATCATTTCTATTACCAATGCACAGAACAAAACCTATTGGAAAGAAGAATCGCTGGAACAAGCATTAGAAACAGGTGAGCAGGAACAGATCCAACTGGTGAAGAAAGAAATGAAGGCCCTCCTCTTTAAAACAGTAGCCGACCAGTGCGGAAAATTATTTGATCCGGATGTACTCACCCTGGTCTGGGCAAGGCGCTTTGCCGCTTATAAACGAGCCGACCTGCTGATGAGAGACTGGGACAGATTTGTAAAACTCATCAATAATGCAGATTACCCTGTACAAGTGATCTGGGCCGGAAAACCTTACCCTGAAGACCAGGGCGCCATTGATTTGTTCAACCAGATCATCCAAAGGGCTAAATCTTTAAAGAATTGTGCGGTACTGACTGGTTACGAACTGGGCTTGTCTGCCTTATTAAAAAAAGGTTCTGATGTGTGGCTCAACAATCCAAAAATGTATCGGGAAGCTTCAGGTACCAGCGGAATGGCCGCGGCCATGAATGGCAGCATCAATCTTTCTATGCCTGATGGATGGGTACCAGAATTTGCGAAGGATATGGAAAATGCATTTGTTATCCAGCCGGCAGCGGATGAACTGAGCGATATGGATAAAGACAAACAGGAAGCTGCCGCTTTAATGGATAAACTGGAAAAGGTGGTCGTACCCCTATATTATAAAGATCAGGCGAAATGGACAGATATTTTAAAAACTGCGGCAAGGGAAATTGTACCGCAGTTCGATTCTGGCAGAATGGTTGAACAGTATCAGCAGGAACTTTATTAAAGGAGGGGTTTTAGCAGGAGTTTCTCCTGTTCAACCGTTGGGAGAACAATTCTTTTACCGTAGACTTGTTCTCCTTTTACTCCATTTCGGATGACTTGAAAATGCCGGCCTGGCCATGGGTTTTCCAGAATACAATCTCTTCCTTTTTCACTATAAATCTGAACATTTTCTATTTTTCCGTTGTCCAGGCTGCTGCTGATAACGAATGCACCATAGGCCCTGAGTTTATGAAAACTTGCTGATTTGTTTCTATTCCAGTTCGGGAAGATCCGGATCACGCCCTCATAACTTTGCAGGAGCATTTCATTGACCGTGAGCGGTACAGCTGCAAGGGTTTCAAGACCTCCGCCCTCGGCCGTGATCCACAGGTTGGAAAGAGATTGCCTGGCAATCCTTGCCTTTAAATAATTCATAATTTCATCGGCAGGATAGCCTACTCTTACCGCAGCCGGAAAACAGGTTTCTATACCATTGCCCAGTGTATTTCCCCAATCTCCCGGTTCCTTTGCCTTATCTTTCCAATGTGCTACATCCTGCAACAGGATCTGGTTAAATGCAGAGTCGGTAACCGGCCCGCAAACACCGCCCGGTAGGATTAAACCATGGATGGATACTCTTGACAAACCCATTACGCCCTGATGCCAGCTGGCAGGGCTTTTCTCTACACTTTTCAAACTCATCCGACCTTCTTTTTCTCCCAGAGGAAAGGGGCTTATATGGTCTCGGATCTGTCCCCATTTTGCTTGTCGCTGCCGATCCTTGTGAAGAAAAGTACTCATGTCTACGATGCCTTTGAAGAGCATTTTGACCAGGCCGAGGGAGAGCGTTGAATTGAAATCTCCCAACTGGTCTTTCCAAATACCTTTGTTCCTTAGATTAGGCATCACCTCGCCATAGTGGTCCATATAGATCACGTATTTGCCATTTTCATATTTCAGATAATCTTCCCAGAAATTGGCGCATTCCAGCAAATAGGGATAAACTTTACGCGCATAATCTTCGTCATAAGTGCTATAGAACCGCATCAGCATATTGCCTGCACTAAACACCGCATTGATCTTCTGGCCAAGGAATTTATAGCCCCCATCGATGGTATTATCTGTCGTTCCGTACCTTTTTAGCATCTCCTGAGGGCTTAACGGCCAGCGGGTAGTGACTAATCCTTTAGGACCTATGCCTACCGGGTAGTAAATGCCGCTGATGCCCAGCAGTTCTTTTGCATGTCGCTTTCCTTTCTCCATATAATCGAGCAGGGGCTGATCAAAGTTATCGGTCAGGTCTATATAATTGGAAGAATAAGCCGCCCAGTAAGGGGCCTGATAATTGTAATTGAGGTGATAATCTTCGCCCCAGGAAGTGGAGTCTCTGGTTACAAAGGGCCCCCAGATACCCGGCGCAAACTTTCCTTTGCGGGATGAAGAGGCAAAAAGATACTGGGAGGCATAATAGTATTTTTCAAGTGTCGTGTCTCCTATTGAAATCTGAGAGCGCTTCCAGAAATCTTTCCACCATTGCAAATGTGCGCTTTTCAATTGTTGTACAGTGCTTTCGTCCATTGCTGCTGCTTCCTGTATAGCTCTTTCTTTCCAATCTTTACCGTCTTGATGGTGTATATCGTAATGCTTATCCGTGTTTTTTCACCGGCGCTCAACCTCAAGGTACCGTTTTGTTCTAATGTACCTCCAGTCACTTTTAAGGCCATAGCGATATGCGCCGGCCATTCCAGTAAAGGGCTGTTTTCAAAAGAACGTGTTACCCAGATCACGTCGCCTGTTTTTCCATGATGAGAAACGGAGGTATTTCCTTCAGTGGCTTTCAACTTTAGTGCAATTGTAGTTGCCTGATTGGCATTGAGTTCAGCGACTATCGTATTTGCTGTTGCACTTACCCAGGTATTCAGGGAAAGATCAAGTTTAGATGTACTAAACTTTGCTTTGATGAGTGCACTGTCCAGAAGTTCTTCGGCATAGTATTTTCCGCCTTCCAGCTCTTTAATGTTCATTTCCAAATATCCTGGCAAGGCTATACCGCCGCCCGGATATACCGGATAGGCGCGCCAGAAATCATTTTTACCGATGTAAAACCGAAGCTTATCTGGCGTTCCGCCAAGGCTGAGCCCAATATCTCCGTTTCCTGCCAGGGGGCTGTCGGGGGTTTTAGAACTGGGGGTATGCCTGGGGGCTGCATTAAAAACAGCTTTATATCTTCCGGCGTAAATCTGCTCCCCTTCCGCTGAACCTCGCTTTTTTTCCGGCCACTGCAATTCACCGGAAACCTGCATACCTCTGGCATCGGTTAAGGAAAGGTACCAGATGCTAAGGTCTTCAGGCAGTGCCGGCACAACAATTTCATTGTTCCTGACGGCAACTGCTGTACTTTCCCATTTTCTGTTCATCAGTATGGAAGTAGTATCCCTTGTATAGTTTAAAAAAGCCTTTTGAACTGGCAGTGCAGAAGTAAACCCGGCCTTGATTCCTGTGCCGGTGATTTCGGGGGCAGCCAGCCGGGCCAGACCCGGTGTGCCATTCAGGTAACTGTTGATAAAGGTATAAATCTCCTGGTTTCCCCAACCATAGGCATGGTTGTGTTTCAGCCCTATTTTAATGGAAAGGTTTTTATTTTTTACTTTGTCATAGGTCTTAGCATAACTATCCAGGAAAAAATTCCCGTCGTTTGTACCGTTGATGAACAAAACAGGCATCGATGCTTTGCCCACATACTGTGAAGGATCGTATTGTCTGATCCAGGTGGATCTGTCACCGGGGCTGAGTTTATCCAGCTCTTTCCGCATGGCACTGTTCTCAAACAAAAAGCCACAGCCATATACGGGCACTACTGCTTTGTACCGGTTGTCTACACCTGCAAGTATATTACTGATGATTCCACCCCAGCTGATCCCTGTTAGTGCGGTGCGGCTGCTGTCTACTTCTTTAAAGCTCCGGATCAGGTTATGTGCAAGGATGACATCTGCAACAGCCTGGTACATCCATTGCTCCTCTCTGTTGTTGGTGATGGTAAAATATGGAGTCAGGTTATCTGGTTCTTCAAAACCACCATCAATATGTTTCCTGTTTCCATCATTTCCCCGTAAGTCCATGGCGATTGCGGCATAACCCTTCTTTGCCCAGAGTATTGCCCATTGCTTAAAAGCCGTTCCTCCCCCGCCATGCACCAGTACCACAGCAGGCAAATTCCTGTCTTCTGATGACTTGCCGCTGAGGGTACCGGGGCTGCAGTAATAGGCAAATACCTTATTGCGATGCCCTTTGTAGGGCAATCCATCGTAAACCAGGGCCTGGACAGAATCCTTACTTAGAATTTTATAAGCAGGTACTTTATAGATGGGCTTAGTATCCCACAGAGTGCCCTTTATTTGCGCATAGCCTGATAATCCTGCTAAAAGCAAGAAAAGAAAGAACAGAGATGTTTGTTTTTTTACGAGCATTATCTTTCAAATTTTGCGATGTAGCCTCCCCCTTCTCCCAGATCAAGATGTATGCTCCTGTGCATGGTATAGCTTGTATTCGATACCTCCACGGCATCAGATTGCCCTGCTTTATCTTTAATTTCCAATACTTTAAAATTCCCGCTACCCAGAAAATCAAGCGGGATATCTATGCTTCTCGGTTTGGCCCCATTCATCACCGCAAGGAACCAGGTATTTCCTTTCCTTCTGGCAAACATTGCAACTTCGCCGATAGCCGATCCTGGTAAGACAATAGTCTGATCCCATATAGAGGGGATACTTTTGATCATTTCCACTGCGGGATTTTGCAATAAGTGCTCGGGACTGGCTGCATAGGTTAACAAAGGCGCACTTAAAACCGCTGCACTCGCCACCTGGTGTGCCCAGGTTGTATTTTTACGCCGTTCGCCAAAATGCACCGGCGTATATTCTGCCGGACCGGCAATAAACCTGGTAAAAGGAAGGGTGACTTCGTGCGTTGCCCGATCGGCCAGTTTACTGGCTTCCATACCTTTCACAGCCTCGCGGGTCAGTTCATTTGGCCAGGTCCGCTCCTGTCCGGTCGGTTTATTGGCCCCGTGAAAATCAACCATAATTTGCAGAGCTGCCGTTTCCCGGAGAATAGCCTGGTATAAATCAATAACGTCTTTCGCTTCATGATCAAAAAAATCGATCTTCAGTCCTCTGATCCCCAGGTCATGGCAATGCTGAAACAAAGCATGCCTTTTACCTGCATCCCATAAATTCTTAGAATGTTCCCAGAGCCAGATGTCTACGCCTTTAGCTGCAGAATACTGCACCAGTTCAGAAAGTTCAGCGTCGGTCCATTTATGCCAGAATCCTTCCAGAATATTATGTTTAAAACCTAAATCAGCAGCCAATCTGGAATATTCTTTCATCTCCTCCAGGGTGCTTTGCCCTCCTCCGTCCAGGTATTTCCAAATGGCGGGCCCGGGCTTTATCCAGGAGGTATGTATACCCCGGGGAAATATTTTTGGATCTGGCGGTGGGCAGAGGTTATGAACCATGTCATTGTTGACCAGGTTATTTAAATTCTCTGCAATCATGACCACCCGCCATGGAGTCGTGATCGTTCCTCGTATACGGGCAGGTTTGGAAAGCCTCAATGTGTCTGCGGGACTATAACGCAGCTTGTAAGGATAAGAAACGGGTTGCTCAGAAGGTAGCCTCAACACCAATCCTCTTTCTCCGTCGGCCTGAAGCGCCATTCCTCCATAATTCTTCAGATCCGCTTCCGTGATGGAAAGATAACAAGAATTTTTCTGGAGCTGGAAAGTAGCCGGGGGTGCTGCCCAACCACCCCTTTTTACCGTATCCATATTCTTTTTTTCATATACACCCTCGTAATGCGCATTGATGTCGTGGTACCAGGCTGTTGTTCCTGCTGGAAGGGTAAATACAGTAGACTCTCCTACAGTTCTTTCTACACCGGTTTTACCGGGAACAATCAACCGGAAGGCAACGCCGTCGTTAAACACCCGGATGTCTATCGTATATTTTTCCCTGCCTGCCGATAAGGCAATCTTTGCAGCGTTAAAATGGTTCTGTACTGTGGAATGAACACCGTACCAGGAATAATTTTCATTGTGCTGGTAAGCTTGTATTTTTCCAATCTGTACCTCCCTGGTTAGCGGGGCCTGATCTACCGACATCCGGATGGAAGAAGGACCGATCACCAGTTGATCTTTATAATGCACACTATAGCTCAGCTGTTTGTTTTGAACAAAAAGTTTAAAACGGACCAGCTGATCGGGGCTCTGCACAGCAGGCTGGTCTGCTGTGCAAACTTTCGCTGTTGCCAGCAGCAACAACGAAAGTATAATTTTGATCCGGGTCATAACATTTGATTAAAAACCCGTGTTTTGTGTCCAGACCCCTTTCATAATATCCATCTGACCCAATGGTATCGGGAACAGGTAAGATTTGAATTTTCGCTTTGTCCCTTTGGAATCATAGGCAACTGAAGGAATCACCTGATCTGCGATTTTCCAGCGGATCAGATCATTGTAACGAAGCCCTTCAAAGGCCAGTTCTACTCTTCGTTCATTTCTGATGATGTCGCGGGTCAGTGCTGCTTTTGGCGGCATATTCACCCCTGGTCTTGCCCTTACATCGTTCAGCGCTTTCAATGCTCTTACATCTCCACCCTGACCGCTTTCGAACATCGCCTCAGCATACATGAGCAATACATCGGCATAACGGATCTTGACCATGTGCTGATCGCTCAAAGTTGCACCGGAGGCATTATTGATCGCTGTATTGACCCATTTTTTAAAGGCCATATTGGTATAAGGGATCTGACCTTCAGCAGTACTGCCGCTTTGCTTAAAACCACCAGGGTTATAAGCCCAGGGATCGCCGGCCTCAAATATGGTCATTTTTAACCTTGGATCTCCAGGTTCATAGGCATTTCGGAGCTCTGCAGTTGGAAATACCGACATTCTTCCTCCAATCACCTGGTCTAAAGAATGGTAATCATCTGGAGCTTTAAACTGTACCGAAAACATGATTTCTTTATTGTTGATCTGATCTCCGAAAAAGAGTCCTGAATAATTGCTGGACAATCGAAAAGGATTAGAGGCATCTCCAATTAAACTCCAGGCCGTCTCGGCAGCCTCAGCATAACGCTGATTATTAAGCAACACCCTGGTTTTTAAAGCAATTGCAGATCCTTTTACTGCACGGCCATCAGTATAAGCTGTTGCAGGAAGGTAAGAGATGGCTAAGTCCAGATCTTTCAAAATCTGAGTAACCACATCTGCTTTCGGTGATCTGGGTGTCTTCATAAAGTCTCCGTCAAGGGTCGCAGGTTTCAAAATTAACGGAAGGTCTCCATAGAGTTGGGTCAGATCGTTATAAAAGTAGGCGCGTAAGAAAAGGGCTTCTCCTTTCATCTTGTTCCTGGTACTCTCTGCCATCACACTTACGCGGTCTACATTGGCGAGAAAATAGTTACAATAGGCAACCCCCTGAAACCCGAATGTGAAGCTTTTACTCACGATACCGGTGGTCGCTGAATTGTGTTCTCCTCTCATGACAAGATCAAAGGACTCGTAGTTCGAGGTGTTGGAAGCGTTGTCAGAAAGCGCTTCCCAATAGAGAGAGTTACCGCTTTGACCGGGGCCATTAGAAAAAATGGGCTCTTTAAGCTTAAAATAACAGGCAATCAATGCTTTATTGGCTTCGCCTTCTGTTTTCCAGAAGTTTGCCGAGTCTGGATTGGCGAGCGGATCTTTATCCAACGTTTTCTTGCAGGAGCTGACCAGGATACCCAGCATCAGCAGACAGATCAATTTTATATAGGTCTTCATCGGATTCTTTTTTTTATGGTTTAAGAAAGTCATCATCTTGTTAAAGCGTTACTTTCACTCCTACTGAATAAATTTTTGCTTGTGGATAAATGGCTGCGCGTCCACTTGCAGCTGCACGTTCCGGATCACTTCCTTTAAAGAAACTGGTAAAAGTCAGCAAGTTATCACCTGAAAGATAAAGCCTTAATGCCTGTATTTTGACTTTATTCAGGATCTTTGCAGGAAAATTATAGCCCAATTGCAGATTTTTCAATCTTAGATAAGAGGCATTTTGTAACCACCAGTCAGACACCTGGGTATCCGGAGCATAGTTTTCATTGAAGATGTGAGGGATCGTGTTGGAAGTTCCTTCCCCGTCCCAGGCATCTCTCCAGAAAGTTGGAGGTGGTCCTGCTTGTCTGAATGGTGCTATTCCCCACTCTTTCACGTAGATCTTGCGTCCCTGCACCCCCTGAAAGAAAAAGCTCAGGTCAAAGTTCTTATAGTCTGCGTTAAAAGTAAGACCGTAATTAAATTTAGGAAACGCTCCATCTACCACTACCCTGTCGTCTGTTGTGATCTTTCCATCGGGTACGCCATTTGGTCCGCTAACATCTTTGTATTTCATATCACCCGGCTTCGGCTTAACTAATGGTGTAGGCCCGTTATCAATCTCCGACTGGTTCTGGTAAATGCCATCGAACACATACATATAATAAGAATTATAAGGCAGGCCTTCCTGACGGATATAACCATTACTACTGTCAATCTCTCTGGCACCAAATTTCATGACCTTGTTTTTATAAGTCTCAAAATTCCCTTGTACTTTGTAATGAAAGTTATGGTCTCTGTTTTCATAACCCAGAGAGAATTCCAAACCTGTATTCTTCATTTCACCCATGTTAACTGTTGGTCCGGCAATCCCAATAAAATCAGGAACCTGTAATGCTCTGAGAATATTTTTGGTGTATTTGGAATACCAGTCTACAGAACCGGAGATCTTGGAATTGAACAAACTGAAATCAACACCAAAATCGGTTACTGTAGTCGTTTCCCAGGTAATGTTCCTGTTGATCAGGTCGGTCTGGGTAACACCTTGCTGCAGGGAACCCCCAATATTGTATAGAACCGGGTTTAACACTTCCTGATAAGGATAAGGCATTTGTTCTCCACTCAGGGTACGGTTGACATTCTGGTTACCGACCTGGCCCCAGGACAACCTGGCCTTCAGGCTGTTTACCCATTTCACAGATTTCATAAAGTCTTCCTGTGAAATCCTCCATCCGGCGGAGGCAGAAGGAAAGAATCCCCATTTATTGCCATCCGGGAAACGCGAAGAACCATCATAACGAAAATTTCCTTCCAGCAGGTACTTCTCCTTGTAGTTGTAATTTACCCTTCCAAAAACAGACTGTAAAGCCCACTCATAAGCGAAGCCATCAGTAAGCTGACCACCGGGAGAATAAGCACCCAACTCCGTAATGTCATCTGAGGGTGCATTTCTTTTAAAGCCCTGTAAACGGTCATATCTGAATGTTTCCTGACTTACACCCAGCAAAGCATTAAAATTATGATTTTCCGCAAAGGTTTTGGAATAGTTTAAGGTTCCGAAAATGGTATACTGAACATCTTTTTCACTCCGTACGGTCAGGTTATTTTCTCCCACAGTCCCGTTCCATTGTGTATTATAAGTATACTGCCCTTTATCATCCGGAAGAAACATGTAGCCTGGTATACCAACCACATGTACCTTGGTTTGCTTATCGTTATATTTGACTGCACCTTTGACTTCTCCTTTTAGTCCTGGAAGAATGTCTACATCCAGAAATGCAGAAGCCAGTGTGTAATAGTTATTGATATAACGGCCCCCGTGCTCTGCAGTGGCTATAGGGTTCTTATTTCCTCCTTCAAATATATATGCCTTTGCTGAATACCGGCCACTTCCATCAGGTAAGGTTGGGGCATAAGTTGGGTGGGCAGCCAGGGCACTTAAGATCTGATCTTCGGTAGAGTTTCCGTCGAAATTATTGTTTAAAGCTGTTTCGTTCCTGTTGCCCTTGGAAAAGGCAATATTGGTTCCAAAGGTTACTTTCTTGTTCAGGCTGGTTTTAAAATTAAACTGGGCATCATATCTTTTATAACCTGTGGCGATAAGGATACCGTCCTGGTCCAGATAGCCTGCACCAAAATTGTAGGTAGTTCCTTCTTTTCCACCATTTACGCTTAGAAAATGCTGCTGCATAGGTGCTGTGCGAAAGATGGCATCCATCCAGTCGTAGCTTGGGTATTGCGCTGGATTGCTTATGGCACCCTGACGATAAGCATCAATTTGTGCCTGGCTATAGATTTGGTTTGCATTGGTACCGGTGTGAGCGATAGCCTTATTGAGCAGTTCCATAAATTCTACAGAATTGGTGATCCTGTCGTATACTGAAGTTGCCCGCTGGCTGCCGAAATTATAACTGTAATCAATATTCAATCGTCCTGCCTTACCGGATTTAGTGGTTACGAGAATTACCCCATTGGCTGCTCTTGATCCATAAATTGCTGCTGAAGCTGCATCTTTAAGTACAGAAACACTTTCAATTTGATTAGGATTTACATTATTCAGACTTCCTTCTACCCCGTCGATCAGGATCAGCGGATCGTTACCTGCACCACTGAAAGTGCCTTGACCACGAATCTGTATGCCCGCATTTTCTGCGCCAGGTTGCCCTGAGTTCTGAACCACCTGTACTCCCGGCATTCTGCCCTGAAGTAAAGAGGTGGTATTAGGTGCCTGTCTGGTGGTGAGCTCTGAACCTGTAACAGAAGCCACAGCACCAGTAAGATTTACTTTCTTTTGAGTACCATATCCCACTACAACGACTTCAGTAAGCGCTTTATTTTCTTCTTTCAGCACGACATTAACAATGGTTTTTCCGTTAACAGGAACCTCTTGTGGTATATATCCAATAAAACTGAACAGCAATATGCCGGTTCCGTCTGGCAACGATAATGCATAATTACCGTTCGTATCTGTCATAGCACCAATACTGCTTCCTTTCAGTTTTACACTTACTCCTGGTAAGGGGCCACCTTTTTCATCTGTAACCCTGCCCTTTAGTTCTATTTTCTGCGCAGGATTCAGTTTTACCTGGATCTGAGGACTTTCCTTTATAATAACGGCTTTGTCTTTTATGGTAAAAGTGAAAGGCTGGTTTTCAAAACAGCGCTTTAAAACTTCTTCCAGGGATTCATTACGTACAGAAAGATCAACACTTTTTGCTTTTCTAATGTCTTCCAGATCGTAAAAAAAATCATATCCGCTTTGTTTCCGGATTTCCTTGAACACCTGTTCAAGACTGACATTTTTTTTCGAAATGGTGATGCGCTGGGCCATGCCGGCCTGTGCAAACTGCAAAAATGCCGTAATCAATAAAATTATGGTGAATTTAACTCGCATAATGAGTTTATTTTTATCTGTCTCGTTGATTCTGCGAAAAGCAGAATTCATGATCAACAGAAATTTGTGTACATAGCCTGGTGGCTTACATACCGATTGTTTGTAAAAGTTCATACATTTGGTTAGTTGGGTTTAAACGAAAAATTAACTGTTGGAGGGTAAGCCCAATGATCTTAGCCGGGAGTGGTTCGAAGCACTTCCGGTTTTTTGTGGCTTTTCTTCGTCTATGGTGCTTTTATATGGATGCTCGTTTTCATACTTATTTATTATTGGTTACTATGATTTTTTTATCGCCGATCTCAAAATGGACTTTGCCGGTAGAAGCCATAATGTTCAGTACGGAGGAGATATTTTTTGACCGGGATACATAACCTCCAAAACGGAGATTTTCGAAATTCCCCTGATAAATAACTTCTACATCATACCATCTAGACAATTGCCTCATAATACTTTTCAGATCATCGCCTTCAAAAACAAAATCTCCATTTTTCCAGGCCATCACAGACTCCAGATCAGCTGGTCCTACCTTGATCTGGTCTGCCTTAAGCTGGCTTTGCTGTCCAGGCTTCAGAATCTCCTGTAGGTTTACCTTTGAACCACCAGGGTTGACTTTTACTTTTACAGAGCCCTCCAACAATGTGGTTTTAACAGTTGCCTCATCAGTATAGCTGCTAATGTTAAAATGGGTACCCAGAACTTCAACCTCCTGAAGTGTCGTTTTGACTAAAAATGGTTTGGTCTTGTCTTTTGCAACTTCGAAATAACCTTCTCCCTTCAACTCAACCTGTCTAAAATGACCGGCAAAATTCAGTGGGTATCTCAAAGCAGAGGCTGAGTTTAGCCAGACCTTGGTACCATCAGGTAAGTTAATCTCATATTTACCGCCTCTTGGTGTCTCAATGGTGTTATACTGGTTACCAGCAGCAGGGCCAGCGGAGTTTGCCGCAGTATAAATAAGTTGGCCGTTTGCTTTCTTCTGAATCACCAGACCAGCCTCTTTAACCAACTCTCCATTAGCAGCATCTGTCAATGAGATTTTTTTTCCATTAGCCAGCGTCAGGAAAGCTTTATTACCACCTGGCACAATATCGCTGGTCTTCGCGACTTGCCGGGTTGGGGCAGCCTTTTGATGTGAAAGATAAAGAAAAAGATAGACAGAGAGCAGGATCAGAACTACTGCAGCACTGGTTACCTTTAACCATAAAAAAGTCCCATTATTTTTGCCCTTATGGATAGAGAGTGCATTCCAAACTTCCTTTTTGGTCTGCTCAACTAAATCTTTGTTCGGATGGTTACTCAAGCTATGATGAGCATTGATGTTGTTCAGTTCCTGATACCAGCCTTCAACAATCGCTTTCTCTTCTTCCGAACATTCCCCATCAGTATATTTTTTCAACAATAGCTTAGGATCCTGTTGCATAGATTTAATATTTGGTTTGCCCCCTAAAAAGAGGATTTGTCTATAAGACAGTAAAGTGGGGGTATTGGGGGTACAACAGATTAAAAAAAAATGATATTACCTACGAGTGCTCACCATCTGAGCAGACTAAGAAAAAACAGGATGAACCCAAGCTTAGGTTTAAGAATCTTCAAAGCTCTTTTCACTTGAGTTTTTACGGTGAGCTCAGAAATCTGTAATCTGGCAGCAATTTCCTTATGAGAGAGATATTCCCCACGGCTCAGTTTAAATATCTGCTGCATTTTTAAAGGCAATGCATCGATCTCAGCCTCTATGATGCGCCTGAGTTCACGTTCCCTTACATAATAGTCGGTTTGTTCATTTTCCTGTCTTATGAACAGGTCAAGAGATTCCAGGTATTTACATTCTACCTTTTTATGAGAAATACAGTTTAAAATTCTATTTCTTATGGAAGCATATAAATAAGAAGATAAACTTCCCTTCAGGATCAAATCATGTCGTTTAGTCCATAAAGCTTCAAAAAGCTCCTGAACTACGTCTTTAGCCTCGTCCTCGTTCTGCAACATTTTTATGGCATGCGCAAAGAGTAAACCATAATAACGATCAAATATTAGTGTATATGCAGCCTCATTACCTTTCCTCAGGAGCAC
This sequence comes from Pedobacter sp. ASV19, assembly GCF_016429005.1. Taxonomy (GTDB): domain Bacteria; phylum Bacteroidota; class Bacteroidia; order Sphingobacteriales; family Sphingobacteriaceae; genus Pedobacter. The sequence goes on from NZ_JAELTV010000040.1 coordinate 16,105, forward strand.
AACTAATTCTTCATCGTTAAGGGTTTGACGTCCTGACATAGGTCTCAAAATTTCAGATGGTTACTGATCATTCAGGATTAAAACTAATGATATTTTAGTTTAAAAATGAAATAATTTAGCGCAAACGATTTAGGAAGCTATAACATCTTTTACTGTTTTGCAGTAAATTCAATTATTTAGTGAGAACTTCACAGCTATTATTAACTTTGGCTCAAGGTTTGATAACAACAATTGGTTTATATCGTACTAACAAAATATACTATTTCTCTTAATGGAGAGCACTGAAAATTCCCCCGCGTTGAATGAAGAGGTTAAAACGCCCGGCAAATTTGCCAGGATGTTTCTAACTGTATATGAAGTAAACAGGTTTATCATGCGTTTTTTCAAGGAGGGTTTTCTGCCTCCTTATGAAGGGAAAGAACTGCTGAGACAATGCTATGAGATTGGGTACCGCTCGGCATTACTGATTTCTACCACTGGTTTTATCACAGGTGTGGTGTTTACCAAGCAATCCAGGCCTTCTCTATCTGAATTCGGTGCCACTTCCTGGCTCCCTTCGCTGGTTGGGATTGCCTTACTCAGGACACTCGCACCTCTACTGACCGGCCTGATCGCTGCAGGCAAAGTGGGCTCTAGTATTGGTGCTGAACTGGGTTCTATGCGGGTAACAGAACAGATTGATGCCATGGAGGTTTCGGCGACTAATCCTTTTAAATTCCTGGTCTCCACACGTGTGCTGGCGGCAACAATCACCATTCCTATCCTCACTTTTTATACAGCGCTTGTTGGTATGCTGGGCGCTCTTCTAAATGTTTCTATGAGTGAAGGTACCAGTGCCAAAGCCTTTTTTCAGGCTTCTTTAGAACAGATTACATTTCTGGATATTACCGCTTCAACCATAAAAGCCGTACTTTTTGGTTTTACGATTGGCATGGTTGGCTGTTACCAGGGTTATAATTCTTCAAAAGGAACCGAAGGTGTGGGTAAAGCTGCAAATTCTGCCGTGGTTATTGCAATGTTCCTGATTTTTATAGAAGAAGTGGTGTCGGTACAGTTTTTCAGTTTATTTAGAACCTGATCATTTTATGGAGCAGAAACCCTCTACAAACTTCGAGCAGGAAAAAGTAATTGAGATCCGGGGATTGAATAAATCTTTTGGTAATTTCCACGTACTTAAAGGTGTGGACCTCGATTTATATAGAAGAGAAAATTTAGTGGTACTTGGTAAATCTGGTACAGGTAAATCCGTTTTGATTAAGATCATCATCGGATTACTCACCCCGGACGCCGGCCGGGTAAGTGTATTGAACAATATAGTCGATGAGATTTCCTATAAAGAACTTTTGGCATTACGTTTAAAAGTGGGTTTTTCTTTTCAAAACAGCGCACTTTACGACAGTATGACAGTACGTCAAAACCTGGAGTTTCCATTGGTAAGGAACAGAAAAAATCTGGGCAAGGCAGAGATTAACAAGTCTGTGGAAAGTGTTTTAGATGCCGTGGGCTTACTGCAGACCATTAACCAAATGCCTTCTGAACTTTCAGGTGGACAGAGAAAAAGAATTGGTATTGCCAGAACACTGATCCTGCAACCAGAGATCATGCTCTATGATGAACCGACTGCGGGACTTGACCCTATTACTTGCATCGAGATCAATAAACTGATCAATGAAGTTCAGGAACGGTACCACACCAGCTCTATTGTGATTACCCATGACCTGACCTGCGCCAAAACAGTAGGAAACCGGGTGGCTATGCTACTGGATGGAAAATTTGAACGTCAGGGAACTTTTGAAGAGGTGTTTAATACAAACGATGAAAGGGTAAAACCTTTTTATGAATATAATTTTATACAATAAAACATATGCAATTAACGGACAATCGGCGACAGATAACAGTTGGGCTTTTCCTGATCATAGGATTACTGATCTTTATTGTCGGAATTTTTACGCTGGGCAGTCAAAAAAAGGCTTTTATCAAGAGCATCACATTAAACGTAGTTTTTGATGATATACAAGGACTTAAAACGGGAAACAATGTATGGTTCTCAGGAGTAAAAATTGGCACCATAAAAAAAATCCAATTCTATGGCACCTCTCAGGTACAGGTGTTTGTGAATATTGAAGAAGAAGCACATAAATATATCCATAAAGATGCCTCTGCCAGTATTGGTTCCGATGGGTTAATTGGAAATAAGATCATTGTGATTACCGGTGGCAGTCCTAAATTTCCTTTTGTAGAAGATGGAGACAAGTTAAGGGTAAATACAACACTTTCTACAGATGATATTATGAAAACTTTCCAGGTTAATAACAAGAACCTGGTAGAGATCACTTCTAATTTTAAAGAATTATCCAAAGGGCTGGTGGAAGGAAAAGGTACTGCAGGCGCTTTATTAACAGATCAGCAGATTGCTGCCAATTTTAAAGCTATCGTAGAGAACCTGAAAACCACTACTGAATCTACACACCGGATGTCGGCACAACTGGATCAGTTTTCTAAAAAAATGAACACCAAAGGTGGTCTGGCAGATAAATTACTGACCGATACTGCGGTATTTGCGAAAATACAGGCTTCTGTAAATGAGTTACAAAAGACGGCAAAATCTGCTGCGGTGATGACAGAAAATCTTAATACAGCATCGGGTAAATTGAACCAGAAAGACAATGCTGTGGGTCTATTGCTGAACGATCCTAAAACAGCTGACCAGGTAAAATCAATTATGCTGAACCTGGAAACCAGCAGTAAAAAACTGGATGAAGACCTGGAAGCTTTACAAAGTAATTTCTTGTTTAGAGGTTTCTTTAAGAAGAGAGCTAAAGAGGCCGCTAAGCAGGCCAATTAAAAATCCGTCTGAATATGGCATCATCCGATTTGATCAGTAAAGACATTGACCAGTTTTATTCTAAAACTTCTGAAGAGAACCGGTTAAGTCTTGGTTTAGGCCCACTGGAATACGAAAGAAATACAGAACTGATTGGACGTTACTTGAGTACATCCGGAAAGGATACTGTTATAGATGTCGGCGGTGGTCCTGGAGTTTACGCAGAATGGCTTGCCCAGTTGGGTCATATGGTGTATTTGGTAGATCCGGTAGCCAAGCATATTAAACAAGCCAAGCTCAGGGCTTCAAAATTAAAAAAACCTTTTCAGTGCCTGCTAGGGGAATCCAGAAATCTGGCTATACCTTCAGGCACTGCAGATGTAGTGATCTTACATGGTCCTTTATACCATTTGCAGTCTAAACAGGATCGGATTATTTCTGTAAAAGAGGCTTTAAGGGTCTTAAAACCTGGAGGTACGGTACTTGGTTTTGCAATTAATTATACCGCGTCCACCATTGCTGGTTTACTTAATGGTATGATCCATGAGACTAGTTTTTATGAAATGTGCAAAAAGGAATTACAAACGGGCATTCACAATCCGCCACAGAACTGGCCGGGATTATTACCTGAGGCTTATTTCCATAAACCGGAAGAACTAAAGAATGAGTTTGAAACGGGTGGCTTCACAGCACTTGACATTATAGCCGTTGAAGGAATGATATGGCTGGACAGTAAGTATTTTGAAACGCGGTCCACGCCAGCTAAAAAGGAAGCTATAATGGCTTTATTGAAGATGACCGAACGTGACCCCTCGATCCTATCGATGAGTCCTCATATGATGATAGCAGGAAGAAAAAATTAATCGTAAACACGAATACCGTTTTTAAATGTTGCCATAAGATTTCGGTGTAGATCTTGGTATAATGAGGTTACAATTATTTCGAGATAAACAACTGGCTGATAAACATCTAATAAAGAGTTGATAGGGGCAATGCCCCTATCAACCCCCTATCAACTCCCTATCAAATCCGTATAAAATCTGTATCGATTATACAGTCTTATATACCCAGTCATACATGCATCTTATAGCCTGTACAGCAGTTTATATTATATGACTGTATCCCATCGCTACGATTTAAAGTTGTTTTTTAGAGTTTACCTCCCGAATTCGGTGAAATTCCAGCCACTCCCTAAAAGCCTGCGGATCATTAGCAACGAACCTTTCTGTACGTCCGTTTTTTAAAGATAAAATATAGATATTTTCTACTCCGTGTATATATGCTGAAATTTCTTGTGCAGCTGTCGCCAACGCAGGGTAATGGTATTTTTTCTTGTCCATGAGAGTACGTTCTAATTCCATAAAAAGTAATTATTCTACTTTTTTATATGGATTAATGATTGCAAAAATACATATTGATTACATGTCTTGAAAAAATAAAATTTAATTCTTCCAACCCCAACAGACATTAAAAATTTACGGGCCCTGAAGGGTTCCTGCAGGAAAAGTAGTAGTGCTAAGAAAGCGTGAGGAATATTAATCTACGGTTATATAACCCACAAAAAAGAGGGTAATCATCTTTTTTATAATGATTACCCTCTTTTTTGTGGATTTAAGATCTGATTACTTTTTCTTGCCTGAAGCTTTTACTACAGCTTTAGGTGCGTCTTTTCTGATGTCCAGTTCATTGATGATGTTTTTAGCACCACCTAACACGTCGATACACCATAGCACGTAACGTACATCTACACAAATGGTGCGTTTGAACTTCTTATCGAAGGCGATATCGCCACTCATGGCTTCCCAGTTTCCGTCAAAAGCAAGACCGATCAGCTCTCCGTTACCGTTGATTACAGGAGATCCGGAGTTACCACCGGTAATATCATTATTGGTAATGAAACCAACCGTTAATGTTCCGTCGTTTCCATACTGTCCAAAATTCTTCTTATTGTAGTTTTCAATTAATGAAGCAGGCAGATCAAACTCACTGTCACCCGGGATGTATTTCTGCATAACGCCTTCTATCGTTGTCGTCGTATTATAGGTCATTCCATCTTTAGGTGAATAATTCTGCACGTTGCCATAAGACAAACGCATCGTAGAATTGGCATCAGGGTACATCAGTTTATCCTTATTCTTTTCCAGAATGGCTTTTAGATATAAATGATCCAGTTCGGCTTTTTTATTTTCAAAATCGGACACAACAGAACCAAAATTATTCTTCACATAGTCTGCCGGGATCAGATTCACCGCATAAGCATAAGCCGGATCGTTTTTCACTGCATCAGCAGAAGGATTAGAAGCAATAAATGCAGCAAGTTTCTCTGGTTTGATGAAGTTACTGTTCTCCCACAGATAATTTGCAAACTTCTCAAAAGTAGTTTCCGGATTTCCTGTCCAGTATTTCTCTGCGATCGCTGCGTAGAATTTAGGCTGTGATTTTACGGGTACATCGGCATAAAAAGAAGCCAGGATTTTAGCCAGGATCTTTTTATCTGCAGTCTCGTTATAGGTAGAGCTATATTTCTCCACTGCTTTACCCAATCGACCCTGTAGTTGCTGTACATAAGCTGCATCATCTTTCTTTTGCTGCATCGCAATCAATGCATTACCCAGACTAATGGTGTTGGGTACAAAAGCAGAAGCCAGGAAGCCTTCGTTGATATAGGTTCTCTGCACAGCAATCGGTTCCAGCATTTTATAGATCTGGTCGTATTGCTCCATTAAACCAGCAAATTCGGTTTTCTGTGCTGCCCATTCTGTAAAGGATTTTTCTTCTCTTCTTTTAGAGTCGGAAACCTTTAATCTTTTTAGTTGTTCCGTTTGTCCGATATAGTATTTCCAGTAGTTAGCAATATTGGCATATTCAGAAGATAATTTTAATCGGGTATCCACCCTTTTGTTCATTTCTTCTTTCCAGGCCTTAAGACGGATATCGCGAAGCTTAACAATGGTTGGATTTACCTTTTCTGTTGCCAGATCTACCCCATAAGAAGTCAAGTACCTGTCGGTACGGCCGGGATAACCGTACACAATAGAGAAATCCCCGTTCTGAACACCCTTGATAGAAACTGGTAAGAATTTTTTTGGCGTATAAGGGGTATTGGCTACATCATATTTAGCCGGAACATTTCCTTTACCTGCATAGACACGGAATACGGAAAAGTCTCCGGTTTGACGCGGCCATTCCCAATTGTCTGTATCACCGCCAAATTTACCAATGCTTTGCGGCGGGGCACCCACCAAACGAACATCATCAAAGCGTTCGTAAACAAAAAGAATGAACTGGTTGGATTTGTAAAAATCTTTAACGTTAGCTTCAATCGTTGGTCCTGTTACCGCCGCTTTTGCAATAGCCGTAAAGGCATCATTCATTTTTGCAGCTTTCTCAGCACCGTTCAACCCTTTTGTTGCTTCGTTAACTTTAGCGGTCACATCTTCCATCCTTCTCAGGAAACGAACAAAAAGACCATTGATCGGTTTTTCTTCGCCATAATTTTTGGCATAGAAACCGTTATCCAGGATGTTGTTTTCTGGTGTAGAGTTTGAAGCAACAGCGTCATAACCGCAATGATGATTCGTAAAGATCAGACCTTTATCTGATACAATCTCTCCGGTACAAAAGCCACCGAAATGTACGATAGCATCTTTAAGAGATGATCCGTTGGCATTGTACAAATCTTGTGCAGTGAGTTTAAAACCCTGTTTTTTCATTTGCTCATAGTTCTTCCCTATAAGCATTGGGATCCACATCCCTTCATCTGCTTTCACTGAACCGGCAAAAGAGAATAACATTGCCAGCAGCAACAGATAGGCTGTTCTTTTCATAATAAGTCTATTTGTTAGTTAAGCAGCGAAGTTAACAAAAAAATCCCTGTGCATCACTGTACAGGGATTTCTCACTATTTTGTGCTGAAGATCTATTTCAATACCTTTTGACTTGATCCGGATACACTTTTACGGTAAGCCCAGTAGAAGACAATCGGAAAGATGAATAAATTAAATACAGTATCCGAAATCAGACCACCGATCACCACGGTTGCCAATGGCTTAGAGGTTTCAGAGCCTATGCCTGTAGACATGGCCGCTGGAAGCAATCCTATCGCGGCCATCATGGCGGTCATGATCACCGGACGAATTCGGCTCTCCACACCCAATCTTAGTGCATCGGTAAATGTCCATTCCGGATGGTGACGCATTTCCTGGATATTAGTTTTGAATTTTGTAATGAGGATCACACCATTCTGCACACAAATTCCAAACAGGGCAATGAAGCCAATCCCTGAAGAAATACTAAAGTTAATACCAGTGATCATCAGGGCAAATATCCCTCCGATAATGGCGAAAGGGACATTATTGAGCACCAATAAGGAATCTTTAATGGTCCCAAATAAAATGAACAGAATAAAGAAGATGATCAGGATGCTGATCGGCACCACTTGTGTAAGCCTTTCTGTTGCCCGCTGCTGATTTTCAAAATCACCTGCCCATTCCATAGAATAGTCTTTAGGTAATTTGATGGCTGCGTTTACTTTTTCCTGCGCTTCTTTAATTGTGCTGCCCATATCTCTTCCCCTAACGGAGAACTTAATGGCTCCATATCTTTTATGTTTGTCACGATAGATCATACTTGGTCCAATCTTTCGTTTGATATCTGAGATTTCGCGTAAAGGTACTTTGTTCCCGGATAATGTAGGTACCCTTAAATCGCCTATAGCCGCGGCATCATTTCTAAAACTCTCCGGATAACGGATTCTAAGATCAAACTTCCGCTCCCCTTCGTAGATCTGGGTTGCAGCCTTTCCTCCAATAGCCGTTTCAATTACTGCATTGGCATCTGCGGTAGTTACCCCATACAAGGCCATTCTCTCCTGGTTCAGATTGATCTGGAGTTCAGGTTGTCCAAGATTACGCATAATGCCTAAGTCTTCGATCCCCTTAACCTCCTTCATGATGTTAAAGATCTTCTCTTCCTGCCCCTCTATGAATTTAAGGTCATCACCAAAAAGTTTAAGTACGATAGAGCCTTTAACACCGGATACTGCTTCTTCTACATTGTCCGAAATAGGCTGGGAAAAATTCAGGTCTATCCCGGGAAAGTATTTGAGTTTTTGCTGCATACGTTCGATGAGCTGTGCCTTGGTTTCGTGTCTCTTCCATTCATCTTGTGGATGCAGATCTACGTGGAATTCTATATTATAGAAACCAGTAGCATCCGTTCCGTCATCTGGTCGTCCAGTCTGAGAAATAACTTGTTTTACTTCTTCAAAACTTAGAAAGATCTTACGCATATCATTAGCCAGTTTCACAGACTCATCGAGTGAAGTGCTTAAAGGTCCTGTTGCTCTGACATAAATAGATCCCTCATTTAACTGTGGCAGGAACTCTGTTCCCAGAAAACGAAAGCAGAATAATCCAACCATCAACACCAGGATTGCTATTGGAAAGGTAATTTTCCTGTTCTTAAAGCACAGCCCGAAGAGCTTCATGGAATTGCGGGTAAGCCAGGCTACAAAAAAGTTATGTTTTTCCCGTACATTCTTTTTTAATAAAACACTAGCCATTACTGGCACCAGGGTAAAGGTAAGAAGGAGTGCCCCCAGCAAGGCAAAGCCCAAGGTCCAGGCTAGCGGAGAGAACATTTTACCTTCTACTTTCTCAAAGCTGAAGATGGGTAACAGACCGGTAATAATGATCAGTTTGGCGAAAAAGATTCCTTTTCCATTGACCAGGCAGGCTTCTTTAATCATGCCCAGTTTGCTCAGCTTGTTGAACCGTTCCATACCAACCTTTTGAGCCCGGTGATCCAGCACGACAAAGATTCCTTCCATCATCACCACTGCCCCATCTATAATAATCCCAAAGTCTATTGCCCCCATAGACAGCAAATTCGCCGACATACCCTTCAGTTTTAAACAGATGAAGGCAAACAAAAGGGCAAGGGGTATCACCACTGCTACGATAACTGTTGTTCGCCAGTCGGCCATAAAAAGGAAAACAATCAGGGTCACAAAAATGATCCCTTCCAGCATATTGTGCATCACCGTATGTGTAGCAAAATCCACCAGGTCTTCCCGGTCATAGAAAGTATTGATCTTCACATCATCGGGAAGGATGCTGGAATTGAGTTCTTCGATCTTTACTTTCAAATTCTTGATCACCTCGCTTGGATTTTCCCCCTTACGCATCACTACAATACCTTCAACCACGTCAGGGTCTTTATCTCTCCCCACCTGGCCAAGTGCCGGCAAACTAGACTCCGTAACCTCTGCAACGTTCTTTACGTAAACTGGAGTCCCTTTAATATTGTCAACAATGATATTTTTGATCTCATCGATATTGTTCAGTAAACCTATTCCGCGCACAACATAGGCCTGACCACTTTGCTGAATCACATCTCCGCCTACATTGACATTGCTTTTAGAAACCGCATCAAACATTTCCAGTGGGGTAACACCATATTGAACGGCTTTCTGGGGGTCTATGGTGATCTGATAGGCTTTGGTTTGGCCTCCAAAACTATTCACATCGGCCACGCCGGGAACAGAACGTATCTCTCTTTCTACCACCCACTCCTCAAGGGTCTTCAATTCTTTAACCGATTTTTTATTACTGGTTAAGGTATAACGAAAAATCTCTCCAGTGGGTCCATATGGAGGCTGTATGTCTGGTTTTACGCCATCAGGCAGGTCAGCATCGGCAATGTGATTGTTGATCTGCATCCTCGCGAATGCATTATCAACATCATCATCGAAAGTGACTTTAACCACCGAAAGACCAAACAACGAAGAAGAACGAATGGAGCTCTTTTTTTCCGTTGGGTTCATGGCAATCTCCAGCGGCCTGGTGACAAATTTTTCCACCTCTTCAGCACTCCTGCCCGGCCATTGGGAAATGATTGTCACTGAAGTATTCGTTACGTCCGGAAAGGCATCAATACTTATTTTTTTAAAGCTGATATAACCCGCAACAAGCAGCAGGAAGGTCATGAAGAATATAAAGAACTTGTTCTTAAGGGAAAAGTCCAGTACATTTTTTATTACTTTATTCATGTTCGTGATTTTATAGATTAAAAGACCAGCTAGTTTTTCAAAGACTCGTATAAAAAGAGCTGACGGGAAGCGATCAGCTGATCACCGGCCTTGAGCCCACTGCTGATGTATGCCTTGTCTTCTACCTGTTTGGCTACAGTAACCGGTTGTATTCTGACATGCTCCTTTCCATCTCTCACCAATACATAATTGCGATCATTGTCAAAGATCAGCACGCGTAAGGGTACCGAAGGCATGTCTGCTCCTGAACTGGCGCTGATACTCACCTTTGCAAACATCTGTGGTTTCAACAGATTTCCCGGATTGTCTATTTTTACCCTGGCCCGCATCACCTTGTTGTCCGGGTCGATCATGCTGTATACCTTGTCTATTTTACCTGTAAAAATTTTATCGGGATAAGACAACGTTGTAATTTTAACCGGATATCCGGTCTGTACCTTCGAGATATCCGATTCATAAATATTGACCAGTACAAACACCGTGGAGAGATCGGCAATAGTGAACAGGTTCTGACTATTGTCTGCCCTTACCTGCATGTTGTCTGTCAGGTTTTTCTCTACAATGTAACCGCTTATCGGTGTCTTAATTTCATATCCTCTTCCATTGCTTTTGTTGATAGACATGACCGAACCGGCCCTTTTACTTTCTGCTGCTGCTTTTTCGTAATCTGATTTGGCTTGTTCCAAATCTTTCTCTGAGGCCAAACCACTTTGGTAAAGATCCTGAGTAGACTGCAGGATCCGTTTGGTATTTCTCAGGTCTGCCTGAGAAGAAATCAGATCTTTTGTAAAGCCTGCAATCTCTACACTGCGCATGGAGGCCAGGGTTTGTCCCTTTTGTACCACATCGCCAAGCTGAACATGAACATCCTGCGTAATTCCGCTCACCAGTGGAAAGATCTTAACCATTTTATTCTCATCGGGTGCTACCACCCCTGTCAAGCCAATCTCTGAAACTGCACGGTTTTCCTGAACGGTATCCAGCACCAGGTCATTGAGTAATTTTTCCGTAATCCGGAATTTATTGTCTGCATCTGCAGCTGGTTTCTCTTTTTTTGTACAGCTTTGAAGGATGCTCAAGGTGAAAATACTTAAAGCGACTACAGTTGCTGTTATTGTTGATCTGTTAGACATAACATAAATGATTATTTGTTAAAAATTGGAGTACCTGTAACGAAATTTAACTGCTCCAGAGAATTGATCCTGTTGAGTTGAAGGTTATTGAGCTGAATGGTATTTGTTTTATAGGAATCATAGAAATCAAGAAATTCCAGCAGGCTGATGTTTCTCTTTTCATAGTTTTTAGATACCTCTTCGATCAGGTGATTAAAATCTGCCTTAAACTTAGGATCAAAACTATTGTAAAGCACTTCCAAACGCAGTGCACCCTGATAGGCATTATCCAGATCACTTTCTATTTGGTCTTGTTGTTGTTGCAGGCCAACTTTACTACTTTCAATGGCAATTTTTGCTTGCTTTATATTCCCCTGATTTCGGTTAAACAGTGGAATCGGTATACTAATTCCTAAACCACTATAGTTTCTAACAAAACTGCCTTGTTTATCATAGGTAAGGGAAAGATTCACGTCTGGGATGGCCATTGCTTTTTGCAGTTTCAGGTTCAGATTACTGTATTCCAGAGCGGAATGGGCAGCTTTCAGATCGTAACGATTCGCTGTAGCAGAATCCAGAAGCTGTCTCTTATACACATCTAAAAGGGGGGGGGGGGGGGGGGGGGGGGGGGGGGGGGGGGGGGGGGGGGGGGGGGG
>NZ_JAELTV010000410.1 GCF_016429005.1 Pedobacter sp. ASV19
CAAAAATGGAGCTTGTTGTAAAACCTGTTAAAAGGAATACAATGATCATATATATGTACTTTTTCATAATTTGTATTTTAAATCTTTGGGTTAATTTTTGTAATGCTGTTCGATTCTTTGTTTGAACTGTTCTATCATGCCGGCTTTGCCGTCATCGTCTCTTTTTGAAGCCTCCATGCAGAATTCTATGTTTTTTAAAGCGTTTTCTTTATCCATTAACTGATCGCAGATCATGGCAAGACCTAAGTAATTCAGAGAATTTCCCCTGATAGCAACTGCGATTTCTGCCCATTTCTTAAGCATGAGCAAGTGATTCCGATTTTTAACCATGTATGCCCCCCCAAGGATCATGCTGATTTCTTCATCGTCCCGATATGCATACTTTTTAACCAGTAGATCCGCTGCCTTTATAAAATTGTTTTCGTCACGAGCCTGCTGATAATAAGAAACATCAAGTTGGAGTTTTTCCTTTTCGGTTAAATTGGACTTCGATTCCAAAACAGCTTTTGCTGCTAAGTAATTCTGCTCACTTTCTTTTGAATTATAATGAAGGAATTTAGAAGAAAACTCCTGCTTTAATATCTTTTTGATATAGTCGTCCACTTGTTTCTTTCCCGCAGTACGGTAAAAATTATTACGGTAAGCCAGAAGATATTTAAAAGAAGAACTGCTGCTTGAGCTTAAAAAATCCTCCATCAAAACAAAAATCTCCTTGGAATTTTCCTGGTGAACAAGATCAAAATAGCGGTCGAAAATATCATTTACCTCATTGTTCTGATCTTTTGCTTTTGCAATGACCATGAAGCGGTATAAATCATCCTTACCCAGTTCATTTTTAGCATATTTTTCCTTTAAAAGATCATAATCCTTCTGTGGGTTGAGCGCAACTTCCGCGTGCTTGATCAATTCCTGTGCACTTTCAGCCCCTGTGGTACGATAAAGCTGTTTTCCATCTGCATCTGTAAAAACCAGTGTTGGATATCCGGAAGGCCGGTATTCTTTAGCCAAAGTGGTTCCCTCTCCTTTTTCCGCATCTACCTTTACGTTAATGAAATGTTTATTATAGAAGTCTCCCGCCTCCGGCAAAGGAAAAACTTCTTTGGCCATTTTCCGGCAGGGTGCACACCAAACTGTATAAAAGTCTAGAAAGATGAGTTTATTCTCCTTTTTTGCCTGTGCTTTAATTTCAGCCCAGGTGCCATGGTTAAATTCAATCCCCTGTGCCAAAAGCGTGGCTACCGACCCTAGGGTCAGGGCAACCATCAGTATATATATTTTCATGTTTTAATCTTTATGGATAATAGAATAGTTATTTGGTGAACTAGCGCGGATTCTGCTCTATTTCTGGATTGGCATTGATCACTTTCACCGGAATTGGGTAAATATAGCGGTTACTTCCGGGCGCAAGGGTCAGTTGCTGAGTTTTTAATGGGTGGATAATTGTCTTGACCAGCTTTGGATCTACATTCAATCTTTTCAGATCAAAAAGACGTGAACCTTTGCAAAAAAGCTCTCTTCTTCTCTCTTGTAATATAAGCAGCAGGGCATCATCGTCGTTTCCAGCAGTCAAGGCCGTATAATCTGCGGGCTTAAACCTTGTTTTACGCAATTCGTTTACAACAGCAAGACCAGCCTGTGCTTTTTGCGTCCTGGCTAAACATTCTGCCTTGATCAGCATCATTTCTGGGACTGTTGGCCCCAACTGGGTACTGCCCGGAGCCGTTTCAAAAGGAGAAAAGTAGGAATGATAAGTACCGGGATAAGTAAAGATGCCTGTAGGGTCCCCATCTGGCCCAACATAGTAGGTAAAAAAGTAAGTGCGCAGGTCTTTTGTACCTAGTAAAGTCATCAATTCAGGGCTCAAAGGAAAATTTCCACCCCCGTCACTACTTGCTTTCATCAGGATTACTTCGGGGTTTTCCTGACTGGTGGGAAGAAAAAAACCATCCGGCAAACCAGATCCGGCACCTGCACCAATGTAAGGATTCAGGTCAAAGAGCCCCGATTGTATGCCAAGTGATAAACTGGCATTGTCCAGCGCGCGCTGATAATTACCCATATTCAAATATGCACGGGCCAGTAAAGCATAAGCCGCACATTTTGAAGGGACGGTTTTACTTGATGACAAAGGTGCAAGTGTGGCAGCGCCTGCATTCAGGTCATTTAGGATCAAATCATAAACTGCACTCACTGTTGCACGTTTCAGATTTTGGGTATAACCTGGTTCTGTGAGCAAGGGCACTCCAAGATCAGTGGCCGCGCTTCCCGTGTGGTATTCTTTTGCGTATAAGTTAACCAGGCAAAGGTAAGCATATGCCCGGTGTACTTTCGCTTCGGCAATCAGCTGCTGCTTCAAATTTTCATCGCCTGATTTGGCATTTGGCAATCCCTGGATCGCGACATTAGCATTGTATATCTGTTGGTAGAACAGGTTCCATTCCGGGTCATCTTCATTGGCCTGGTAAAACAGATTAGCCCATTTGTAAATATTTAAAGACCGTACATCCAATCCATTAATAAAACTGTCATTTAAGAACGCTACATTATCGGTGGCATATTCCACACTTCCGTACGATAAATTAAAAACCCCGCTATTATTTAACAGCAACTGATAATCATTTACCGTACTAGGTATAATTTTACCCTGAGGCTCAATTTCAACATATTTCCTGCAAGAGCTGAGAAAAAGAAATAAGAAGAAGAATACTAAATAATTATATTTTGATGTATACATCGTGTTTAGAATTAGAGTTTAAAAAGTTGCTTTTACACTAAAGACAAAAGATCTGGAGGGTGGCAAAACAGATGAAGTTAAATTGTCAAGATAATCCGGATCTATTCCTTCTTTGTTGGCTGTCCAAAGGGCAAGGTTCCTTCCTGTTACGCTTACACTTAACATTTGAAAAGCATTCCATTTCAATTTTCTCACCGGAATCCGGTAAGTCAGGGTCACATCACGCCACCTGATATAACTGGCATTCTCTACGAAATAATCACTGTCGATATACCGGTAGGAACTGGTGTGCAGAGGATCTATTGCTGGTATATTTGTTTTCAATTCATCTCCAGGTACCCTCCAGCGATTAGCAAGATCTGCCTGTACAATTCTTTTGTAGGGAATGGTATAGGTCTGATCTGCAGTAGGCCTCATAAATTTGTGACCCGCTTTAAAAGTAAACAAAGTATAAAGTTCAAAATCCTTATAGGTGAAAGTATTTGAAAGTCCACCGAAATATGGAGGTGTTGTATTTCCCTGATATCGAACCGCACCAAGGTCCTTTTCATCAAAAGTAATGAGGTCGGCCAATACTTTTTCACCATTACCATTGTAAATCATTGCATTTCCATGTTCATTCAATCCTGCAAATCTATACGTGTACAAACTGCCCAACGCCTGTCCTTGTATTGGATTGGTTGTTCCGGTATAATATGTTGTGGTTTCCTGCTGAAAATAAGCTTTAGTTACCTTATTGGTATTGAAGGAAAAATTTAGGGACGGAGTCCAGCTAAACTGCGAGTTGCGAATAACATTTGCACTTAATTCAAGATCGACTCCCCTGCTTTTCATTTCCAGCTGATTGGCGAGCAAAGAAGTAAATCCATAAGTTGGATTGATGTCTACATTTCCAAGTAAGTCCAGGCTTTTGCGCCAGTAAGCGTCCACGCTTCCACTAATTCGGTAATTGAATAAGGAGAAATCCGTGCCCAGATTGAAGGTTTGTACACGTTCCCATCTGAGCAGCGGGTTTGCGGGGTTGTATATACTTCCAAAGGGATCATTATTAATGGGATTGTTGCCCGATTGCTGCATGACCAGGTAGGGAGAAGTATCCTTGTTTAAATTTCCATTATACCCTACAGTTGCTCTTAAGTTTAATTTGGAAAGCCAGTTTGTTCCGGCCCTGTCTCTTATACACATCTGACGCTGCCGACGAACGTTAGCCGGTGTAGGTGTGGGGGGGGGGGGGGGGGGGGGGGGGGGGGGGGGGGGGGGGGGGGGGGGGGGGGGGGGGGGGGGGGGGGGGGGGGGGGGGGGGGGGGGGGGGGGGGGGGGGGGGGGGGGGGGGGGGGGGGGGG
>NZ_JAELTV010000411.1 GCF_016429005.1 Pedobacter sp. ASV19
CCCCCCCCCCCCCCCCCCCCCCCCCCCCCCCCCCCCCCCCCCCCCCACTTTTTTACGTTCGTCGGCAGCGTCAGATGTGTATAAGAGACAGGAACATGCTTTACGATGAGCTCTTTCCTGAAAAAAGGATGTCAGAAACCGTCAAGGCCACAAGTTTTGCTAAAGAGTATTTCCAGCAGTTTATAAACTACTTTCTGAATTTTTTACTTTTCTCTATGATGTTGTTCTTTATGGAAAAAAGTGAAGAACAGGATACCCAAATAGAGCTGGAAAAAGAAAAAGAAGAAATAGAACAGGTTAAACTTGATCTGCTAAAAACCAATATCAGTCCTGATTTTTTAATGAGGTCATTAAAACAACTTAAAAACGCAGCCATCACTCTTCAGGAAAACACACCGCAGTCCATTCTTACATTTTCTGATTTGATGCGTTATCGCCTGTATCGCGGCCGCCAGTTTTTTTCGCCACTCACAGAAGAGCTCATTGCCCTACATGCTTTTATTGATTTTATCCATTTCGAACAGAGTAATCATTTGCACATAGACCTTTTGGTGAACGGGCTTACAGAACAGAAGAGCATTGCTTCTCTAGCGCTAATTAATATTCTGGAGGTATTTTGTAAGCCCCCCCCTCTGGTTCCCGCAGTTTTAAAAATCGAAATGCATACAGAATCTCAGTCGCTGCTGGTTCATTTAGATTATAGCCTTCATGCGACGGATTCCATAATATCTGACCTACATAAATATGGTGAAAACTACAGTCATCTGTATGGAGATGGCGTGAAAATTGATTTTGAAAATTGTAAAGATGTACATTGCCTGATCAACCTGTCACTTCCATGGATCTTAAAATAAATTAGATCAAACTGGCCTTAAACATTTTATCAAATGCTTCAGCTTTTAAATTCTTGCCAATAATAACAATTTTACTCTCTCTACGCTCGCCCAATTCCCAGACCTTGCCCGGATGCACGGCAACGGACTTGCCTACCGTCTGTAAAATCATTTTTTCTGGGTGTTCTTTAATGTTTAAGACCCCTTTTATTCTGTAAACACCAGCAGATTGGAGAATTAAGAAAACATTCACACGGTGCTGGAGATGGCTCAGATCAAATGGTTCGCTATACTTAAGAACAATGGTTTCAATATCACTATGGTCATGCCGGATATGGGAGCTGACCATTAGACCGGATTTGACCGGAACTGATTTTCCGGGTACAAAGCTAAATCTTTTACTTGCGCTGTTTTGTTCTACCGGCGTTTGAAGATCGCCCTCAAAGCGCTCAAAGGAAAAGAGTGTATTGACATTAAATCCGATTTGAGGTTTGCTTAAAATAACAGCAAAAGGATTCAGACTTCGTAACAATTGTTCAAGGCTTTTGATATACGCCGGACTCACCTGTTCTATTTTATTGATCAGGATAATATCACTGAATGCAATCTGACAGATGGATTCCGGAATTTCCCGGAGTTGATCTTCTACAAGCTCCGCATCGACCACACAAATGACATGTTTCAGTAGAAATCCTTTTCTTACATTTGAATTGGTTAGAAAAGGATGGGCAATGTTTGCCGGATCGGCAATGCCGGTTGCTTCAATAATCAAGTGGTCCCAGGATACCCGCTGATCCCAAAGCTGGTTCAAAACTTCAAAAATATCTTCACTTAAAGAACAGCACAAACAACCGTTCTGCAGTTCGGAAATGGGTATAGCGGTATTAACAATGAGCTCTGCATCTATATTTTCCGCCCCGACTTCATTTTCTATGACCGCAAACCTTACCTCTGTTTTCTTTGCAATGATGCGATTGAGCAAAGTTGTCTTTCCTGCTCCTAAAAAACCGGTAAGTAAAGTAACTTCTTTAGCGCCTGCCATTTGAAAAATATTTATGTAAAAAAGATAATATAGTCTTGTACAGGTTCAGTATCCATTGTAAATTTAGCCCCTTATCCGCTGATTCTAATTGAGCATGTACATGTACAGCAAAGATAATCAATAAATGCAACTGAATTGCAAATATTCATTACATTTGGCACGTTAATGCATAACCTGTCATAGATTGGCCTTTAAAAGTATATTAACTAACACACATGAATAAATTCAATTTTAAACCTCTAATTCTTGCAACTGCATTGCTATGCAGCGCAAACTTTGTTAACGCTCAGGACAATCTGGTAAATTCTCTAAAGAACAACCAAAGCGCTAAAAGTAAAGAAAGTTTTAAATTTACAGATGTCATCAATCTGGCCAATACCCCAGTTAAGAATCAGGGATCCTCTGGTACCTGCTGGAGCTATTCAACAAATTCTTTCCTTGAATCAGAAATGATCAAAGCGGGTAAAACACCTGTTGCTCTTTCTCAAATTTTCTCTGCAAGAAATGCCTATGTGGAGAAAGGAAAGAATTATGTACGTATGCATGGCGCAGTAACCCTGGGTGACGGTGGAGCGCTTCACGATGTAATCAATATGTATAGAAAATATGGTGCAGTACCGCAATCTGTTTACACAGGGCTAAATTATGGAACAACTGTAAATAAATTTGGCGAAATGGGTGAAATTATGAATGGTGTTTTGGCTGCTGTAGTTAAGAACCCCAATCAAACCCTTACTCCAAACTGGGAAAAAGCTTATACTGCTGTAATTGATTCTTACTTAGGAGAGGTTCCTAAATCTTTTGACTATAATGGAAAGAAGTATACACCTCAAAGCTTTGCTAAAGAAGTTGTAGGAATTAATCCTGATGATTATGTGGAATTGTCTTCTTTTAACGACCACCCTTACTATAGCAAATTCACCCTACTGGTACCTGATAACTGGTCATTTGATCAGGTATATAATGTTAAAGTAAATGAAATCACTGATATTATTGACAATGCATTGAAAAAAGGTTTCACTGTAGCATGGGCTACCGATGTTAGTGAAAAAGGATTTTCCTACAAAAATGGTGTAGCTTTTGTTCCGGAGAAGCCATTTGACCAAATGAGTGCAGAAGAAAAAGCAACTATGTTTGATGGCCCTAAACCGGAAATGGAAATTACTGAAGCAAACCGTCAGGAAGCTTTTGATAATTACCAGACCACGGATGACCATGGTATGCACATTGTTGGACTGGCAAAAGATCAAAATGGTAAAGAATATTATATCGTTAAAAACTCATGGGGAGAAACCAACGATTATAAAGGTTATTTATATGTAACAAAAAACTTTGTTAAATATAAAACCACAGCATTCTTGTTAAATAAATCAGGTATACCTTCTGATGTACGTAAAAAACTAAGTATTTAAGAAATATCTATACAAAAAAGGGGAACAGACTTAGCGTTTGTTCCCCTTTTTTGTATAACATTTTACTATTTTATAATAGATACTGGCTTCTTGTTTTCATCGATGGCCACAAAAGAGAACTCTCCAGTCACCGCTTTTTCCCTCTGTTCGGAATACATCTGTTCTACGTAAATGTCAACCTTCACTTTTAAACTGGTATTTCCAATATGACTGACTACTCCGATCAGTTCTACAATTGTTCCGGCTGGTATAGGTTGCTTGAAATCAATTCTGTCACTACTTACTGTAACCATGATCTGACGGCTGAAACGGGTTGCGGTGATAAATGCTACCTCATCCATCATATGCATGGCGGTACCTCCAAAAAGAGTATCGTAGTGATTTGTTGTATTGGGAAATACAGCTTTAAAGATTCTGGTTTCTGATGCTTTGATCTTCTCTTCTATTGTCATTTTAAACGCGCTTTATTTGCGGCCAAAGATAAATAATATGACCTTATTATACAGCTATTTCAATTTAATGAAGTTATCTGCTTTTTTTACTGCTGTAAGCATTCGTCATTTTAATTCATCAATGGCTTAGAGGTAGGCCTCAAACAAAAAGAGGGTGCCTTTTTGGACTGTCTCTTATACACATCTAAAAGGGGGGGGGGGGGGGGGGGGGGGGGGGGGGGGGGGGGGGGGGGGGGGGGGG
>NZ_JAELTV010000412.1 GCF_016429005.1 Pedobacter sp. ASV19
CCCCCCCCCCCCCCCCCCCCCCCCCCCCCCCCCCCCCCCCCCCCCCCCCCCCCCCCCCCCCCCCCCCCCCCCCCCCCCCCCCCCCCCCCCCCCCCCCCCCCCCCCCCCCCCCCCCCCCCCCCAAACACCCCTTTTTTACGTTCGTCGGCAGCGTCAGATGTGTATAAGAGACAGGCCATTGACTATATGACAACAATGGTCAGAATATAAACATTAAAAACTGGCCGGAAATATAAATTAAAATCATAAGAAAATGAAAAAATTACTATTATCAATCGCTGCTGTTGCTGCTTTAGCTTTCACTACTCAAGCTCAAACTGAAAAAGGAAATACAATGCTTGGTGGTAACTTAAGTTTCCTTTCAACTAAAGCTAATGGTGCTCCAAAATCTGATGTAAGTTTCAGTATTGTACCTAGCGTTGGTTATTTTGTAAGCAACAATTTTGCTATCGGTACTGGAGTTGGTTATACTTACGACAAAGTTGCTAACACAACTGTAAACAATGGATCTTTAACTCAGACTTTTGAAGTTGCTCCTTTTGGCCGTTACTATGTAGCTTTATCTGATCAATTTAAATTCTTCGGACAAGTTGCAGTTCCTATGCAGTTTGGTAACTACAAAAGCATTGATGTTCAAGGTAACACCAGCGATAAATTAGGTACCACTACAAACATCGGTGTAACTGTTGCTCCAGGTTTTGCATTCTTCCCTACTAAACATATCGGTATCGAATTTTCAGTTAACGGTTTAGAATATCAGCATGCACAAACTAAAGTTGAAGCAACTGGTGCTAAAGCATCTTCTAACTCATTCGGTTTAGATGCAAACACTTTTGCTCCTAAATTAGGTGTAATGTTCCACTTCTAAGAACTTCTACTTAATCAAGTTAAAAGCCCAGGCAAAATTTGCCTGGGCTTTTTATTTATATAGAATTTGGTATTTTTAAGCAGAAATTCCTCTTCTTTGAAGAAGGACATATAACTAACCTTATTCTATAAAACTATAGCCCAATGAAAAAAACCTTTTTACTGGCCTGCAGCATCAGCTTTATTCTTGCTGCAAATGCACAGGAAACACCACTTAAAGTCATTAAGGACAATAAAGCAACTTCTGTAAAAAATCAGGGGCAATCCGGTACCTGCTGGAATTACTCTACCACTTCTCTTATTGAATCTGAAGAAATGCGTAAAGGTTTAGGCGAATTTGACCTGAGTGAAATGTTTACCGCCCGAAACATTTATATAGAAAAAGCTAAAAACTACATCTTGCGCCAGGGCAAAGCCCAATTTGGTGAAGGCGGTCTTGGCCATGACCTGATCCGGGCGGTTGCTTTATATGGAGCCATGCCACAGGAAGCCTTTCAAGGTGTAAGCGGAACAATTCCAGACCATTCCGGACTGGAAACAGCACTAAAAACGTATCTGGACAGTACACTTAAAAGCAGACCTTTAAATCCAGACTGGCTAAAAGGCTATGAGCAGATCCTAAACCAGAAAATAGGCGTGCCTCCAGCAAATTTCGATTACAAAGGAAAAACCTATACAGCAAAATCTTTCGCTGCAGTTGTTCTGAAGTTTAATCCAAAAGATTATGTCAGTATTACCTCTTTTACCCATCATCCATTTTACGAATCCTTTATTTTAGAGGCACCAGATAATTTTGCAAATGGGTCTTTCTATAATATTCCTTTGGATGAAATGCTGAGTCTGACCAAATCCGCGTTAAAAAATGGTTATACCATTATGTGGGATGCAGATGTCAGCAATAGTGATTTTCAGCAGAAAAAAGGCTATGCAATGCTATTTGAAAACAAAGAAGACGGAAAACAGCCCAGCCTGAACCCCAATATCAAGGAACGCAGCTATTCGCAGGAATTGCGTCAGCAACTGTACGAGAACCTGACTACCGAAGATGATCACTTAATGCACCTGATCGGTCTGGACCAAACTCCAGAAGGTAAGATCTTATTTAAAGTAAAAAATTCCTGGGGAGAAGTAGGTCCTTTTAAAGGATATATTGAAGTTTCCGAACCTTATTTTGCCATCAACACGGTAAGTTTAGTTGTTCCGAAAGCAGCCTTATCTAAAGAACTGCTAAAAAAACTCAATCTGTAAATTTAAAGAGTTTATAAAGCGAAAGGCCGCATCACTAAAAACGTGATGCGGCCTTTCGCTTTTATTATATCAGAT
This sequence comes from Pedobacter sp. ASV19, assembly GCF_016429005.1. Lineage (GTDB taxonomy): Bacteria > Bacteroidota > Bacteroidia > Sphingobacteriales > Sphingobacteriaceae > Pedobacter. The sequence continues at coordinate 2,191 of NZ_JAELTV010000412.1, forward strand.
ATAACTTATCTGCCGTTCTTCCCATTCATTTCAACCTCTCTGTCCATTTCCAATATATCTACCTGATCCGAAGAAGTAAAGTCTCCAATAAGGTATTTATTAAAATGATCAGCTAATTTCCAGAAAGCATATTCTGTCAGGTCACCAAAAGCATGCCGCTGACCAGGCATGATCACAAATTCAAAACGCTTGCCCGCCCGCATCAAAGCATTGGCCAGCCGGATGGTATTCGCCGGATGCACATTATTATCCACATCACCTGTCATGATCATTAAATGACCTTTCAGGTTCTTAGCAATCTCCGGATTCTTATCTATACTATATTTAAAAGTCGTATCTCCTTTAGCTGAAATAATTTCTTTTACACCATGATGCTTCTCGCTCCACCATCTGTTATAAATACTATTGTCATGATTTCCCGCATTGGAAACGGCCACTTTAAAGAAATCGGGATAAACCAGCATCGCAGCGGTAGACATGAAGCCCCCGCCAGAGTGCCCGGTGATCCCTACCCGACTTGCATCTATAAAAGAATAACGGTCAGCAAGCTGTTCAACAGCTGTTTTTTTATCCGCAAGCCCATAATCACGAAGGTTTCCATAACCAAAAGTATGGTACCATTTGGAGCGTGCCGGATTACCTCCCCGGTTCCCTACCGTAATCACGATATAACCAAACTGTGCCAAACGGTCTGTCCGGTCCATGCTTTTGCTAAAGGACTTGTTCACAGCTTCTGTCTGCGGCCCGGGATATACATACTCAATAATCGGATATTTCTTTGACGGATCAAAATTAAAAGGCTTATACATCACCCCATAGATATCAGTAACACCATCATCTGCTTTCACTTTAAAAGGTTCCGGAAACTTATAACCTGTAGCCATCAACAGAGACAAATCTGTTGTTTCTAAATCCATCACTTTATTGCCCGCATTGTCCATCAACACAGATTTAGGAACGGTATTTACCCTGGAAAAATTATTAACAAAATATTTTCCCTCATCGTTCATACTAACAGCATGATCAAAATCTCCGTTATTCAGCAATTTCAATCCTGAGCCATCAAAGTTAACCCGGTACAGATGCAGGTAATAAGGATCTTCTTTGCCTTCACGTCCATTGGCCGTAAAATACAACACCCTTTTTTTCTGGTCAATATTTACAATGGCCTCACAATGAAAAGCACCTTTTGTAATCTGATTTTTTAGTTTTCCCTGACCGTCAAAAAGGTAGAAATGTCCCCAGCCATCTCTTTCAGACCAATGGATGATCTCCTGACCGTCATTAACAAGACCTGGCCGGTTCACCTCTACATAGGTATTGAAACGCTCGTCTATTAAAGGAGAAACTTTGCCACTGTTGATGTCGATCATGCAAATATCAACCCTTTTCAGATCCCGGCTGGTACGGGAGAAATAAATTTTGCTGTTGTCCCCCAACCAAAGCGAAGGCCTGAATTCATTATCCCTGTCTTTATTTAGCGAAGGCGCCTGCCAAAGCGAAACCGACTGATCTTTAAAAGCAGCAATATTTAATTTTTTAGAGGTTTTAGCCGGAAAATCAAACAAAAGAATCTCATCTATCGGCGCTTCCTTCTCCCCTGGCATCTGGTATTTATACGTTTCCAGCGTAGGCCGCCCTGCACTTACATTATTGATCACCCACAGGTCCTTTACCTTTCGCGAATCTTCCCTGTTCAATACAAAATATCTTGAGTTTGGCGACCACAACACATAAGCACCCCGTCTTTTTTTATTGTTCTTCTCATTTTCTTCATTATTCTCCCCATCTCCATCACTACCATAAGCGTAAAATTTAACAC
>NZ_JAELTV010000413.1 GCF_016429005.1 Pedobacter sp. ASV19
CAGCTTCGTGTTCTTTGATCGCAGCTACAATCTGAGCTTCACTAATTTTTGACTTTTTCATCTTACTGTGTTTTAAAGTTACGAATTTTCGCCTTTTACACAGTCCGATATTTTGGAAGGGTTACAAGCTAATCAACAAAAACATAATCCACTAGAGAAGAACCAAAAATTGCAATAAGTCTTTTTTCTCGAATCTGAAACTCGTTTAAATTCTTATTTTTATATTTCGGTATATAAAAACTATATAGATATTTCCCATCAATGATACTGTAAACGTCAACTACCTGATTTGATGAAAAATCTGATTTAATTTCATTGTCTGCTTTTAGCGCTGAAAGAACATAGATCTTTCCTTTACTCGAAGTAATAAACCGATTAACAAACCTAGGCGGCTTTATTGGTGTAATTTGTTTATCTATGTTGCCTTCTTTTGTTTTTTCGTTGAAAACACTTGTTTTTATTTGAATAGTTTTTGTAGTATCAATTGTTTTACCCTTATAGACCAAAACTAAATTTGTATCCAAAGTCAAGTACTCACCTCTATAAAAATACATGTATAGAACTCTGGAATATTCTTTGTCAAAGTATAATAATCCATCGTTAGTAAAAAAACTGCTAACTTGTTTAGGTAGAAAATATTGTTTATTTAAAATAACACTATCAGATAATACCAGTTTAGCAAGATTTCTATTTAACTCCATCCCATCTTTATGTCGAGCTCTTACTATAATTGTATTTCTTGAAATGGCCTTTAAATTGTCAAAACGAAAATTAGCAATTTTATAACTCCCTAATCTATCACTGTTATATACATAGATATCACCATATGGATTACTAAAATAAATAAGAGGTGATTGCATATCCTTATATATATTAGTTGTTGTATTGAATGAAGAAGGATATTGCACCTTAATAGTATCTAATGTATTAAAATTGGAATCTACTGAAAACAAATGCAAATGGTCTGCATAATTTTTTAGAATCAACCTCTCTTCTCCACCTCCTACAAATCCATATAAATTACTTGGTAGATTTAAAGCATTTTTCACTTTGATGGTTACTGGCATAAATTTTCTTCGAAAACCATTTTTTGAAGCCTTCAATTCAACACTCCAAAACACATATATTATACATGTTCCGCAGATTAATGATAGAATGATATATAGTATATTTCTCTTCATCTTTCTTTGCTAATAGGGACTGTCTTAAATAGACAGTCCCTAAGGTTAAATTAGTTGCTTGTGAAATTAAGATCTTCATAAAGAGATGGAGAAACAGCTTGGCCTTGCTGCCCAACTGGCGCATTGATTAAATAAACTGGTGTACTTCCAATTTTTGAAGAACAGGATACAGATCCGCCTTCACAAACAAATCTAGTGGTTCCACCAGCAGTGTAAAAAGTATCTGCATTAGTCGATAAAGCACCGCCAATAGCAACTACTGCTAACGCTGCGGCAAAGAATAATTTTTTCATTTTATTAAGGTTTTTTGTTTAAGTGCCTACTCTGTTACAGGTTTTTGGCATCTCCTGATTCAAATTGCGCAAAGAATATTTTATATAAACTCCTTATGGAGTCTTGTTTTCTACTACTTTAGACTGTAAAAGAATCCCCACAATAGCCAGCACCAAAAACACCACATTAAACACCAGGTGCTGCTCCCAGCTCATCGCCGCCAGTACTCCCCCACAACTGCAGGGAATCGAATCACTAAAATTCAAAATGGCTATAATATATGCCGTGAACATGGCCATCAACAACAAACAACCATACAAGCCCAACATAATAGTCCGTGGAATAATCAGCAACAAACAAACTCCAATCTCGACAGCTGGTACCAACCACACCAATACCCCTGCAAAATCTGTCAAGATTGGAGACTTGCCGATCTGGATCTGAAATTTATCATAGTCCATTAACTTACTGGTTGCTGCATAAAGGAACAATAAGAAAAAAAGGCCGGATATAACCTCTACGATTACACCACGGCCAATCTTGCCCCTATTTGCGAGAATTTTAAAACAACAGTCAGATATAAAGTTCATTTTCTTAGAGTTCATAACAATTACTTTGATTACCCAAATTTCGCAACTAAAAGCAAGGCAGTGTTATATATCCATATACAGAAAAAATGTATACCCGTATACAATCCCGCTGTATACAAATACACACTTTACCTACTATGGATCAATACCATAGCAAAAACAACAAAATGCGTTAGATTAATTTTAAGCTGTTCAGCTTTTCCAATTGCCGTACATAGCCCACCCTGGTCAGATTTACATGTAAGGCCTGAACCTCCTGACTGGTGCAATAAATAAAACTCTGGTTTTCGGCAATAAACTGTTTTACCCGTTCCATTGGCGTCTGTAGCAACAGCGCATTCCGTTTACGATACTGCATCCCTTGACGAACCGCCAATATCCGTATCGCATTATTGATATCAGGATAGTACTCCATCAAATCCAGCAGATCAGTATAGCTGATCGACAACACCTCCCCACTCTCCAGTATTTCTATATAATCGGTTCTCGGTTCACCATCCAGCAAACCTGAATCATTAAATATAAACATGCATTTATTCCAGATATTAGTGCCATACCTGCAACTTTTATCCATATTATAATAATAACTATGGACCATAGCTTGAATGGAAAACAGCAAATGTCCCTCCCATCCCGGGCCGGGACTTTCCAGCTGCTGATATTTCACGGCATTGTGAAGACGACATCGTTTCACAATTTCATTGATCTTGCTTTCTTCAACACTTACGAGCTGTCCGAAAGCAGGCAGTACGTAGCGGGTGATCAATTCCCTTTTATAATCTTCTACATAGTAATTCATAGGTGTAAATTGAGGGGCGTTGTACATTGCAAAATTTTGCTTTATAGCAGCAACAAAGTTCTGCATTGGAAAAGACTTTTTACTAGGCCAGCAGCACGAATACATACTATGCCAATACTCTAATAGTCAGAATGTTTACATACACAAAGCAAACAAACCCCTGTAGCTGCCAGAATCACACCAACCACATTAAAGGTCAGTTGCTCTTCCCAGTTCCATGCAGATAAAACACTGCTGCAACTACAAGGAATAACCGGACTAAAATTCAGCATAAGCATGATATAAACCGAAAACAAAGTCATTAAGGCCAGACAGCCATATAAACCAAACCTCCTTTGTCCAGGGCGGATCAGTAATATACAAATCAAAAACTCCGAAACCGGAACCAGCCACCTCAGAATACCTGCATAGTTTCCAAGTACAGGCAACCTGGACATCTGACCATAAAACTGCTCACTATGGAAAAGTGCACTTAGCCCGGCATAAAGAAACAGGAGAAAAAAGAGCAGCGAGATCAGGCCTATAACCAGGTTATACGACCTCTTTCGTTTAAATACAAAAAATTCAAAGTCATTAAGTTTCCTAAAATTAAAGCCCCGGATGATAATTCCCCGAAGAAAGTTTATTGACAGCTGAGTTTTCATTTATAGTATCCACTAATTTTTGTTAATTTAATTCCATATAAAGTTCAATAGCAGAGATGAAATTTTAGCTATGCCAGTTCAGTTAATTACTACTGTGCCAGTTAGTTGACAAAAAACTAATCTTCGTAAATTATAGACTTCTTTTTTATATACTTCGAAGAAAACCTCATTTTCTGCCATTTTTTTGTTGTTGCTTCATCAATTTCCCCACTGCTAAAAACCGTCTCTAAGATTGCGGCCGGGCTAAACTTCTCATTGTTCATAATCACCAGGCCTCCCATTTTATGTTTCATAAAACCCAATGACAAAACCGGCACTGTTAAACAGCCCGGCTCTATTTCAAATGTCCATTGCTGTGGCGCTAAGGTTTTATCTGTAAAAGAGATATCTGCATTAAATACCTCGTACATCAGCTGTCTCTTATACACATCTGACGCTGCCGACGAACGTAAAAAGGGGGTGGTGGGGGGGGGGGGGGGGGGGGGGGGGGGGGGGGGGGGGGGGGGGGGGGGGGGGGGGGGGGG
>NZ_JAELTV010000414.1 GCF_016429005.1 Pedobacter sp. ASV19
GGGTAAGATAGATTGATACCTACCTCAGGATCTAATCCAGGATATTTTGTAATCATCAGCAGGTTTTCGCCAGTTAAGAAAACACGAAGTCTGCTCAGTCCAATTTTACCAGCCAGTTGTTTTGAGAAAGAATAACCAATCTGAACATTTTTCAGTTTCAGATATGATGCATTATATAGCCAAAACGTACTTGGAATATTGGTTTGACTATCAGAGGCCCCCCATTTAAGACGTGGCAATCCAGCATTGATATTATTAGCAGGGTCATTCGGATTAGCATCATTATAATAATAGTGATCGTTAGCGATCCTAGTCCCAATAGCGTTGCCTAAGTTGGTTCTGGTACTATTAATTCCACTTTGGTTAAACATATATTGCAAACCAGTACTGCCCGCCCAAAGCATAGAAAAATCGAAACCTTTCCAGGCAGCGGCAAGGCTTAGTCCAAATGTATATTTCGGCGTTGTTGAGGTACCTGTAAATTTTTTATCCGCATTATTGCCGTAAGTACCATCACCATTTTCATCTGCATAAATTAAATCTCCATAATAAAGCTGCCCCTTTCCAACCGTACCTACAGGTCCGAATTTATAACCGGCCGCAATCATTGCTTTCACCCAGTCAAGATCGGCAGGAGTTCTGATCATACCATCCTTCGGTCCGCCATTTTTATTTACACTGCCGTCTGCATTTTTATAGGAACCACTACCCTTATAAGTGTTCAAAAGATAATATTCACTAACGGTATGTCCTTCCAGGATCCTCCCATCAGGAATGGCATCTGTAGAAGAAGAAACCAAGCCAATATTAGAGCTATATACACTGTTGCCATTTGCATCGGTGGTATAACCTTCTGACAAAACACCTTTATATTTAGTCACCCGGTTATAGTTGTAAGCAAAATTACCTGTTACTGAATATTCTACCTGACCAATTTTGTCTTTCCATCCTAGGGCAATCTCTACACCTTTGTTGCTCATTGACGCCGTATTTTGTGTTGGTGCAGATGCTGTTCCTGCAGTCAGGGGAATCGGTGGAGTGGTCAGGATATCATCAGTAATTTTGTTATAAAAATCTATTCCAAGGTTCATCTTTCCTTTAAAAATTGTTGCGTCCAAGCCAATGTTGGCTAGTGTTGTGGTTTCCCATTGCAATAGATCATTTCCGATTTTAAGTACTGCCAAACCAGATGTAGAAGCATTATTATAAGAATAATTTACTTTTTGGTAGGTCGCCATATAATCATAGTTCCCTTTGTTATCGTCAGCGCTCATAACGTTATTTCCTACCTTTCCCCATGAAGCACGCAGTTTAAGGTTTTGTATATGATCAGATACACCTTTCATAAATTCCTCTTCAGAAATCCTCCATCCGGCAGAAAAGGAAGGATAGAAACCGTATCTGTTTTCAGGTGCAAACTTTGAAGAGGCATCATATCTCAATACACCTTCCAAAAGATATTTCGATTTGTACGCATAATTTGCTCTTCCAAACCATGAGCGCATACTTCTATCATATTCGGTTCCTCCAACTGCATTAGAAATGTCTGTTGCTGAGCCTGGTGTTGTAATATTATAGTCGATCAGACCCTTTTTAGAACCTGTAAGGTTATAATAATCATAATAGAATTGGTTATAGCCCACCATTGCACTGATATCATGATCGCCAATTTTTGTAATGTATCGCAAAACGTTATCAAAAGTCAGGGTATAATTCTTATTAAATTCAAAACTCGTTGTCAGATCACTCCCTGCCAAAAGCGGAGTTTTCAATGTATTTGTTGAAAAATCCCATCTTTCAATTGGCAATGCAAATGAACTTAATTCCTGGTACCGGTCTTGATAATTCACCTTTGTTTCAAAAGTTAATCCTTTGTAAATATTAAAAATGCCATACAATGTGCTATTAATCCTTGTCTCTTTATTCCGTCCGCCAGTTCCGTTTAAATAGGTTAGAATATTATTGTTTGTTACTGGTTCCTCTACAGCTGGTGCAAAACCATATTTCCCATCGTAGATTGGATATATCCCCGGAGTGGTTTGCCACAGATAATTAAAAGCATTATCTGTATTTGCTTTACCAATGGATTGAGTAGAAATAAAGGTCTGCGTACCCAGTGTAATAAACTTATTGATTTTAGACTCAATATTTGCTCTAAACTGGTATCTGGATAAACCAGTATTATCCATAATGCCTTTATTACCCAAATACCCGGCAGAGATATTGTATGTTATTTTCTCTGTCCCCCCATTCAAACTTACATTATGGTTTTGCACTACCTGATTTTTACCAAACATCCAGTCAGCCCAGTTCGTATTGGGATAAGCCACATAATTAGGTACGCCGCTTGCCGAAATTCCATCAGGATTCTTATCGGCTTCTTGCCATTTTTGGATCGTCGCAGCAGAATACACTTCGGAAACTCCCATATTCCTCGCACTCTCATTTGTTAACTGCATAAATCTGACATAATCAGAAACAAAATCAGGCAAGTTACTTGGTCTGGCAAAAGACAAAATGCCAGAATAGGTTACGCTGTTTTTTCCTACTGCCCCCTTCTTTGTCGTAATCAGAATAACACCATTTCCAGACAACGATCCGTAAATAGCCCCTGCGGCAGCATCTTTCAGCACAGAAATATTCTCAATGTCTTCAGGGTTTACCGCATCCATTGAACCTATAATTCCATCGATCACAACTAATGGGTTATTGCTATTCAATGTACCTGTTCCGCGGATCCTGATAGTGGCCCCATCAGACCCTGGTTTACCACTGCCTTGTCGAACAGAAACCCCCGGTGCCAGACCAGCTAAAGCCGAGGAAACATTGGTGATCGGTCTTGCACTTAATTCTTTTCCACTGATGGAAGCCACCGCTCCCGTCAGATTCACTTTCTTCTGGGTTCCATATCCAACTACAACCACCTCATCCAGTCCTTTGGAATCTGCATTTAATGTCACTGAAATTTCAGTCTTTCCAGCAACATCAATTTCCTGAGTTTGGTAACCTATATTTCTGACAACAAGAATTTGACTGTTACCTTTTAATCTGATTTTGAAATTCCCACTGGCATCTGTAAGTGTAGCGTTGCTTTCCATACCTTTTTCAGTGATTCCTGCCCCAGGTAAAGGGCCATCTTTATCTTTAATTTTACCCGTAATGAGTTTATTCTGTGCACTGACAATTCCCGGCAACAGGAAGATTGCAGTGCAAATGATCATAAATATTCTTTTCATAAAACACGTCTGGAGGTTTTACTCCTAATAGGTTAGTATTGGTTAATTGGTTTTGTGTTTACTATGGCTTTAGAAAAAAGCCCAGCTGGGTTGGGTTAGTTTTTTATCATACATAATTTGGTTTAGGTTTTATTTTGTTTTAGGCAACAAAATTTATTTCTTTGGCTGAGGGTAAAATTGTAGGGAATCAAAAAAAAAGAGGGATGAAAATCATAACTAAATGGGATGAAAATCATGCTTTTCTTATCACTATTGAGTATAACCCCTATTTTTAACAGCTTTCCAGAATTTACCAGCTTACAACTAACCAGATATATTACAACCCCACCAAATGAAAAGAAGTGTTTTTTTGACCCTGTTTCTTCTTTTGTATAGCTATTGCAAAAGCCAGGAACTCCGCTTCAATCAGCTCATGACCAAAAATGGACTCTCCCAAAACTCCATATTTGCTATCGCACAAGACAGCCGGGGTTTTATGTGGTATGGATCAAGATTTGGATTAAACAGATATGATGGTCATAAATTTTTACTCTATAAAAGCAGTTTATCAGATACCACAACGCTTTCCGATGATTATATACTTTCCATGCATAATGATTCAAAACATGTATTGTGGGTAGGTACGTCCAATGGCTTAAATAAATTCGATCCTGTAAAAAATTCCTTTAAAAGGATCTATATTCCATCGGGAAATAAAAGCAGTGCTAATGCCATTACAACAATCTACGAGGACAAAACCGGACGAATCTGGCTGGGCACCTATATGGGGCCTGTCTCTTATACACATCTCCGA
>NZ_JAELTV010000415.1 GCF_016429005.1 Pedobacter sp. ASV19
CAGTATACCATTCTCGGTTAAAACCGATTAAACCGTGAAAGTTGTGTTTTCCTGCGATCGTTTTTATATAATCGGTATAAATGTTTACCGTATATTTATTAGAATTAAAATTGTAACGCTTAATATAATCTGGATTTGTTTGAACAGTTGTCGTAGCATTTCTAGTCGTTTCCAGTCTTTCCAACGTTGGCAAAATTGTCTTTTCTATTGTGCTGTTGGCCAAATAAGATAAGTCACTTTTCAGCGACCATTCTTTTGTAAACTGCAGACTTGGGGAGGCAGAAAGTAAAATATTTGATTTGTTGGTTTGATCAGATGATCCATAATCCATAAACGACAAAATATTATCTGTATATTTCGGTTTCACATTTAGTGATGCAGGAACAAGCATAGGCATGCTCACATTACGGGCAGGTTCCTGAGACATAGCCACCCACCACCCACCTTTGCCTGAAGGACTTACCGGTTCGATGTACGTAGAATTATTATAGGCTGTTTTAAAGTCAATCTTGAACCAGTTATTTATCTTTGCAGACACATTTAATAAGGCATTATAGCGCTTAAAGTTATCTGTATTAATCTTGTAAAGTCCATTTTCGTTTTGATATCCAAATGACCCATAGTAAGAAACATTGTCGCTGCCTCCTGATAAAGACAGGTTATGTTTTTGCATAGGTGAGTAATTCGATAAAGCCTCTTTATATGGGTTGACATTTCCTCTCCAGATGATATTATTTTTCTGCACATCACTTGCTTCGAAATAATAAGGTTCATTGTGCAAAGGATCATCCATGTATTCTTTGATCTTTTGGAGCTTCAATATCTCGTTTGATCCCGCCGAACCATTTTCCAGTGCAGCAGCTTTGACAATAGCTTCCTGAATAGAATAAGCATCCAGAATATCTGGTACTGCGGTTGGAGTATTCCATTGGAAAGAATTGGAATACGTGACTCTTGATCTCCCACCCTTTCCAGATTTAGTTTTAATGAGCATAACACCAAATGCACCTCTCGCACCATAAATAGCCGCTGATGCAGCATCTTTTAATAAGGTCACAGACTCAATATCTTCTGGATTAAGTAAGTTTGGATCCATTTCTACCCCGTCAACTAAGATAAAAGGAGCTCCGCTTTGAAACTTTATCTTATTGCCATCATTCGCATCTTTAAAAAAAGATGTCCCACCCCTTACATTATAAGTTGCTCCGGTATTAGGGCTTCCGTTGGAGATACTCACGTTAAAGTTGGGCATGAGTCCCTGCAATGCCTGGCCAAGATTTGCAGTTGGCCTGTTTTCCAGCATTTTGGAATCAATCTGACTAACAGCCCCGGTTAGATTTGCTTTCTTTTGCGTACCATACCCCACAACAACAACTTCATCCAGTGCTTTCTTATCCCCCTTCAGAACAATATTTAGAGTACCTCCTTTTACAGGGACTTCCTGAGGTAGAAAACCGATGCTACTTACTATTAATATAGCATTGGGGTTTTTAAGTGTAATGGAAAATTCTCCCTGGCCGTTGGTACTGGCCCCATTCTTGGTTCCCTTTTCCAAAATACTAACTCCAGGTAGTGGCATTCCTTCTTCATCCTTCACAATACCCTTTACATTTTGCTGAGCTGTCGGTTTCCACTCTACCCGTGTTACAAGTGGACCTGCAAATGCTTCTGCATGAGATAAGCAGGCCAATAATGGCACCATCACAAGGTACTTCCTGGATACTGGCCACCATAATTCTTTTGGTAGTCTTCTTTTTTTCATATATGGTTTGGTTAGTTTAGTTGGCAATGAGAAATCTATTTGGTTATAGTCAAAAATGTTGTTTTAAACAGCTAAAAAAGATGAATATTCGAAGCAAAAGGGTAGAAAAATCGAAACAAGAGGCTGATTAATGGCAGATCCCTTATCTGCCATTATAATTCCAGATCACCTCGTCAGTATAGCTCTTTCCCTCCTTTGTGGTCCTGGCCTTGATTACATTTTTTCCTTTCTTTAATTCTATATGATCGAATACATAATGTACCGGAACATCAACTACTTGTGGAGCAGCAGTTATTCTTTTGCCATTTAGATAAAGCTCTGGCTGCCCGGTATTGGAATATACGGTGACCTGTGTGGTCTGCTGCGTACGTTCAGTTGTTCTCCGCTCAGTGATATACAGTACTGGCTCCTTACTCCAGTTTGCCTTATACCAGTAAAAAACATCTTTTTTTAATTTCCGGTCAAAAGTGACCAGGCCTTTCATATTCCGGGCAGGCATTCCTCCTCTATCCCACATAGGGGTAGCAAAGTCAAACATATTCCATAAATAAGAAGCAACGATATAAGGGTGTTTCGCTATAATTGGCCACTGTATCTCGTGCGTCTTTGTTTCATAATTTTCAGGATAAACAGGCAAAGTATAATTGTAGATATCTCCCAAAAGTGCCTGTTCTTTTTGTTGGAATACATTCCCGTCTGCCCCATATTCAGATAAAACCACTTTATTATCTGGATATTTTTGCTCCAGGTTTTCGGCCCATTTATCCAATCCGCTAATTTTACCTTCATACCAGCCATAGTAACGGTTCATTCCCTGAATATCAGCATTCAGGTTTGTTGGTCTTTCCATTTCGCCATAGCCGCTCACACTTACGGTATAACGGCCTGGATCTTCTATTTTAGCGATCTCATTAAGGTCCCTGGTCAAAACTGCCGGAAAATCTGCAGGTGTTTTTCCATACACCTCATTATGTAATCCCCATACATAAATAGCCGGATGATTGTAATTCTGACGGATCAGCTCGGTTAATTGCTGTTTGGCATTATCTCCTTCTTCAGAAGTATAGGTGTTTACAAAAGGAATTTCGGCCCAGATTACAAACCCCATTGTGTCACATTGTGAATAGATATATTCTGCCTGCTGGTAATGGGCAAAGCGAATAGTGGTTGCCCCCATTTCCCTGATCATATCCAGATCTTCCCTGTGCTGCGAATTGCTCAATGCATTTCCGTATTTCCATCTGTCCTGATGGCGGGTAACGCCATACATCGGATAGGCCTTATCGTTCACGAAAAACCCATTCTTTCCTGCAAATTCAAATTTTCTAAGACCTAGTGGTTGTACTACTTCATCAATAACCTGATCCTTTTGAAGAACCTGGGTAACCACTTTATACAGATAAGGGTCGTCTAATCCTTGCCATAAATGAGGGTTTTCCATAATAAAATTCTGTTCAAAGCGCTGTCTTCCCTGCATCGTTACCCGCTCATTGGTGTTTTTGGTCAGAACAGATTTCCCTTCTTTATCGTATACCGTCGTTTTGATTGTTATTTCCTGTGGAGCGGAAAGTTTATTTTCTATTTTAACAGCCAGGTTAACCTCTGCAGATTTTGGAGTTACATTTTTCTGGCTTAAATAAATACCTGGCGATGCATAATCTGTGGTACTGATGTTCAGCTTATTGGTTACAATTAAGCTTACTGGTCTGTAAATCCCACCATAAATCCCAAATAAGAAGTGATTAACCGGGATCACATCTTTTCTGGCCTTGTTGTTAACTTTAACAAGAACAGTATTTTTTGAACCTAGTTTAACCGCATAAGTGATCTCAAAACAAAAAGCACTGTAAGATCCTTTATGGGTACCAACCAGCTTATCATTTACATAGACTTGTGCAACCTGTCCTACCCCCTCAAAACGTAAAAAAATCCTTTTATCTTTATATTCTTCACTCAGGTCAAACTCTTTTTTATACTGTCCTTCGCCTTCATAAAAGTCTTTTGACAGCTGCATATCCTCCGCATTCCAGGTATGTGGGATGGTTACCCGTTCCCATTCCGTCTTCGCGACCACGTTTTCATTTGTTTTTTTGAATTTCCAGTCACCGTTAAAATTTAAAGTTGATCTGGATTGCGCTTGCACCTGTCTCTTATACACATCTAAAAGAGGGGGGGGGGGGGGGGGGGGGGGGGGGGGGGGGGGGGGGGGGGG
>NZ_JAELTV010000416.1 GCF_016429005.1 Pedobacter sp. ASV19
CGTCAGATGTGTATAAGAGACAGGGCGGGTACAATTTCCAGTGGCAATTACGTCACCTTTGTTGGAACGGCATTTAACATTAAATTAGCTTCAAAGCTTCTGGTGTGTTCTACCGAAGTGCTTAACGACAATACTTTCCAGTTTACAGCCACAGTAGATCAATCTAATCCTAAGGTTACCGAAACCTATTATCTTAAAAGATAGTGAGCTATGCCGCCTTATTAAAAGGCGGCATATTTACTCTGATTACCAATTGGTAAATTATTTCATTATTTTCGCGCTATATATTAAGGAATAGCCGTAATGGATTACCAATTTAAAGAAATAGAGAAAAAGTGGCAGCAGTTTTGGGCTCAGAACCAGACTTTTAAAGCAGATACCAATAGCGATAAACCTAAATTTTACGTGCTGGATATGTTTCCTTATCCATCAGGTGCGGGTTTACACGTGGGTCATCCCCTGGGCTATATCGCCTCAGATATATTTTCAAGATACAAAAGGTTGAAGGGGTTCAATGTATTGCATCCGATGGGATACGATTCTTTTGGTTTGCCGGCTGAGCAATATGCTATTCAAACCGGACAGCATCCGGCAATCACCACAGAAACCAATATCAATACTTATCGCAGGCAATTGGACCAGATCGGTTTTTCATTTGACTGGAGCAGAGAGGTGAGGACCAGCGATCCCGAGTATTATAGATGGACGCAATGGATTTTTATGCAGTTGTTCAATTCCTGGTATAACCTGGAGACGGACAGGGCAGAAGATATTACGACTCTGCTTGAAAAGTTTAATGCTTCAGGAAGTGCGGATGTGAAGGCCGTTTGTGATGAAGATACCAAGACCTTTATGCCGAGCGATTGGGCAACAATGACCAGTGAGGAAAAGCAGGAAGAGTTGCTTAAATACAGGCTGACTTATTTAAAAGAAAGTACGGTGAACTGGTGTCCTGCTCTTGGAACTGTATTGGCCAATGATGAGGTTAAGGATGGATTTTCAGAGCGTGGAGGACATCCGGTAGAACAAAAGAAAATGATGCAGTGGAGTATGCGTATTTCTGCCTATGCAGAACGTTTACTTCAGGGGCTGAATACGATAGACTGGCCGGAGCCGGTCAAAGAAATGCAGCGCAACTGGATTGGTAAAAGTGTTGGAGCAAGTGTGAGGTTTGCAATTGAGAAAACACCGTCAATTACAGGAGTAGAAGAAGACTATATTGAAGTGTTCACCACACGGGCTGATACTATATTTGGGGTTTCTTATCTGGTTCTTGCACCTGAGCATGAATTGGTAGCTGCATTAACTACACCAGAACAAAAAAGCGATATTGAGCAGTATATTGCTCAAACCAGGAAGAAATCAGAACTGGACCGTATGGCAGATACAAAAACGGTTTCCGGTGCTTTTACAGGAAGTTACGTCATCAATCCGGTGAGCGGAGCACGTGTGCCGCTTTGGATTGCGGACTATGTTCTTGCAGGTTATGGTACTGGTGCGGTAATGGGTGTACCAAGTGGAGATCAGCGTGACTGGGCATTTGCTACACATTTCAATTTACCAATTGTACAGGTTCTGGACGCGCAACAAAATATAGATACACAGGCTGATCCAACAAAAGAAGGGAAATACATCAATTCAGGCTTTATTAATGGGATGAGCTACGCTGAAGCGATCCCATTTTTGAACAACTGGCTTGAAGAACAGGGCGTAGGAAAGGCAAAAATCAATTACCGTATGCGGGATGCTATTTTTGGTCGCCAGCGGTATTGGGGTGAACCTATTCCTGTTTATTTTAAGGATGGATTACCCTACCTGATCAAGGAAGAAGAATTGCCGTTATTGCTCCCTGAAATTGATAAATACCTGCCAACTGAGACAGGAGAGCCTCCTTTGGGACGGGCCGAGAACTGGAGTTATGAAGATCAGTATGAGTACGAACTGAGCACAATGCCTGGCTGGGCTGGTTCAAGTTGGTACTGGTACAGATATATGGATGCCGTTAATGGTTCTGAATTTGCTTCAAAGGAAGCAATTGAGTACTGGAAAGATGTCGATCTTTATATTGGAGGAGCGGAGCATGCTACTGGTCACCTGTTGTATAGCCGCTTCTGGAATAAGTTTCTTAAAGATCTTGGCTATGTACAGGAGGAAGAACCCTTCAAAAAACTGATTAATCAGGGCATGATCCAGGGAAGGAGTAATTTTGTTTACCGTGTTATTGATGAGCAGGGCCGTGGAACAAATACACTGGTATCTCATGGTTTAAGGAATGACTATAAAACATCTGCATTGCATGTAGATGTGAATATTGTAGAAAATGAGATTCTGAATATTCCAAAATTCAAGTTGTTCAGACCTGAATTTAAGGACGCTGAGTTTATCCTGGAAAATGGTAAATACATTTGTGGGGTAGAAGTGGAGAAGATGTCTAAATCTAAGTTTAATGTAGTTAATCCGGATGTATTGATTGAAAACTATGGTGCAGATACATTAAGGATGTATGAAATGTTTCTTGGACCATTGGAACAGAGTAAGCCATGGAATACCAATGGAATAGAGGGGGTGTTTAAATTCCTTCGCAAATTCTGGAGATTGTTCCATAATGAGGCATGGGTTTTTAATGTCAGCGATTCTGTTCCAACTAAAGCAGAACTGAAGGCTTTACATAAGATCATTAAAAAGGTTCAGGATGATATTGAACGCTTCTCTTTCAATACATCGGTGTCCAGTTTCATGATTGCAGTGAATGAACTGACAGATTTGAAATGTAAGAATCGTCAGGTATTGGAAGATCTGGTTGTGGTGCTTTCTTCCTATGCGCCGCATATCTGTGAAGAGCTTTGGTCTTTATTAGGACATGAAGAAGGAAGTTTATCTTATACTCCGTATCCAGTATTTAATCCAGCCTATCTGGTAGAAGACGAATTCAGTTATCCTGTTTCTGTAAATGGTAAAACCCGGTTGAACCTTAATTTGAGTTTAACATTGGAAGCTAAAGAAATTGAAGAGACTGTTCTGGCTGATGAGCAGGTGCAAAAATATCTGGAGGGTAAAACACCTAAAAAGGTTATTGTTGTGAAAGGCAGAATTGTGAACATTGTGATTTAATTCTGATTTCGGAAAATTATAGGGGTTGTATCATCTGATACAACCCCTTTTTATTTAAACCTGTAGCCAATGCCAAACTGTAAAGTCTGATAGGTTGCTTTATATGAACCTAAGTCATTACTTATTTTATAGGGAGAAAGAAGCTGATATCTTCCGTTTAAATCAAATCGCCCCATGTGGAGGCTTATTCCTCCGGTAAATCCTATACTAACCTGATTAACGGTCGTTTTACTAATAGCCTGGTTGATCTCTTTACTATGATATACGGTATCGCGCATGTCAGCCATTGGAGCGATCAGGCCCTGTTTGTTTGATTGTTTAAGCAAGAGATTAAGCAACGGCCCGGCTTGCAGACTAATCGCTTTATTGATCTTGTATTCCAGTAGTAAAGGAATATTTAATGTCAGCACTTTGCGTGAATCGTTAACTGTAAAAGGTGGAAGAGAATCTGGCCAGTAGTAACTCGGATGCGAGTATTCTCCAGCCAATTGTCTTAATGTGTTGAATTGTAGTCCGGTAGAAATTAACCAGTGTTTGGTCAAAGCATACGAGCCTGACAAGCCCAAATAGAAACTATTTGTATTGCTGCTCTTGTTAATTCCCGTTTCCAATCCATAGTTATACGTTGGGGTGGTCATCTCTCTTTTTTGATCCGTTTTTGCTAAACGTATCTTTTTTGGATGGAAAACTTTTTCATTTTGCTTTGATTTTCGGTCGTAACTGTTGTTTTTTGAGAGAACCTGAATCTGTCTCTTATACACATCTAAAAAGGGGGGGGGGGGGGGGGGGGGGGGGGGGGGGGGGGGGGGGGGGGGGGGGGG